>NZ_CP086136.1:2040000-2340000 GCF_017565645.3 Bradyrhizobium barranii subsp. barranii
TTGCGATGAGCTGGCTCAGGTCGCAGCCGGAGCAGGGCGTCACCCTGCCGGCGATCATGGTTGATATGGCGCCGATCACGTCGGCGCCTCAGGCGACGCCGGATGACGTGGTGCCGGGGCCGGCGATGAAGGAGGCCGATGCCTCACCGCCGGATCCGATGCAGCGGCAGGCGGTCGAGGAGACCATCGCGCCGACACCGCCGCAGGAGAAGCCCGACGTGGTGGCGCCGCCGGACCAGAAGCTCGAGCCGACACCGGACAAGCCGGAGCCCGCGAAAATCGTGCCGCAGGAAAAGCCGGCGCCCGAAAAGCCGAAAGTAGTTCGTCCGGAGGCAAAGAAGCCGTCGGAGGCGCGCCCCGCGCCTCGCACCAGCGCGCCACCGCGCGCCGAGCGGGAGGCACCTGCAGCGTCCGCAATGAGCGCGGGCGCGGTCGCATCGCTGGTTGCGACCTACAATCAGCGCGTCCGTGCGCATCTGATGCGCCTTCACTCCTATCCGTCCGGCGGCAACGGTCAGCGCGGGCTGGTCCGGGTGAGCTTCACGATCGGCCGCAACGGTCAGGTCATGTCCAGTCGCATCAGCCCGTCCGGCGTTGCCGCGTTCGATGCCAAGGCCACGTCGATGATCCACCAGGCCTCGCCGTTCCCGCCGATCCCGGCGGAGATCAAGAACAGCTCGATGAGCTTTACCGTTCCGGTGGACTTTATCGTGCGGTAGCCCGCTCTTTCTACCTCGCCCCGCGTGCGGGGAGAGGTCGGAATACGCGCTGAAAGCGCGGATTCCGGGTGAGGGGGACTCTCCGCGAGCCGCACTCCCACCGCCTTCGTGGATAGAGCCCCTCACCCCAGCCCTCTCCCCGTAAGAACGGGGAAAGGGAGAGGAGAAAGCGTCGGCTTACTTCGCCTTCAGGAAATCCGCGACCTCGAGCAGCATGAACTCGTCGTCGTCGGCCTTGTTGGGATCGCGGCTGGACGAGAACGGCAGGTTGTTGTCGTTGCCGACGATGATGTGGGTCTCGTCGACGCGATCGACGTTCTCGATGGTGAAGAACGGGAAGGTGTAGACGCCGTCATTGAGGGCTTTCCGCGCCTTCTTGTCGGGGTCCTGGATCTTCATCAGGTCGATATAGCCGATCTTGCGCACGGGCTTGCCGACATTGGCGTCGGTCGGCTCGATCTTGTAGACGCGCTTGAACTTGGCGATGTCAGGGAAGCAGTTCTCGCCGCGGGTGCCTTGCGGGCAGGCCTTGTCGGGGGTGCCTTCACCGTTGTCGCGCTCGATGATGAGGCCGGAGGCCTGATCGATCATGTTGAAGTCGCCGATGGCGTTGCCGTTCTGCTCGAACACATACTGCCAGTAGCGGCCAGTGAATTTTACGGCGGCGACGTCGAATTCGAGGATGCGGGAGGCTTCCTTGCCGTCGACCTTCTCCCAATCCTTCTTGTCGGCGTCCCACAGCGGCCCCTCGAGCAGGCCGTAGAGGAACTTGCCGTCCTTGGACGACGCAAAGCCCTCATAGCCCTTGGAGCGGCGGAGGTTGACGTTGGTGTAGGTGGCGCCCGGCGCGCCCGGCGTCGCCACGGCCCAGTTGTCCGGCGAGCGCACCGGCTTGCCGTCGGCAACCGTCTCGAACACGCCGAGGATCTTGCCTGATTTGTCGGCCTTCAGGATATAGGGGCCGAACTCGTCGCCGATCCAGAAGGTGTCGCCGATGATCTGGAAACCCTCGGTATCGAAATCGGAGCCGGTGAGGTAGCGCTTCTGGGTGTCCTCATGGACGATGCGGAACGGCACCTTCTTGTCGGGATCGTGCAGGAAGATCGTTTCCTGGCGCTCGATCTTGCCGCTCGCCCAATCCATCTTGTAGCGGTTCAGGTACAGCATCGAATCCGGCGAGTTGGCGCGGGCGCCCATGCCGTTGTCGGTGATGACCCAGTAGCTGCCGTCGGGCATGTGCTTGATGCCGGAATGGCCCTGCAGCGGCTGGCCCTTGAACGGCAGCGACACGCCGGTCGCACGCTCATAGGACTTGCCCATCACGGTGCCGAGCGCGTCGACGCGCTTGCCGGTGGTGTATTTGCCCGAGGTCTTGAGATCGGCAGGCGCGTCGGCCGGCGCGTCGATGAAGGTCGCGGCCGGCATCACCACGTGGCCGGCGAGCTTCGCGGGGAATTCACCCTCGTTCTGTGCAAGCGCGGTGCTCGCGGTGAGAATGATCGTTGCGACGGTGCTGAGAAAAGTCGCGCGCATGTGCGTCTCCTGTTAGTGGACGACGCCTTATGCGGATCGCATGTTGCAGTTTTGTGAAAGCGGGCCAAACGCCGCAGCAGCTATTGTTTCGGCGGTGCCGGAGAGCGCGCCGGAATCTCGAAGCTGATGGTCTTGCTGTCGATCACGCGGTGCGTGGGATCGGCCAACTCGAACAGTACCTTGTGCGGGCCCGGAGGCAGTCCGACCACGATCACGGTCTCGCCACTGGCATCGACAAAATGCCAGGGCGCATCATCGACCGTGATGTGGACGTGACCGATGCGCGCCGACACGTCGAGCGCGCCCTTGCCGAACACCGGCACGATCCGGAGATTTTCCGTGGTGTACTGGATGAAGACGAGGCCCTGCGTCAGTTGTTCGGCCAGCGGTGGATCGACTATCAGGCGGGCGGGCGCCTGCTTGTCGATGGCAACTAGCGGAGAGGGCCCGCGCACGTCGCGGGCGCTTTGGGCGACGGCGGCTGCCGCAAACATTGTGGAGACCGCCAGAGCGGCCACGACGTGGAGGGCCGCGTTCATGTTCGTTCCTTCCAGGTTATCAGGCGATCTTGCGGGCGAGGAAGTCGCGGATCAGCGGAACCATCTCGTCGAACCTGTCCTCGAGCGCGAAATGACCGGTGTTGATCAGGTGAAACTCCACTTGCGGCAGGTCGCGCTTGTAGGGATGGGCGCCGTCGGCCGGGAAGATGAAATCGTTCTTGCCCCAGACGATCAGCGTCGGCGGCTTGTGCTTGCGGAAGTAGGCTTGCACCGCGGGATACAGCGGCAGATTGGTCCGGTAATCGTAGAACAGGTCCATCTGGATATCGCTGTTGCCGGGCCGGTCGAGCAGCGCCTGATCTTGTACCCAATTGTCGGGTGAAATCCGACTCACGTCCGACATGCCGTCGGTGTACTGGAATTTCGTCGTTTCCAGCGTGACCAGCTTCATCAATGCCTGTCGGCTGGTATCGGACCCGTCGGCCCAGTATTGCTTGATCGGATTCCAGAACTCCTTCAGCCCTTCGTCATAGGCGTTGCCGTTCTGCACGATCAGGCCGCTGACGCGCTCGGGATGCTTGAGCGCCAGCCGCCAGCCGACCGGGGCGCCGTAATCCATGACGTACATCGCATAGCGGGTGACACCGAGCTGGCCGAGCAGGCCGTCAACGAGTTCGCCGAAGCGATCGAAGGTGTATTTGAACGATGTGCGCGGTGGCATGTCGCTCTGGCTGTAGCCGGGGTAGTCGGGAGCGATCACGTGATAGCGGTCCGCCAGAGCTGGGATCAGGTTGCGAAACATGTGCGAGGAGGTCGGAAAGCCGTGGAGCAGTAGCACCACCGGTGCATCCTTGGGCCCCGCTTCGCGGTAGAAGATCTTGATCCCGTCGACGGATTTGGTTCGATGGTAGACGACCGGATAAGAACCGGTGGCGCCGCGGCCGTCACGCTGCGGTTTCGCCGATGCATCCGGCGAAGCGGTGGCAACGGCGATTCCGGACAATCCAAGGACCAGGCAACGACGATCGATACGGGTTTGTGGCGGCGTGACCTCTGCACTTTTCATGTCGATCTCCCTGTCCAGAATCGGTGGCTTTGCGGACGTCAGTCGTCCGCGGCTTCAAACGCCCTGGTAGACCAGCCGGGTGAAGAAGCCGGGGTCGATCACGAACTGCCCCCATATCGCATCGAAGGCCGCGGTCGGTTTGGCGGCCACGGCTTCGTCCCGCGTTCGTCCCTGGCTCTTGAGACGGGCGACGTTGTCGCGGATCGTCACCAACATGTCGCGAAACGCCTGGAGTTCGGCTCTGTTGCCAACCGGCTTGCCGTGACCGGAGATCACGATCGTATCCTGTCCGGTCGCCGCGAGATTGGCTTCGGAAGCCGCGATCATCCCGTTGATGCTGCCGCCGGTCGAGTAGTCGATGAACGGATAGATGCCGTTCCAGAAGGTATCGCCGACATGAACGACGTTGGCTTCTGCAAAGGTGACGGAGATGTCGCTGTCGGTATGCGCGGGCCCGTAATATTTCAGGCCGATCGAGGTTCCGTTGAGTCTGAGCTCATGGGTGCTGGAAAATACGTCGCTGGGGATGCCGCCTGGTCCCAGCGGAAGGAAATTGTAGTCCCAGTCCTCTACGCGCTGAACTTCGAGGAGGTACTTTCGCGTGTTCTCCTGCGCGATGATCCTGGCGCCAGCGGAATGGAGCCATTCGTTGCCATCGGCGTGATCGAAATGCCAGTGGGTGTTGACGAGATGGGTGACGGGATCGGCGCCGAGATCGGCCATCGCTTTGGTGAGCTGGGGACGCGAGACGCGGATGCCGGCATCGACTAAAACCTTGCCGTCGGGACCGGTCAGGACCGCGACATTTCCGCCGGAGCCTTCGAGCACGGCTATGTTGCCTCGGAGTTTGTGCGTGGTGATCGGCGATGTCGCCGCACTGTCCTTGATCAGGCTGACAAGGCCTCGCGCTTCAGCGTAGGCCTGCCGCGGCGAAAGCCAACCGTTAGTAGCGGCAATCGTCGCGCCGCTCAGGCAGCAGAGACAGAAATTGCGGCGCGACAGCAGGGCTCTGGTCTCTAACTCCATAGCGTCCTCGATTGACGGCCGGGCGACGGCATTCAAAACGCACGGCGGCTTTGCGCATATCCACCGCGTAGCCGATTGTCGCTGTGGGGAGCAGACGGTATGCTTGAGAAGCACCTTCTCAAGATATGGAAAGCGTATCCGATGGACCGGTTGGGAGCTATGGCTGATTTTGGGTGACGCGGCCTGATCAGGCGGCGTGGCTTTCAGTGTTCGGAATGACTTCGATTCCGTCGATGAACTTTACACCGGCGATGACTTTCGGCAACTGGTTCGTGCTCTTCAATCGCCGCCAGGTCTTCGATGCGGCGTCGATGAGCTTGAACACCATCAGCTTCGCAGTTTGTTGCGACAGCGATCCCTTGGTCCGCACCGTTCGGTGGCGCACCGTGGCGAAGACGCTCTCGATCGGGTTCGAGCTGCGTAGGTGGATCCAGTGCTCAGCAGGGAAGTCGAAGAAGGCGAGCAGCGCATGGCGATCCTTGATCAGGCACTCCACCGCACGTCCGTATTTGACGTGGTATTTCTCGACGAAGACGTCGATCGCGGTTTCAGCTTCGGCCCGGTGTGGGGCCAGATAGATGTTCCGCAGGTCGTTCTTCATGGGGCCCTGCACGGATTTGGCGACCTTGTCGAGTACGTTGCTCACTTTATGGCACCAGCATCGTTGGTGCCGCGTGCCGGGAAAGGCCTCGTCCAGTGCCTTCCAGAAGCCGAGGGCGCCGTCGCCGATGGCGAGTTGCGGGGCAATCCGTAACCCGCGTTGCCGCAGGTCGATCAGGAGTTCGCGCCAGCTCTGCGCGCTCTCGCGCACGCCGACCTGGAAGCCGATCAGCTCCTTCTTGCCTTCCGGCGTGGTGCCAATCAGCACCAGCATGCATTCGCTGTGATCTTCCATGCGGGCCTGCAGGTACACGCCATCGGCCCAGATGTAGACATAGCGACGCGCCGACAGATCGCGTCTCGGCCAGCGTTCGTACTCGACCTGCCAATCGGCCTTCAGGCCGGCGATCACCGAAGGCGACAGGTTCGGCGCATCCTTGCCGAGCAGCGCCGAGAGCGCCTCCTGGAAGTCGCCGGTCGAGATGCCGCGCAAATAGAGGACCGGGATCAAGGCATCCAGGCTCTTCGTCCGCCGCGCCCATAGCGGCAGGATTGCCGAACTGAAGCGGAGGCGGTCGCCTGGCCCGCTCGCTCCGCGGTCGCGGACCTTGGGACGAGCGACCTCCACCGGACCGATGCCGGTCGCAATCTCGCGCACCGGACCGTGCCCATGTCGGACCAGGCGCGCTCGACCGTCGGGCAGCGTCAGATTGGCCGTGCTGGCCAGAAACGCGCCAACCTCGATCTCGATCGCCCTGGCAAGCAGGTCCCGCGCGCCGGCACGAACGATATCGGTCAGTGGATCATCAACCGCGGACGGCTGACGGAAAGCAAGAACATTGGTAGTCTCGGTCATGGCGTATCGCTCTCCTCGAGAGGTTCTGGCAGGCTCGTCACCCGCCTCGATACGCCGCCTTCCTCACACCGTCATCACCCAGATTCCGCCATAGCTCACCGGTTGGAGGCAATGTCGGTGATCGTCGCGGTCACTGAGACAGGAAGCTTTTCAGCCGCTTCGCGGCGCCTCAACACGCCGGTCGCGACAGTCAGCCGCACGGTCGCCGAGCTGGAGGCGCGGTTGAAGGCCCAACTATTTCAGCGATCCTCGCGCCAGATGAAGCTGACCGATGTCGGACGATCCTACATCGAAGCCTGCAAGCGCATTATCGGGCAGGTAGACGACGCGGAGCGCGAGGTCTCCGGCGAGTACAGGATTCCGAAAGGAGATCTCGCGGTCACGTCGCCCTGGGGGCTCGGACACATGCACCTGTTGCCGATCGCGCTCGAATTCATGGATGCCTTTCCAGACATCGCGCTACGGCTCGTCCTGACCGACCGCATTGTCAACACGGCCGAGGAGAATATCGACATTTCGGTTCGCATCGGCAACCTCCCGGACAGCAACCTGATCGCGACCCGAGTCGGCTCGGTCCGGTTCGTGCTCTGTGCGAGTCCCGGTTATGTTGCCAAGCACGGCCAACCGAAGGTGCCTGCCGATCTGGCTGCTCATGACTGTATCAGTATCGACAGCCTCGCGGCTCAGCGGAACTGGAAGTTCGTCATCGACGGCCGCGAAGTAGCGGTGCCGATCCGGTCGAGATTGACTTTGAGCGACTCCGAGGCTGCGGTCGAAGCCGCGATCGCGGGTGCCGGCATCACCCGAGTCATGTCGTACAAGATGGAAGCCGCACGGCGCGCCGGAAAGCTCGTTTTGATGCTGGAGCCATTCGAACAGGCGCCATGGCCGGTGCATATCGTCTACGCGGAGCGCAAACCCGAGCCACTCAAGCTCCGATCTTTTCTCGACTGGGCCACGCCGCGCCTTAAGGAGCGGCTTGCTTAGCCCGTGTTACTCCTTGACCGCGCCGGTCAGCGAGGAGACGTAATAATCCACGAACAGCGAATAGAAGATCGCAACCGGCAGCGAGCCGAGCAGCGATCCCGCCATCAGCGCGCCCCACTGGTAGACGTCGCCTGTGACGAGCTCGGTCAGGATCGCAACCGGCACGGTCTTGTTCGCGCCGCTCTGGATGAAGGCGAGCGCGTAGATGAACTCGTTCCAGGACAGCGTGAAGGAGAAGATGCCGGCCGAGATCAGCCCGGGCACCGCCAGCGGTAGCGTGATCCGCCGCAGGATCTGGAGGCGCGTGGCGCCGTCGACCAGCGCGCATTCCTCGAGCTCGTAGGGGATCGACTTGAAATAGCCGATCAGGAGCCAGGTGCAGAACGGCACCAGGAAGGTCGGATAGACCAGGATCAGCGCCATCGGTGAATCGAACAGGCCGAACTGCACCACGACGGTGGCGAGCGGGATGAACAGGATCGACGGCGGCACGAGGTAAGCGAGATAGATGCCGAGGCCCACATAAGGACTGCCGCGGAAGCGCAGCCGTTCGATGGCATAGGCGGCGAGCGTGCTCGCGATCAGCGACAGCGTGGTCGACCCGATCGCCACAATCATCGTTGTCCACAGCCAGCGCGGATAGGCGGTGTCGAACAGCAGGTGCTTGACGTGCGCCAGCGTCGGCGAGGTGATCCAGAACGGGTTGTGATCCTTAAAATTCATCAGCTCTGCGTTCGGCTTGAACGACGTGATCGCCATCCAGTAGAACGGAAACAGCAGGATCAGCACGAAGCAGCCGAGTGGCAGGTAGATCATCATCAGCCGCCGCAGCCCGGAATCCCAAGCCATGGTGTCGGGCGGTGTGTTGGCGACGGCGGCCGGCTGCGCGACAGTATCAGTCATTGGCCTCTCCCTGCTGCCATTTGCGGCGCGCCAGGCCGAAATATGAGAACAGCGTCGCGAACACCAGGAACGGGATCATCGACACCGCGATCGCGGCACCTTCGCCGAGCTCGCCGCCGGCAATGCCGCGCTGGAACGCGAGCGTCGCCAGCAAATGGGTCGAGTTCACCGGGCCGCCGCGGGTGATGGCGTAGACGAGCTGGAAGTCGGTGAAGGTGAAGATGATCGAGAAGGTCATGACGATGGCGAGGATCGGCATCATCATCGGGAAGGTGATGTAGCGGAAGCGCTGCCAGGCGCTGGCGCCGTCGAGCATCGCGGCCTCGTAGAGCGAGGGCGAAATGGTCTGCAGGCCCGCGAGCAGCGAGATCGCGACGAAGGGAATGCCGCGCCAGATATTCGCCGCGATTAGCGAGAAGCGCGCCGGCCAGGGCGCGCCGAGGAAGTCGATGTTGGTGGTGCGCCAATGCAGCACGTCGACCAGCAAATAGGAGATGATCGAGAATTGCGGATCGTAGATCCACCAGAACGCCAGCGCCGAGAGCACCGTCGGCACGATCCAGGGCAGCAGCACGATGGCGCGGAGCAGGCTCTTGAACGGAAAATGGTTGTTGAGCAGCAGCGCGAGCCAGAAGCCGAGCGCGAACTTTCCGAAGGTCGCGACCGCCGTATAGAACACGCTGTAGAACACCGCGCCCCACCAGAGGGGATCGGTGAGCAGATACTGGAAATTCTCAAGGCCCACGAAGACGCCACGTCGGCCGATCGTGGTGTCGGTGAAGGCGAGCCAGATGCCGAGACCGAGCGGATAGGTCAGAAACACCGCGAGGAGCCCGATCGCGGGCGCCAGGCACATCACGATCAGGAACGGCTTGTAGTCGAACAACCGCACCAGCCAGGATTGCTGCCGGTGCGCCAGTACGGGGGAGGAGAGGGTGGTCACGGACATCGGGTCGTTGTCCTGTTCTAGGCTGTTACCACACCGCCATTGCGAGCGAAGCGACTTGTCCGCCGTAGCTTTGGCGAAGGCAGAAGCAATCCAGTCTGTCTCCGCAGTTGCAGTCTGGATTGCTTCGTCGCGTCGCTCCTCGCAATGACGGCCGCGTTGTCGTCGGCCGCTACCTCTGTCTGCGGAAGTACCGCTTGCAGCGCTGTTCCGCTTCCGCAGCCGCGGCTTCGGGCGTCGCCGCACCGGTCGCGACCGAGGCGAACATCTGCACCGTCACATAGTCCGCGCGAACAGCACCGGTGGCGGTCGAAATCGGACCTTTGTAGCCGGCGTAATACGTGCTGTTCATAGTGTCTCTGAAGATCGCGACCTTGGGATCGCCCTTCCACACCGCCGCATCGGCGTAGGCCGCAAGCGGTTGCGACCAGTAACCGCTGTTGGCGTTGAGCCACGGCTCGTACTGGTCCTTCTCCAGCATGAACTGCAGGAAGGCCTTCGCCGCGTTCGGATACTGGCTGTGCTTGAACACCATGGCGTTCAGCGTCAGTCCGGACATCGGCGAGATCGGTGCAAGGCCCTTCGGCAGCAGCTGATGTTCGGAATCCTCGGCGATCGCCGCGGTCGCCGGATCGTTCTTCAGCGAGAAATACAGCGAGACGCCGTTCGCCGTCAGCCCGATTTCCTGTGAGGAATAGGCGCGATTGTTGCTGACGTCGTTCCAGGACGGCGTACCGGCGATGAAGGTCGGGTAGAGCTCCTTCACGAAATTCAGCGCCGCGATGGTCTCCTTGCTGTTGATGGTGACATTGCCTTCCTCATCCAGCAGCGAGGCATTGTGCGACCACATCATCCAGTCCGCAAAGCCGTTGCCGTCGCCGACGGCATTGCCCAGCGCAAAGCCAGCGGGCTTGCCGGCCTTCTGCAGCTTCTTGCAGAGGTCGAGGAGCCCGGCATGATCGTCCGGCGCCTTGTCGAACCCGACGGATTTGAGGATGGATTTGCGATAGATCAGGGGACCGGCGGTGGCCCCGAACGGGAGCCCGATCCAGGTATCGCTCTTGGCCTTCTTGCCGTAGGCCTTCGCAAGGTTCTGCCAGCCGCCATACTTCTTGCCGAGATAGTCGGCGACGTCGGTCAGCTCGATCAGCTTGTCGACATAGATGTGCGGCGCGTCGGAGAAGCCGATGATGATGTCGGGGCCGGCGCCGGAATTCGAGGTCACCGCGGTCTGCTGGTTGATGTCCTCCCAGCCGACGAAGTCGACCTTGACCTCGACCCCGGTCTCCTTGGTGAATTTGGCTGCGTTGGCGCGGAACACGTCTTCGTCGGCCTGGACGAAGCGCACCGGCCGCAGCATGCGCAAGGACGCGCCTTTCTCGATCGGTAATTTCGGTGCGGGGACGTCCGCGGCCTTGATTGCGGATTGAGCGTGCGCTGCAACACCGGTTGCCGCGAGCGCGGTAGCGGACAGGCCCAGCGCCAAGGCATCACGACGGGTGATGTCGTTCCTCATCAGTTCCTCCCTATGATGTCTCCCTTCCCGGCGTTGATCGCCGGTGAAGGGCCGTTCCGATTCCCGGCGCGCTTGGCGCCGGCCGCCTAGCTGTTCGGGCCGCGATCCATGCTGACGGGCTGCCAGCGGCGGAGCGCGGTGTTCTGCAGCACCGACGGATTGACGCAGCTTACCGGCCACATGCCCTGAAGCACCAGTGACAATTCGTAGCCCACGCGGCGCTTGCGCGCCTCGTCGAACCGTGCCGAGGCCGAGGCGACATGGGCGGTCAGCGTCACGTTCTCTATGCTGAGGATGGGATTGTTGTGCGAGGGCGGCTCCTTCTCCAGCACGTCGAGGGCGGCGTGCGCAATCCAGCCCTCCTGGAGCGCCTTGATCAGGCTTTCCTCGTCCACGGTGGCGCCGCGGCCGGTATTGATGAAGACTGAGCCTTTCTTCATCTGCCGGAAGTGCTTCTCGGTGAGCATGTGATGCACCTCGGGCCTTGCCGGGGCGTGCATCGAGACGAAGTCCGATTGCGACAGCACCTCGTTCAGCGTCGCCGGGATCACGCCATGGTCGTACATCAGCGTTTCCTGGATGAAGGGGTCGTAGGCCATCATGCGCAGGCCGAACGGGGCGGCGCGCTTCGCAACTGCACGCGCGACGCGGCCGAACGAGATGAAGCCGAGCGTCTGGCCCATCAGCCGCGGGATCTTCAACAGCGCTGGCCGGCCTTCGGCCCAGCGCCCGTCGCGCGCCATCCTGTCCTGCTCGACTAGGCGGCGGAAGCCGGCGAGCAGCAGCATCATGGCGTGGTCGGCGACCTCCTCGATGAAGGTGTCGGGAATGTTGGTGACGGGAATGCCTCGGGCGGTCGCGGCCTTCACGTCGACGCTGTCGACGCCGACCGAGCCGAGCGTGATCACCTTGCAGCTATCAAGTGCGTCGATGATCGACTTGGTGATGGGGATGCCCTTGGCGTAGATGGCATCGGCGTTTTTCGCGGCGGCGATGAACTCGGCCTCGTTGGCGGGGGCTTCGACGATCTCGGCATCGATCGGATCGAGCGCCTCTCGCTCGAAGGAATAGTCGCTGCCTGCGACCGTGAAGCTCGCGCCCTTCGGCGTCACCACCCTGTATTTCGGCATTTCCTGCTCCCGATTTGGTCTGTCGGTTCTTGTTGTGACCCGCACCTTGTGGGCGGGCCTTTGCGTCTTTTACGCGAAATCGGAGCGGTCGCGTACAATCGTCGGTTGCCGCTGCGGCGATTTATTCGACTGTTTCGGCCTTCCGTCCGGGCTTCTACGGAGCCGCCCGTAACAGGTTGATAAGAGGTCACACACTAAAAGTTGAATCAAATTTTTCGATTCCCTTGCGCGCCCGTATCCCATTATTGCCGGAGCTGTCCCGTGAAGTTGAGCAATCTGAAGATCGCCCCCAAGCTCGGTATCCTTGTCGGCGTCACCCTGTTCGGCCTTTGCCTCTCCGGTGTTCTCGCCGGCTATCTGATGAAGCGCGAGATGGTGAATGCGCGCATCGACCAGGCCAAGTCGATCGTCGACCTGGGTCGCAACTACGCCGCGGCGCTGAAGAAACGCGTCGATGCCGGCGAGTTGACCAAGGATGCGGCGTTGGCCGACCTTCGCCGCTACGGCAACGCGATGACCTACGACAACGGCTCGGGCTATCTGTTCGGCACGTCCTATGACGGCATCACCCAGCTCGCGCCCGATCCGAAGCAGATCGGCACCAACCGCATGGATGTCGTGACCAACGGCCGCAAGCTCTCCGTCGAGCTGATGGACGGCGTCAAGGCCAACGGCTCGATCCTGCTCTATTATGATTACGTGAAGCCCGGCCAGGAAACGCCGATCAGCAAGATCGGTTACGCCGTCGCGGTGCCCGGTTTCGACATGTATCTCGGCACCGGCGCCTATCTCAGCGACATCGACGCCAAGATGGGCCCGGTCTACTGGCTGCTAGGTCTTGCCATGCTCGGCATCGTCATCGTCGCCGGCGGCGTTGCCTGGCTGATCAGCCGCGGCATCAGCCGTCCGCTGGAGCTGCTCGGCGCCCGCATGAAGGATCTCGCCGACGGCAAGCTCGAGGGTGAGATTCCCGGGGTTGGTCGCGGCGACGAGGTCGGCGCGATGGCCTCGACCGTCCAGATCTTCAAGGACAACGCGGTCCGCATCCGCGGCCTCGAGAAGACCGAAGCCGATGCCAAGGAGCGTGCCGCGGCGGAACGTCGCAGCGCGATGGAGGGCATCGCCAGCGATTTCGAACGCAGCGTCAACGGCATCGTCCGCTCGGTCTCCTCGGCCGCCGCCGGCATGCAGAGCACGGCGCAGTCGATGACCGCGACGGCCAGCGACGCCTCGTCGCGTGCGGCGACGGTCGGCGCCGCCTCGCAAAAAGCCTCCGGCAATGTCGGCACGGTTGCCGCAGCCGCCGAAGAATTGTCGAGCTCGGTTGCGGAAATCTCCCGCCAGGTCACGCGCTCGACCGAAGTCGCGAGCCGGGCCGTCAGCGATGCCGAGCGCACCAACGCCACCGTGCAGGTGCTCTCGACCGGCGCCGAGAAGATCGGCGAGGTCGTCAAGCTGATCCACTCGATTGCGGCGCAGACCAACCTGCTTGCGCTCAACGCCACCATCGAAGCGGCGCGCGCCGGCGAGTCCGGCCGCGGCTTCGCGGTCGTGGCCTCCGAGGTCAAGGCGCTGGCGAACCAGACCGCGAAGGCGACCGAGGAAATCTCCGCCCAGGTCGCGGCGATGCAGACCTCGACCAGCGACGCGGTCACGGCGATCTCCGGCATCACCCAGACCATTGCCGAAATGAGCGAGATCACCGCCGGCATTTCCGCCTCGATCGAGCAGCAGGGCGAAGCGACCCGCGAGATCGCCCGCAACATCCAGTCGGTCGCGGCCGGCTCGAACGAGATCAACGCCAATATCGGCAGCGTCACCTCGGCCGCGGAGGCGACCGGCTCTGCTGCCACCGACGTGCTCACCAACGCCCGCGAGCTGGACAGCCAGTCCGGCGCGCTGCGCAGCGCCGTCGACGGCTTCCTCGCCAAGGTCCGCGCGGCGTAAAGCCGAACGTACCGAATTCGTAGGGTGGGCAAAGGCGCGCAAGCGCCGTGCCCACCTTTTTTCTTTTTCAACTTTTCGGCTGTCATGCCCCGCGAAGGCGGGGCATCCAGTACGCCGCGGCCCATCGGGTCAATCACCAACGTCTCGGAATACTGGATCGCCCGCCCCAGTGCGCAATTGCGCACAAGGCGGGCGATGACACCTTCCTAGACCCCCTACTGCTTCTCGATCTTCGCGTTGGTGATCAGCTTCTCCCACAGCACCAGCTGCTCGTTCACGAACGTGCCGAGCTGCTCCGGCGTGCCGGAGAAGGCGTCCATGCCGAGCGTGGCGAGCTGGGCCTTGATCTCAGGCTTCTCGACGATCTTCCTGATCTCGGCGTTAAGTCTGGTCACGATCTCCTTGGGCATGCTGGCGGGGCCGAAATAGCCCTGCCACGACGAGATGTCGAAGTCGGGCACGCCGGCCTCCTGCATCGAGGGCAGGTTCGGCACCAGCGGCGAGCGGTCCTTGGTGGTGACGGCGAGCGCGCGCAGCGCGTTGCCGTTGACGTGGGGCAGGCCGGTCAGGATGTCGACGAACATCATCGAGACGCGGCCGCCCATGACGTCGTTGAGCGCCGGCGGCGAGCTCTTGTAGGGCACGTGCAGGAGATCGAGCCCGGCATTGTGCGCAAAGGTCGCACCCGACACGATCGCCGAGGACGAGCCCGACGCGTAGCTCAGTTTGCCCGGATTGGCCTTGCCGTAGGCGACGAGCTCGCCGACGGTCTTGGCCGGCACCTCCGGATGAATCACCAGCATGAAGGGCAGGTCGCCGGTGCGCGCGATCGGGGTGAAGTCCTTGACGGGATCGTAGGTCAGGCTCTTGAGCAGGTAGGGATTGGCCGAATGCGTGGTGTTGGTCGTCACCAGCAGCGTGTAGCCGTCGGGGGCGGCGCGCGCGACATAGGTCGCGGCGATCATGCCGTTGGCGCCCGCCTTGTTCTCGATCACGATTCCGACGCCGAGCGCCTGCGACAAATGCTGCGAGATCAGCCGCGTCGTGGTGTCGGTGCCGCTGCCGGCCGCGAATGGCAGCACCAGCGTGATGTTGCGGCTCGGATAATTGTCGGCCTGCGCGGCGGATGCGGCTGCGCCGGCTGTGCGCAGAGCGCGGATCAGTGATGACAGCATGTCTGGACGTTCCCTCTTTTTCGTTGGCGGGGAACCTAGCTTCTCTTCGCAAAAATCGGAAGACGGGAGTTTGTCACCCACCTCGCGGAATTATTTCACCGCAGAACCCTGGCGAGAGGCGAACACGACGCCGGCGAGCACGAGCGCATAGCCGATCAGATGAAACGGCTGGAGTTTTTCGCCGAGCAGGACGATCGCCATCGCCGAGCCGAACACCGGGACCAGATGGAAGAACGGCGCGGCGCGGTTCGGGCCGATCAGCGCCACGCCGCGGTTGAAGAAGAGATAGGCCAGCGTCGAGGGAAAGATCAGGATGTAACCCAGCGTCGCAAGCGTCACCCCGTCGAGTTGCAGGACACGGCCGCTTAGGGCTTCCCAGATCGCGGCGGGCAGCAGCATCGTCGCGCCACAGAAGGTGGTGAAGGAGAGAAACGAGAGCTGGTGGATCTTCGGCCGCCGCGGGATGAAGGCGGAGTAGAGCCCGAACGCCACCAGCGAAGAGGCGAACATGATGTCGCCCCTGTTGAAGCTGATGCTCGCGAGCGCGGCGAGATCGCCGCGCAGGATGATGATCAGCACGCCGAGAAGCGAGATCGCGATGCCGGCGAGCTGCGCACCCGTCAGCCGCACGCCGAACAGCGCCAGCGACCACAGCGCCACGAACAGCGGTCCGGCCGACTGGATCAGCAGCGCGTTCAGCGCCTCGGTGTATTGCATCGCCCAGTACGAGATCGCGTTGTTGAAGGCAAAGCCGACCAGCGACAGGAACAGCATCAGCGGCAGGCTCTTGCGCAAATTCGGCCAGTCGCGCTTCAGATGCGGCCAGGCGAACGGCAACAGGATCAGGAACACGCCGAACCAGCGGATGGTGGTCACCGTCAGCGGCGGCACGTGTGCGCCGACATGGCGCGCGAGCACGATGTTGCCGGCCCAGAACAGCGAGCTCAGGCTGAGCAGCAGGTAAGGCTGGTTGTTGAGCCAACTGGCCGGATTCGAGGCCTTTGGCGCGGGCGAAGCAATCGTCATTGGCGTTGGATGCGACCTTGCGCCGGATTCTTGTTGTGACACAAGTCTCGCGGCCGCAAGGCTACAATGCAGGCATGGCTTGAGGAGGTGTCATTGGCGGTTAATATGTTGAACATCGAGGGCCTGGGATCATCGCGACGAACGAAGCGTACAGCAAGTTCAGGACGAAGTAGCGCTGTCGCGTGGCACGCCTCTTCCCCTCTCCCCTTGTGGGAGAGGGTGGCTCGCCGCGACAGCGGCGAGGCGGGTGAGGGGTCTCTCTCCGCGAGTCCGCCTCTCGATTTGAGTCTGCGGAAGCAACCCCTCATCCGGCGCTTCGCGCCACCTTCTCCCACAAGGGGAGAAGGAAGAAGCTACGTCGCCTGTTTCCTTGACGCCACGAACACGCCGGCCAGCACCAGCGCGAAGCCGATGAAGTGGAACGCCTGCGGGTGTTCGCCGAGGAATGCCATCGCCATGATCGAGCCGAACACCGGCACGACATGAAAGAACGGCGCGGCGCGGTTGGCGCCGATCAGGCGCACGCCGCGATTGAAGATAGGCGAGCGTCGATGGGAACACCGCAACATAGAACAGCGTCAGCAGGTTCGGCCCGTCGATCTTCATCACCGGACGCGCGGACAACTCCCAGATCTCGAGCGGGATGAGGCAGGCGGCGCCGGCGCCGAAGGTGAAGGCAAGGAACGACAGGCCGTGCATCGGCGGCCGCTTCAGGGTCAGCACCGAATACAGCGCGAAGATGATCAGCGCGACAATGAAGATGAGGTCGCCCTTGTTGAACGCGATGTTCGACAGCGTGGTGAAATCGCCATGCAGCAGGATCGTCAGCACGCCGCACATCGAGAGAGCCACGCCGAACGCCTGTGCCGCGGTGAGGCGGACGCCGAGGATCGCCAGCGACCACAGCGCCACGACCAGCGGCGCAGCCGACTGGAGCAGCAGCGTGTTGAGTGCCTGGGTATGTTCCAGCGCCCAATATTGCAGCGTGTTGAAGGCGCCGATGCCGGTGATCGACAGGACGATCATCAGGCCGAGCCTGCTGCGGATCGCGGGCCAGTCCTGGGCGAGATGTTTCCAGGCGAACGGCAGCACCAGCAGGAAGGCGAAGGTCCAGCGCAGGAACGACAGTGTCACCGGCGGGATGTGCCCGGCGGCGAGCCGCCCGACCACGGCATTGCCGGCCCAGCACATCGCGGTGATGCTGAGCAGGAGATATGGCTGGTTGGCGATCCAGCCGTGACTGGATGATTCGGTGCTCGTGGTCTGGCCGGTGGCGGACATCGTGGTTGTTATGGCCCCCGCGTGGAGTACGCCGAGGCACCGGCCCGGCAAGCCCGGGCCGGCTGATAGCCCGGCATGCCCAAAGACACGGAAATCGAAGTGGCATCAACGGGGGGCGGACGCATCGCGACCATGCAGCGGCGGATCAGCCTCGCGCTTTGGCCGAAGCTTACGAAATGGCCATGGAAGGCTTCTGGATTTTACGGGGATATCAAAGGGTTAAAGTGCGTCTTGAGCCCCGAAAAAGCCCCGTTCTAGCTTGCCTAGAGAGGCCGCTTCCTTTATCCGGTTGGCTGCCTCGCGTGCGAACGGCTCCGGCCGTCAGCTGGGCTGGCGCATCTAAAATCTTCAGAGGATTACCCGCGAATGGCCAACGTTGTCGTCGTCGGAGCCCAGTGGGGCGACGAAGGGAAGGGCAAGATCGTCGACTGGTTGTCGGAGCAGGCGGACATCGTCGTCCGCTTCCAGGGCGGTCATAACGCCGGCCACACGCTGGTCATCAACGGCAAGACCTACAAGCTCGCGCTGCTGCCCTCCGGCGTGCTGCGCGACCAGAAGCTGTCGGTGATCGGGAACGGCGTGGTGTTCGATCCGCAGGCCTTCCTCGACGAGGTCACCAAGCTGCGCTCGCAGGGCGTCGCGATCTCGCCGGACAATCTGCGCGTCGCCGAGAACGTCACCCTGATCCTGCCGCTGCACCGTGAGCTCGACGCGCACCGCGAATCCGCCAATGCGGCAACCGCGATCGGCACCACCCGCCGCGGCATTGGACCGGCCTATGAAGACAAGGTCGGCCGCCGCGCCATCCGCCTGATGGACCTCGCCGATCTCGACACCCTCCCGCACAAGATCGACCGGCTGCTGGCGCATCACAATGCGCTGCGCCGCGGCCTCAACCTGCCGGAGTTCGACGGCAAGGTGATCCTGAAGGAATTGACCGCGCTCGCGCCGGAGCTGCTGCCTTATGCCGAGACGGTGTGGCGGCTGCTCGACATCAAGCGGCGCGAAGGCAAGCGCATGCTGTTCGAGGGCGCGCAAGGCGCGCTGCTCGACGTCGACCACGGCACCTATCCCTACGTCACCTCGTCCAACACGGTGGCGGCGCAGGCCGCGACCGGCTCGGGCCTCGGCCCCGGTGCGGTCGGCTATGTGCTCGGCCTGTGCAAGGCCTATACGACCCGCGTCGGCCAGGGCCCGTTCCCGACCGAGCAGGACAACGAGACCGGCCGCAAGATCGGCGAGCGTGGCCGCGAGTTCGGCACCAACACCGGCCGTCCGCGCCGCTGCGGCTGGTTCGACGCCGTGCTGGTCCGCCAGGCGGTCCGGACCTGCGGCATCAACGGCCTGGCGCTGACCAAGCTCGACATCCTCGACGGCTTCGACACGATCGAGGTCTGCACCGGCTACAAGCTCGACGGCAAGGAGATCGACCACTTCCCGGCCGGCGAGGGCGCCCAGGCCCGGGTCGAGCCGATCTACGAGACCATCGAGGGCTGGAAGGAGCCGACCGCCAATGCCCGTTCCTGGGCGGACCTGCCGGCCCAGGCCATCAAATATGTCCGCCGGATCGAGGAATTGGTGGGGTGCCCGGTCGCACTGCTTTCCACCAGCCCGGAACGCGAGGATACTATTCTGGTGCAAAATCCGTTTGAGGCTTAACGATATCTTACCGGGACGTGCGCTAGTTGAGTTGAAATGGCTGATTACTATCCGCTGATCGCCCGCGCTATTTCCGCCCTGGACCCCAACGCTCCCGGCGAAAGCCGTCGCGCGCTCTATGAGCGCGCGCGCACGGCCCTGATCGCGCAGCTCCGCAGCGTGCAGCCGCCGCTCTCCGAATCCGAGATCACCCGCGAACGGCTGTCGCTGGAAGAGGCCGTCCGCAAGGTCGAATCGGAGGCCGCCCAGCGCGCCCGGGAGGCCTCGCGCCCCGGTCCCGGTGGCGGCGCCCGCAGCAGCGGCAGCGGAGACGCCTTCCGCCGGGCCAGCACCCGCGCCGCCGAGGGCACCCCGCCGCCGTCTCAGCCGACCGCTCCACGCACCCGTCCGGCTCCACCGCCGCCGCGTGCCGACCGCCCGTCCTTCAATGTCGATGACCAGGGCGACGCCCCGCGCGCGCCGCGGGCCCCGCGTTTCGACGCGCCGCGCCAGCCGGGCCCCCCGGCAGCGCCGCCAATGCCGGAGCCGCCGGCTGCTCCGCCGGCCGGACGTGATCGCCCGCCCGGGCGCCGTCCGCCCGACATCGGGCCGCCACCGCCTCAGCCGCCGGCACCGGGCGTACGCGGTTTTCGCGACATCACCGCCGACGTGAACGATCTCGGCGGCGCTGCCGCGCAGGCCAACCGTGCCGCGCGTCGCACCTACGCCAATGTGCCCTCGCCCTCGCCGGAGTTCGACCGGCTGGAGCCGAGCCTGGAAAATCGCGCCGGCGAGCAGGACGCGCCCTATTCCTACGACGAGTCGATCGAGGAGGCCGAGCGCTACACGCCGCAGCCGCCATCGTCGCGTCCGCGCGTCGCGCCCGAGCGCGAAGCCAAGAAGCGCGCCCGCACCGGCTCCGCCTTCCCGTTCAAGAGCGCGATCGCCGTCGGCATCGTGCTGATCCTGGTCGGCGCCGGGATCCTCTGGGGCAAGCCCCTGATCCAGACCGTGAGCGGCCTGTTCAAGTCCTCGCCGACCCAGGTGGTGGAGGCGCCGAAGGATCCGGCCCAGCCGCAGAGCAAGCCCAAGATTCCGGATCGCGTCGGCCAGCCTTCGGCCAGCGACCAGCCTGTCGCGCCGGTGGCGCAGAAGGTCGTGCTCTATGACGAGGATCCGTCCGACCCGAAGGGCAAGCAATATGTCGGCTCGGTGGTGTGGCGGCTCGAACCGATCAAGGCCTCGGGCAACCAGAAGGCCGACGTCGCCGTGCGCGCCGACATCGAGATCCCCGACCGCAAGTTCAAGATGACGATGTCGTTCCGCCGCAACACCGACTCGTCGCTGCCGGCGAGCCACACTGCGGAATTGACCTTCATCCTGCCGCCGGACTTTCCGGGCGGCAGCATCTCCAACGTGCCGGGCATCCTGATGAAGTCGAACGAGCAGGCGCGCGGCACGCCGCTCGCGGGTCTCGCGGTCAAGGTCACCGACGGCTTCTTCCTGGTCGGCCTCTCCAATGTCGACGCCGACCGCGCCCGCAACGTCCAGCTCCTGAAAGAGCGCTCATGGTTCGACGTGCCGCTGGTCTACGCCAACCAGCGCCGCGCCATCATCGCCATCGAGAAGGGCGCACCCGGCGAGCGCGCCTTCAACGATGCGTTCGCGCAGTGGGGCGACTAGAGCGTTTTCGAGCGAAGTGGATACCGGTTCGCGTCAAGAAAACGCGTCAAAACAAGAATCTAGAGCCCCGTTCCGATTCCATCGGAACGGGAAAGGCTCTAGGGCCGGCGCGTGACCGATCTTCACCTCTCCCGACGAGAGAGGTGAATCGAACTCTCAAGCGATCCGATCGGGATTGAACCGGCCTATTGCGCCGCGGCCTCCCGCTTGCGCGCGGCCGCGTGCTCGCGGTCCATCACGGCGCGGCAGCCGGGGCTGACCTGCGCCTTCTTCTGCACCATGCAGGCCCTGACGCGCGAGATGTCGGGAATCTCACTGGAGCACAGCCGCATCGCATCGCCCGTGCACATCTGCTGCGCTTCGGACGAGAAGGCGAGGCCGGGCGATGTCTGGAGTACGATGGCGGTGGTTGCGAAAGCGAAGAGCGAAACGATGGTCGTGTAGCGTGTCATGACGAATGCGTCCCCGAGTTCCGTGGTTTGAACCACTTGGTTTTGGGGCGCCGCACGCGGCTTGATCTGCCGCATGTCACAGCCTTCACGCCGGGAACTTTGGTCCCGCATGTGGTCGCTCGATCTCTCGTGGTGTTCGAATCGAAAAGTGCTGCGCCGCCCGATTCGAGTATGCGCGATTGTCACACGGCTGCAATGGTCCGCTCGAATGAATTCGCAGTTGTTGCGTGTCCGTCACGCAGCATGCGGCGCGAGATCAGATCAACCGATCGGACGACGCGTTCGCTTCTTCCGCATCGCTCGCGCCTGATGCTGCGGGGTGTTCCTCGACGGCCGTGACGCCTTTCGCAGTGAGCTCGAACAGATCGCCGTCCTTCATCACGTAGCCGTCGGCGATCAGCTCGCCGATCTTGCCGTGCCGGTCGTCGGCAAAGGCGACCGACTGGCTAATGTCCCGCAGGATCGAGAGCTGTTCCTCGCGCAACATGGCTTCACTCTCCGTGCGCCGGGGATCGTTCCCGGCCTTACATGCCGTGGCTCTGAAACACCTTGCTGCAGGACTTCGACAGCTTGGCCCGGTTGGCCTGCAGGCACGCCTGCACAGCGCCGTCATTGCCGAGGTCCTTCCGGCAGAACCGCGAGGCGTCACGCGAGCAGGCGTTCTGCTCCTGCGGCGTACCCATGTGGCCCTGCGCGAGAGCAGGCGTGATCGACGTGCCGCTCAGGGCTGTCAGGGCGAGCGTCGCCATAAGGACGGATTTCCGGGACATCGACAAACTCCAATCTGACTGCAGGTATGAATTTCAGTCCTGTCTGAACTCGTCGCCTTGCCGCTTGTTCCCGTCAGGACGGGCCGGCGCCCCGCTATTCAAGGTTCCCGCGTCGCTGCTATAACAGCGGCGAAGGATGAGGATACTTGATGAAACGCTATCTGGTGTTTGCGCTGGTCGGTCCGTTCGTCGGCGGGTTCCTGCTGCTGCTGACGACGACCTATCAGTCCGGTTATTGGGCCCAGACCAATCTCGGCGAGGTCGGAAAGCTGTTCGCGGTGTTCTTCAAATCGCTGCAATACAGCTATCTGTTCGGCTTCCTGCCCTCGCTGATGATCGGTGCGGTCGACGACATCCTGATCCATGTCCGCCGGATCGGCCCGGTGCTGCGGATGCTCCTGGTCGGCCTGTTCGCCTTCGTGCTGGCGTCGCTGACCTACAGCTCGCGCGGGCCGGATTCGGGCACGGTGCAATTCATCCTGTACGGCCTCGTCGGATTCGTGCCGGCGGTGCTTTCATCCTGGCTCGTGCATAGATATGTCGAGGAGCCGCAGCCGGCTGCGGCTTAGACCCGAACGCGCGACGTTCAGGCGCGGCGCGGCAACTTCCGCCACACCAGTGCGTTCTCCAAAGGCCATGACCATGTCCGACGACGATATTCTTGCTCCGCTCAGACCCCGTTCCGGGTCCCGCGCGCGCGGGAGTTTTTCGGGCACCGAAGCGCGCGGGCCGATCATCGACCAGGACGGCCATGAGATCCGTCCCGAAACACTGGAGCAGGGGTTTCGCGAGTTTCGCTTCGAGTTCGGCCAGGGAAACCCGTTCGGCAATCTGACGCGGGAGCAGCGGGTGGCGCGGATCGAGGCGATCGCAAGGCTGCTCGATGTCGCCTTCATCCTGCCCGGCACGAATATCCGCTATGGCATCGACGGCCTGATCGGGCTGATCCCGATCGTCGGCGACATCATCACCACCGCGATCTCGCTGTGGCTGGTGCGAGAGGCCCGCGCGCTGGGCGCGCCGTGGTATCTCACCGCGCGCATGCTCGGCAATGTCGCGGTCGACGGCGTGGTCGGCATGGTGCCGTTCGCGGGCGATGCCTTCGACGTCATGTTCCGCGCCAACATGCGCAATGTCCGCCTGCTGCGCCGCTGGCTCGACAAGCAGCCACGGATTTAGCGTGGCGCTTCTTTCTTCGCCTCTCCCCGCTTGCGGGAAGAGAGAGAAGACAGAGCCTCCAAACGCAAAAAGCGCGACGGCCTTTCGGCCATCGCGCTTTCAGCGCAAATCGGGCTTAGCGAAAACTTACGCCGCGTCGGCGTCGGTCTCGGGGGCCGGCGCCGGCCGGGGACGGCGGGGCAGCGGGAAGGCTTCGCTCTCGTAGAGCGAGCGGATGCCGTTCTGGTCGAAGCGCGCTTCCTCGACCTGAAGATAGGCGCCGTTCAGCGAATCCGTCGGCAACTGCTCCATCGCGAACTGCACGGCTTCGGCCGCGGTGCCGAACCGGCGATAGGTGAAGCCTGCACGCTTCTTCTTGCGGATCGCGGCGGGGAAGAGCTCGGCAGAAGTGTTGAAGTTGAACGGACGCAGTGGACGCATGGTCAAAGACCTCGTGATCTTGTCTGGGGCTTTAAGCGCGTGGGGTTTTGAAAGGCAGGGGCCACTATCGAGTGGGCCCGCCGCACATGTCATTTTCGCCCTCTAATATAGGCTGTTTTGACAGAAATGCGACCCCCGCGATGGGAGATGATGAATCCGCGCATGGCAGCTCCGCGAGCGCCGTAAACCAAATAATTTCAATATGTTAGATGGTTTACAGTTTGCCAAGCAGCAGCAGCACGACCAGGACCACCAGCACGACGCCGCCGATCCCCATGCCGGAATGGCCCATGCCATAGCCGTAACCACCGAACCGGCCGGACATGCCGCCCAGCAGATAGATGATCACCAGGATGATCAGGATGGTCCCAAGCGTCATGGCATCCTCCCTGGCGGCTGCCGGATTGCGCGCATCGGCCGCACCGCCAGAAGAGAAAAGCACATCGCGCCGCCGGGTTCCACGACGGAACCGGCCGGCGCGCAATGTTATTTGGGCTCGAGCTTCAGCGCGGCCGAGTTGATGCAGTAGCGCAGGCCGGTCGGGCCGGGCCCGTCGGGGAAGACGTGGCCGAGATGGCCGCTGCACTTGGAGCACAGCACCTCGGTGCGGACCATGCCGTGGCTGGCATCGTGCTCCTCGTCGACATGGCTCTCGACCGCGGGCTGGGTGAAGCTCGGCCACCCGCAGCCGGAATCGAACTTGGCATCGGACTCGAACAGCACATTGCCGCAGCCGGCGCAGACATAGGTGCCGGCGCGGTGGTCGTGCTCATATTCGCCGGAGAAGGGACGCTCGGTCGCCTTCTCGCGCAGCACCGCGTACTGCATCGGCGACAATTCGCACCGCCACTGCTCTTCGCTCTTGATGACCTTGTCGTCGGTGGTTTTCGTCTTGGTGTCGGGCATGGGTCTCCCGTTTGTTTGGTGAACTTGTTTTCGGTGATCTTGCGATCAGTTGGTGGCCTTGCTGGCGCTCACCAGCGTCGGCTTTTCAATGTAGTTATCCGCGAACAGCTTTTTCAGGTTCTCGACTTTCGGAATGTCGTTGTAGGCGATGTAGGGCTGGTTCGGGTGCAGCGTCAGATAGTCCTGGTGATAGGCCTCCGCCGGGTAGAACGCTTCCAGCGCGCCGACCTTGGTCACGATCGGCTTGCTGAATACCTTGGCGCCGTTGAGCCGGGCGATATAGGCATCCGCCACCTTCTTCTGCTCGTCGGAGGTGGTGAAGATCGCAGAGCGATATTGCGTGCCGGAGTCGGGGCCCTGGCGGTTGAGCTGGGTCGGGTCGTGCGCCACCGAGAAGTAGATCTGGAGGATCTTGCCGTAGGAGATCTTCTTCGGGTCGAACTTGATCTCGACCGACTCGGCATGGCCGGTCCGGCCGCTCGAGACCGTCTGGTAATCGGCCGTCGCCTTGGTGCCGCCGGCATAGCCGGAGACTGCATTGACGACGCCGGCGGTGTGCTGGAAGACGCCCTGGACGCCCCAGAAGCAGCCGCCCGCGATGACGGCGGTCTGGATCCCGGTTGCGGGCGACGCATCCACGGTGGGCGCGGGGATCACGACGGCATCCTCCGCGGCCCTGGACGGCACGGCGAAGGCCAGCGTCAGTGCAGTGGTGGCGGCGAGCAGCGAGGCGAGGGCGGTGCGGCGCATGGCGATCCTCTTCGGAAGGTCTGACAGTGTAGGGCGGCCGGGGACGGGCGAACAGCCTGTTTGGCCGCGTTTTCGGACATCTGAGATACGGGCGCAGACGGCGATTGTTACGGGGAAACGGACACGAGTCTGTGAAAAATAGCCTCAGACGGCGCGGCTTGGCGAGGCCGGGAACTCCGGGCTAGATGAACGCGCGCGATCGCGCTCGACTCAATCATGTGGTGGCTGGAGCTGACCTGACAACATGCTGCGTGTCATTCCCCTGACCCTCGCCATCCTGATCTCAAATGCCGCGATCGCCGCGGCCGAGCCGCAAGCCGGCGAGGACCTCGCCACCTGTCGCGACCGCCAGGCGGAGGCCCAGGCCCGCGCGACGGCCTGCGACAATCTGTTGAAGGCCGATAAGCTCGGCGGCAAGGACAAGTCGCTCGCACTCGTCGTGCGTGGCAATGCGCTGATCAACAAGCGCGACTATGACCGCGCCATCGAGGCGCTGTCGTCCGCCATCGATCTCGATCCGGACAATGTCGGCGCCATCAACCTGCGCGGGCTCTCCCATGAGCGCAAGGGCGAGGACGATCTGGCCATGGCCGACTACAATCTCGCCATCCAGAAGCGCGCGAATTTCGGCTATGCCTACAACAATCGCGGCACCATCCATCTGCGCCGGGGCGCGCTGCAAAGCGCGCTCGACGACTTCAACCTGTCGATCAAATACACGCCGACGTTCCTGCTCGGCTGGACCAATCGGGCTCGCATGCGCACGCTGAACAAGGATTTCGACGGCGCGATTGCCGACTTTGCGGCAGCCGAGAAGATCGACCCGACCGCGCCGCAGATCGCCGGCAACCGCTGCATCACCTACGGCATGATGGGCAAGTACGACCAGGCTTTCGCCGACTGCGACGGCCTGATCCAGAAGCAGCCCAGGAATACCTTCGCGATCAACAATCGCGCCGAGGTCAACGTGATGAAGGGCGACCTCGACGCCGCGCTGAAGGACTACAACACGGTCATTCAGCTCAATCCGAACAGTGTGCGCGCCCATTCCGGCCGCGGCCAGATCTACGAGCGCAGGAAAGATCTCGCCCAGGCCCGCGCCGACTACCGCGCGGCGGCCTATTCGCTGACGAGGTTCGACGAGCCCGACGTCGCGCGCGCCCGCGCCATCGCGCAGGAGCGCCTGGCCGCACTGACGCCGCAGGCGCCGGCCGGGTCCACCGGGCGCCGCGTGGCGCTCGTGATCGGCAACGGCGCCTACAAGAACGTCCACGCCTTGCCCAATCCGCCGCGCGACGCGAAAATGATTGCAAACGTGTTGCGCGATGTCGGCTTCCAGACCGTGATCTCCGTCAACGACCTCTCCCGCGACAAGTTCTTCGAAGCGCTGCAGACGTTTGCCACCGAAGCGGAGAATGCGGATTGGGCGGTGGTCTATTACGCCGGCCACGGTTTCGAGATCGGCGGCGTGAACTATCTCGTCCCTGTCGACGCCAAGCTTGCCGCCGACAGGGACGCCGAGACCCAGGCGGTTGCGCTGGAGCAGGTGATCGCCGCGGTGGGCGCTGCGAGAAAAGTGCGTCTGGTGATGCTGGATGCCTGCCGCGACAATCCCTTTGCGCCGGCCATGCAGCGCACGCTGTCGCTCAAGCTGGTGGACAAGGGCTTTTCCAACATCGAGCCCGGCGCCGGCTTCATGGTGGTCTACGCCGCCAAGCACGGCGAGACCGCGCTGGACGGCGACGGCGGCGCCGACAGCCCCTTCGCCACCGCGCTCGCCCGCGAGATCAAGGTGCCGAAGGTCGAGATCCGGAAACTGTTCGACATCGTCCGCGACGACGTCTGGTCCGCCACCAAGCACGAGCAGCAGCCGTTTTCATACGGCTCGCCGCCGGGACGCGAGGATTTTTATTTCGTTGCGGGGAAGTGAGGTCTTGCAGAGACCGTAGCCCGGATGGAGCGCAGCGAAATCCGGGAATCGCGAGCGCGGACCCGAACCCCCGGATTACGCTTCGCTCCATCCGGGCTACAACAGTGCCGTAGGGTGGGCAAAGCGACTTGTCCGCCGTAGCTCGAAGAGCGAAGGCGGAAGCGTGCCCACCATTCTTACTGCGGGCTCGGATAAATGGTGGGCACGGCGCGTTGCGCCTTTGCCCACCCTACGGCAGCTTCAAACAACGATACTCAACCGCTTCGCCGCCCGCGTAATCCCCGTGTACAGCCACCGCGCCCGGCTATCCTGAAACGCAAAGCTCTCGTCGAACAGCACGACGTCGTCCCATTGCGAGCCCTGAGATTTGTGCACGGTCAGCACATAGCCGTAGTCGAACTCGTCATACGGCTTGCGCTGCTCCCAGGCGATCGCCTCGACGCCGCCCTCGAAGCAATCGGCGCGCACCGAGACTTTTGTCACCTTGTGACCGAAGTCTTCATCCGGCGACAGCCGCATGCTGAGGATGCGCGATTTCGAGCGCGAGGTGTTGCGCGACTTTACGCGCCACAGGCCGCCGTTGAACAAGCCCTTCTTGCGGTTGTTGCGCAGGCACACCAGCTTGTCGCCGGCGACCGGGAAGACATCCTCGATGTTCTGGCGCTGGCGCACCCGCATATTGTAGGCGCGGCGGGTGTTGTTGCGGCCGACCAGCACCTGGTCGGCGCCCATGACACGGTCGGGGTCGAGCTCTTTCCGCGACACCACCTCGCTCTCGCCGTAACGGCCGATATCGAGCTCGCGGCCCTCGCGCACATCCATCGACATCCGCACGATCGGATCGTCCTGGGCCTGGCGGTGCACTTCGGTCAGCATCGCATCGGGCTCGGTGTTGGTGAAGAAGCCGCCACCCTGGATCGGCGGCAGCTGCGCGGGATCGCCGAGCACCAGCAGCGGGCAATCGAACGACATCAGGTCGCGGCCCAACTCGGCATCGACCATCGAGCATTCGTCGATCACGATCAGCTTGGCCTTGGAGGCCGGCGCGTCGTCCCACAGCTCGAAGCTCGGCTGCTCCTCGCCGGATTCGCGGGCGCGGTAGATCAGGGAGTGAATGGTGGAGGCCTCGTCGCAACCCTTGTTGCGCATGACCAGCGCCGCCTTGCCGGTGAAAGCGGCGAACTTCACCTCGCCGTCGACGCCTTCGGCGATGTGCCGCGCCAGCGTGGTCTTGCCGGTGCCGGCAAAGCCAAACAGGCGGAACACCGGCGGCGTGCCGTTGCGGCCGGGTTTTGCCTTGAGCCAGTCGGCAACGGCTTTTAGCGCGGCATCCTGATGCGGAGTGAAAGTGGCCATATCTGTCTTGAGGAAGGGCAGAATCGAGGCGATTCGCCATCCCTCGAAACTAACCATTCGGCCCAAGGGTTCAAGCGGCCCAGCCGCCCCTATTGCCAGCCGGGAACGCCGCGCATGTCGGGCAGATGGTGGGCGATGCCCTTGTGGCAGTCGATACAGGTCTTTTCCTTCGTGAACAGGAAGCGCTGGTGCGCCACCGAGGCCCGCGGCGACTGCTTGGTGATGTCCATGGAATCGGCGCTGTGGCAGTTGCGGCATTCCAGGGAATCGTTGGCCTTGAAACGCGCCCATTCATGTGCGGCCAGCTCGAGCCGGTGGTCGAGGAATTTCTCGCGGGTGTCGATGGTGCCGAAGATCTTGCCCCAGACCTCCTTGGAGGCCTGCATCTTGCGCGCGATCTTGTCGGTCCAGTTGTGCGGGACGTGGCAGTCCGGGCAGGTCGCGCGCACGCCGGAGCGGTTGGTGAAGTGGATGGTCGACTTCAGCTCGGCGAAGACGTTTTCGCGCATCTCGTGACAGCCGGTGCAGAACTTCTCGGTGTTGGTCAGTTCCAGCGCGGTGTTGAAGCCACCCCAGAAGATCACGCCCGCCGCAAAGCCCGCCAGCACCAGCACGCCGAGCCCGAACACCGAGCTCGGCCGGATCAGCACCTGCCCGAGCTCGCGCGCGAAGTCCCAGCAGCGCAGCATAAAGCTGCGCTTGGCTTCCACCTTTCCCTTGGGCTCGTCAGCAGCCGTCGTCATCGGCGGCCACCGGGGCTGGCGCGCGAGAGCAGCGTGTCGATGTCGATGAAATCGTTGCTCACCGGCGGCGTCGCGGTGTTCTGCGGCACGTGGCATTCCGTGCAGAAGAAGCGCCGTGGCGAGATCGAGGCCAGGAACTGGCCGTCGCGGTCCATGAAATGCGTGATCGAGACCATCGGCGCCTGCGATTCCGCGATGCGTGCCCGTGCATGGCAGGACAGGCATTTGTTGCCGTTGAGGTCGATCTGGTAGCCGTCGATGGTGTGAGGGATCACCGGCGGCTGCTCCGGGTAGTTGCGCACCTCTCTCTCGGACGTGTTGCGGTTCGGCAGCATCGGTGGCGCCGCGCCCTCGTCATTGAGCGGGGCCGGTCCGCGCAGGCCTGACGTCACCGTCTGTGCGGTGAGAGAGCTCGCGCCCGCGGCGATCGCGACCGCGAGCAGGGCTATGCCAAATCGTTTCATCATGACAGGTTCACCCGCTCGATGCGCACGGCGCATTTCTTGTAATCGGTCTGCAGCGAGATCGGATCGGTGGCGTCCAGCGTCACCTTGTTGATCATCTTGGATTCGTCGAACCACGGCACGAATACGAGGCTACGCGGCGGCCGGTCACGGCCGCGCGTCTCGACGCGGGCGCGGATGAAACCGCGGCGGGATTCCACCTTCACCTCGTCGCCGCGCCGGAGCTTGGCTTCCGACGCATCGTCGGGATGCATGAAGCAGACCGCCTCGGGGAACGCCTTGTAGAGCTCGGGCACGCGGCGCGTCATGGTGCCGGAATGCCAGTGCTCCAGCACGCGGCCGGTCGAGAGCCAGAACGGATATTCGCTGTCGGGCGATTCCGCCGGCGGCTCGTAAGGCAGGGCGAAGATGCGCGCCCTGCCGTCGGGATAGCCGTAGAACTGCACGTCGGTGCCCTGCTTGACATAGGGGTCGCTGCCCTCGCGGAAACGCCATTTGGTTTCCTGGCCGTTGACGACGGGCCAGCGCAGCCCGCGCTCGCGGTGATAGGCCTCGAACGGCGCGAGGTCGTGACCGTGGCCGCGGCCGAACGAGGCGTACTCTTCAAAGAGCCCCTTCTGAACGTAGAAGCCGAACGCCTTGGATTCCGTGTTGGCGTAGCCTTCCTCGATCTCCGAGGTCGGAAACTTGTCGACCTGGCCGTTCTTGTAGAGCACGTCGAACAGCGTCTTGCCGCGAACCTCCGGCTTCTTGGCGATCAGCTCCTCCGGCCAGACCTCCTCGATCTTGAAGCGCTTTGAGAACTCCATGAGCTGCCAGAGATCGGATTTGGCCTCGCCGGGCGCGTTGACGAGCTGGTGCCAGAACTGCGTGCGCCGCTCGGCATTACCGTAGGCGCCTTCCTTCTCCACCCACATTGCGGTCGGCAGGATCAGATCGGCGGCCAGCGCCGTCACCGACGGATAGGCGTCCGAGACCACGATGAAATTGTCGGGATTGCGGAAGCCCGGATAGGTCTCCTCGTTGGCGTTGGGACCGGCCTGGAGGTTGTTGTTGACCTGCACCCAATAGGCGTTGATCAGGCCGTCCTTCAGCATCCGGCTTTGCAGCACAGCGTGGGCGCCGTTCTTGTCGGGAATGGTGCCTTCCGGTAGCAGCCAGAGATGCTCGGCTTTGTCGCGATGCTCCTTGTTGGTGACGACCATGTCGGCGGGCAGGCGGTGCGAGAAGGTGCCGACCTCGCGCGCGGTGCCGCAGGCCGAGGGCTGGCCGGTCAGCGAGAACGGGCTGTTGCCGGGCGAGGAGATTTTTCCGGTCAGCAGGTGAATGTTGTAGACGAGGTTGTTGCACCAGACGCCGCGGGTGTGCTGGTTGAAGCCCATGGTCCAGAACGAGACCACTTTTGTCTTCGGATCCGCATAGAGCTCGGCGAGCGCTTCGAGCCGGTTCATCGGCACGCCGGACATCTCGGCCGCCTTCTCCAGCGTGTAGTCCGAGACGAATTTTACGAATTCGTCGTAGCTCATGTCGGTGGAGTCGTTGGCTTTCGCCGCACCGGTTGCTTTTTTCTGGAGCGGATGCTCGGGCCGCAATCCATAGCCAATGTCGGTCTGCCCGCGCCGGAAGATCGTATGCGCAGCGACGAAATCCTTGTTGACGCGTCCGGTCTTGATGATGTGGTTGGCGATGGCGTTGAGGATGTAGAGATCGGTCTGCGGCTTGAACACCATGCCGATGTCGGCGAGGTCGAACGAGCGGTGCTCGAAGGTGGACAGCACGGCGACGCGGACATGCGGCGCGGACAGCCGGCGGTCGGCGAGGCGCGTCCACAAAATGGGATGCATCTCCGCCATGTTGGAGCCCCACAGCACGAAGGCGTCGGTCGCCTCGATGTCGTCATAGCAGCCGGCCGGCTCGTCGATGCCGAAGGTGCGCATCATGCCGGCGACGGCCGAAGCCATGCAGTGGCGCGCATTGGGGTCGATGTTGTTGGTGCGGAAGCCGGCCTTGTAGAGCTTCGAGGCGGCGTAACCTTCCCAGATCGTCCACTGGCCGGAGCCAAACATGGCGAGACCGTTTGGCCCGCGCTTCTTCAGCGTCTCCTTCCACTTCACCTCCATGATGTCGAAGGCTTCGGTCCAGGACACCGGCGTGAACTCGCCGTTCTTGTCGTACTTGCCGCCGGTCTTGCGCAGCATCGGCTGCGTCAGCCGGTCGTGGCCGTACATGATCTTGGAAAGGAAGTAGCCCTTGACGCAGTTGAGGCCGCGATTGACCTCGGCCTTGATGTCGCCGTGGGTGGCGACGACGCGGTTGTCCTTGGTCGCGACCATCACGGAGCAGCCGGTGCCGCAGAAGCGGCAGGCGGCCTTGTCCCATTTCAATTCGCTGTTGTCGCGCTCGGCGACGAGATTGGCGGCGAGCGCCGGTGCCGGCATGCCCGCAGCGGCGGCCGCGATCGCGGCGGCCTCGAGCTTCAGCATCTGGCGGCGGTCGAGCTTTGGCGATGTCATGATGGCTCTCCCGGCCGTTAGGCGGTTTCGATGGCGTGGAAGACCAGCGCCGCGGAATAGACGTTCGGCAGCGACTGGATGGTGTTGAGCAGGGTGCCGAGGCTGCCGGCATCCGGCGCTTCGGTCACGACGACGAGCTTGCCGCGCGCGTCGCGGCCGTGGATCTCGCAGCCGGGCATCGCGGCGATCTCGGCTTCCAGCTCGGCAAGCCGCTCGGGGCGGGCCTGCACGATGATGCTGGCGATCTCGCAACCTGGCGGCGCGACGACGCGGTCGGCGGTGAGCACCCGGCCGGTGATCAATGCGCGGCGGTTGAGTGTGGATTGGGCCATGATGCCTGTCTTTCGCTGTTCGGAGGTCAATGCGGGGAGGGTGGCGGGCCGGGAGGGCCGGCGAACATCTGGTAGATCCAGACGCCGAGCCCGTATGAGCCGACCGTTCCGACCGCGAGGACGGGCATCACGACCGCGGTCAGGAACAGGAAAGCGAAAATCTCCATGCGCTTACGGCGCACGCGCGAAGTCGTGTCGTCAGGGGCCGACATATTCGGTCTCTCTGAAATGGTGCTGGAATCGGGACGGCATCCGGGCCGTTGCCTTGCTGCACTTTAGATGCAGCAGGGCCGCTGCCGCGTTGATCTGGATCAACCCGTCGACTTGACCGGATGTCGCGGCGCGGCCAACGGACCGAGCCGCGGCGCTCCGTGCGCGCGAGAGAAGCAAGCGGCAACGATCGTTACCCAAAAGCGAAGATGCTTTGCGGCTCGGGGGTCAGGCCGCTTACATCTTCTCTTGCCTCGGAAATGCCCGCGACCTACTACCAGTGGTAGTGGGCGCCGCAACATCCATCGCTGCTACGTGGCGGGAGCTTCATATGAGGCGAATCCGAATCATTCATAAGACCGAATATTTTTACAATCAGCCGGTCACCTTCGGCACTCATCGAGCCATGATGCGGCCTCGCGAGGGACATGACGTCCACATCGTGAGAGGGTCGGTCGATATCGAGCCGAACGCCGAAGTTCGCTGGTTGCGCGACAATTACGACAATGCCATCGCAGTCGTGACCTTTTTGGAATTATCCGACACGCTCAGGATCGCAAGCGAGGTCGACGTCGACCTTTACCACGACGACCCCATTGAATGGCGGATTGCGCCATTCGCCAGTTCATTTCCCTTCCAATATCCCCCGGAGGAGCAGCTTGAGCTGACGGTGTATCGTCTCCCGAGCTATCTCTACGACGCCACCGCCCTGCTCGAATGGTTGCGCGATCTCTACAAACCCGGTCAGTTGATCGGCACGCTGGACCTTCTGAACAATTTGAATACTCACATCTACCGATCGTTCAAATACGTTTCCCGCGAGGCTCACGGGGTTCAATCACCCAACGAAACGCTGCGGCTCGGCAGCGGGACCTGTCGTGACTATGCGGTGTTCATGATGGAAGCTGCCCGCTACTGGGGATTTGGTGCGCGCTTTGTCACCGGCTACATCCAGATGGCCGAGGGACAACACGGCGCCACGCACGCCTGGACCGAGATCTATATCCCCGGAGCCGGGTGGCGCGGCTATGATCCCACCAACAACAAGATCGTCGGCAGTGAACACATACCCGTCGCCGTGACGCGCGAACAGGAAAGGGCCTCTCCGCTTTCCGGGACGTGGGATGGTCCGGCGGATGCATTCAGCCGGATGAACGTCTCGGTGCAAGTCATATCAATACCAGCATCGCCATGATCGTAGTCCACGGTCGATCACGGCAAGCGCGGGTTGGCGGCCAGTCGGTGTGTCCTTGATCCCTCGCCCGTCTTGATCGGGCAGATTGCCGGAAACAAGCCTTTCACCAGCAAGCGAGTCCGTCCATGTCCCGATCGACCGCCATCGCCCCTGCATCGGAACGGCTGCACGCGCTCGATGCGGTCAGGGGCTTTGCCCTGCTGCTCGGCATCGTCCTGCACGCGACCTTGTCGTTCGTGCCGGCCCCGACCAGGATCTGGATCATCCAGGACACCCATCAAAGCCTGGCCCTGGGCCTGCTGTTCTTCGCCATCCACGTCTTCCGGATGACGACCTTCTTCCTGATGGCGGGTTTCTTCGCCCGAATGAGTTTCCATCGCCGGGGAGTTTGGGGCTTTGTCAGGGACAGGTTGCAGAGGATCGGACTGCCGCTAGTGGTCGGCTGGCCGATCGTGTTTACGCCGATGGCCCTGGTGGTCATATGGGCCGCGGGCTTTCCGAACGGCGGCCCGATCCCCGGCGCACCTCGCTGGCCGCCGGTGCTGCCGAATTTCCCGCTGACCCATCTCTGGTTTCTCTATGTGCTGCTGGAGCTATATGTCGCCATGCTCCTGCTGCGCGGCGCAATTGTCTGGCTCGATGTATCAGGCACGCTGCGAACGGTTGTCGACCGCCTCTTTGCGCAGATTATGCGAAATCCGCTGGCGCCCCTGGTTCTGGCGATCCCGATCGGCATCGCTTTCTGCCTCGATCAAAGATGGATCAATGTGATGGGCGTGAGGGCGCCGGATCAATCGCTCGTCACGAACCTCCAGGCGTGGGTCGGCTTCGGCACTGCCTTCGGCTTCGGTTGGTTGCTGCATCGGCAGACCGATCTACTGCGGATTTTGGAGCGACGCTGGCTGTGGAATCTCTTGCCGGCGCTCGGCCTCATTCTGATCAGTTTCGTGCTTGTCGGGGTGATGATGTCCGTGCCGGGTGCGCCGAAACTGCCGGTTAGCTTCGCCACGCTCAGGCTTGTCTCCGCCATCCTGTATGCACCGGCGATATGGATCTCGACCTTCGCGGTCCTCGGCCTCGCACTTCGCTTCATGTCCGGCTTCAGCCCGACCCGGCGCTACCTCGCCGATGCGTCTTACTGGCTCTATCTGATCCACATGCCGATCGTGATGGCGCTACAGGTCGTGCTGTCGCAGCTCGACTGGCCCGGGCCGACCAAGTTCGCCATCATTCTCGTCGTCGCGATTCTCCCGATGTTGGCGAGCTATCATCTGCTGGTGCGCTTCACCTTCATCGGCGTGGTGCTGAATGGCCGCCGCGCCGAAAAGCGCGTTCTCCCGCGCGGCGGAATTGCGACCGCGTAGACAGCGCCTCCCCACTCACTAAGATGAGCGCAACAAGAATAAGCGGGAGAGGCGTCATGAAGTTCGGCATCTTCTATGAGCTGCAGCTGCCACGGCCCTGGGTGGCCGGCGACGAGCTGAAGCTCTACCAGAACGCGCTCTCGCAGATGGAACTTGCCGACAAGCTCGGTTACGACCACGCCTGGGTCGTCGAGCATCACTTCCTCGAAGAGTACTCGCACTCGCCCTCGCCGGAATCATTCCTCGCCGCCGCGAGCCAGCGCACCAAGAACATCAGGCTCGGCCACGGCATCCTCCAGCTCACGACGAACCACCCGGCGCGCGTCGCCGAGCGCGTCGCGGTGCTCGACCTGCTCTCCAACGGCCGCTGCGAATTCGGCATGGGCGAAAGTGCCTCGATCACCGAGCTCACGCCGTTCGGCCGCGACATGGAGACCAAGAAGGAGGTCTTTGAGGAGGCGGTGCAGGCGATCTTCCCGATGTTCAAGGATGCGGGGAGCGAGCACCACGGCAAGTATTTCGACATTCCCTTGCGCAATGTCGTGCCGAAGCCGGTGCAGAAGCCGCACCCGCCGCTGTGGATGGCCTGCTCGCAGCTGCCGACCATCGAGCGCGCCGGCCGCCACGGCTTTGGCGCGCTGGGCTTCCAGTTCGTCAGCGCCGACGCGGCGCACGCCTGGGTGCACGCCTATTACAACGCGATGACCAAGCGATTGCACAAGCTCGCCGACTACGAGATCAACCCGAACATGGCGCTGGTCTCGTTCTTCATGTGCGCCAAGACGGATGAGGAGGCGCGTGCGCGCGCCGACGGCGCCACCTTCTTCCAGTTCGCGCTGCGGTTCTACGGCGCCTCGCAGAACCGCCAGCGTCCCGCGCCCTACACCGTCAACATGTGGGACGAGTACAACAAGTGGAAGCGCGACAATCCGGAAGCGCAGGAGGCGGCGCTGCGCGGCGGCCTGATCGGCTCGCCCGAGACCATCCGCAGGAAGCTGAAGCGCTTCCAGTCGTCGCATATCGACCAGGTCATCCTGCTCAACCAGGCCGGCAAGAACAGCCACGAGCACATCTGCGAATCGCTCGAGCTGTTCGGCCGCGAGGTGATGCCGGAGTTCCAGAACGATCCGGCCCAGGCGGCGTGGAAGCAGGGCGTCATGAGCGGCGAGATCAAGCTGGAGGAGATCGACACCGAGGCGTTTACGGATCGCTACGGCAAGCTCGCGATCAACGTCGCGCCGGCCAAGGCCGCGGCGGGGTAGGGGCGCTGCATCCGGCATGGGCCCCGGCTCAGCAGCGCCATAGCGCGTCGAAGACGCGCGTAAACGCGCTTATGTCACGCTGCGCTGCGTCCGGGGCACGAGACCATCCTCTGCATCGACCAGCAACACTCTCGTGTCCCGGACGCGCTGCAACGCGTAGCGTTGCTGCGCAGGGCCGGGACCCAGAAGCGGCAAAAGCCGCCGTCTCCGACTTCCTGCCAAATCCTCTTGCTGATATCTTCCGCCAAAAGAACTTTTGCGGAGGAAACCAATGCGGCCCCACGGCATGGCCTCAACTCCAGCGGCGAACGACATCGCGCCGGCGGTGCTCGCCATCGGCCGACCTGATTTCCCGAATGTCCTCATCGACACGTTGCGCCGGCAGGCCGGCGTCGGCCATTGCATGGTGTTTGCCCTGACGCGCACCGGCGCGGCGAGCTGTCTGCTCGACGCCGGCAACATCCCGATCGGCAGCGATCTCGGCGCGGCCTATGCCGGTCAGTTCCACGAATCCGATCCCAATCGTGATGCGCTGTTCGAAGGCGAGGGCAGCGCGCCGATCATGCTGCCGTCGTTCGCGCCGCGCATGTATGGCGCGCGCTACCGGAAAATCTTCTTCAATGACTCTGATATCGTCGACAAATATGCGACAGCAATCTGGGTCGGCGACACCTGCTTCTATGTCAATTTCTACCGCATCACGGCCCAGGGCCGCTTTGGCGACGCCGAGCGTGCGCGGCTTCAGGCCATTGCGCCTGCGATCGGCGCCAGCGTTGCGCGTCATTTCCAGCAGGCGGCCACCGCGACGCTCGACCAGAACCTCGCCGCGCTGTTCGCAACGCGCGCGCCACTCTCCGCGCTGACGCCGCGCCAGCAGGACGTCTGCCGCCGCATCCTGCTCGGCTTCAGCTCCGAGGCGATCTCGCAGACGCTCGGCATCAGCCTGCATTCGACCCTGACCTACCGCAAGCGTGCCTATGAGCGGCTCGGGATCTCCTCGCAGAACGAGTTGTTTGCGATTGTGCTGCGCCTGCTCGCGGGGCCAAGCGGCCTGAACTAAGAGCTACGTTTAGTCCGCGATGTCTGCTTGCAGGCGCAAAGCGGATGCGCAGTCCGTCCGCCGGGATCGTCGCGTTTTGACCCAAGCCGAAATCCTAATCCTTAGCCCACTGGCGGCGAGCTACGCACCGTGGTGCCATGGGTTGGCCGAAGACGGTATCGAGGAGGACTGAATGAGGCGACGCGATTTCTTGTTGTTGCCGACGAGCTGATCGAATAATAGGTCGGGTTGGCTGCGTCTGCTCATGGCAGATTTTGTTGCAAAGTTGACCGCGGACGATCGGCCATCTTAGTTTGAAGCGACTATGATTTTCCGAAGGGACGCGGAGATGATCATGCCCGCCTCTAACGAAAATAGGTCCGTGATCTCCCCTGCGATGGATGACACCCCTGCGGATGCTGCACGGGTGAGCCGGTGTTCAATCCTTCTCGTGCACGGTACGTGGGGCCGAGGGATTTTCCCCAAGATGTCAGACCTAAGACGCGGCTACTTCCGTGAGACCAAGAGGTGGTTTGAGGAGGGTTCGCAGTTTTGCGACGGACTAGACGCCGCACTCAAAAGTGAGTCGCTCGATTGGCCGATCCGCGCATTTCTCTGGAGTGGGGCCAATTCCGTTCATGCCCGCGACCGCGCAGCGAGAGACCTATCCAAACAACTGAGAGAAGGCTTGGAGGACCCTGACACTATAGCCGTCATTATTGCCCATAGCCACGGAGGAAACGTGGCGTTGCGTGCCTTGCAACATCTCGACTCCAAGACAGGCCGGATCCGGATCGTCACCTTGGCGACGCCGTTTCTTAGGGTGTTTGCGCGCACGTCCTTGCAACTGTCATATTGGGTCAAGCTCTTTATGCTTGGAGCAATCTTTATAACGCTTTTCGTTAGTCTGCTAGTTCTTGACGAGATCGTGTCTGAAAAGTTGGGCCTAAAGCTTCTGCTTGCTGTGAGAAAAATCGCGAACAATGAGGACCTGGTGTTCTTGATTATCGCGGTGTTGAGTGGAGTAGCGGGCTTTTTCATTATGGAATGGTTGAATGAAGTCTTCACCAACCCGGATGCAGCGCATGCCATCGAAGAGTTGGCTCACTACGATACTAAAGGTGCGGCAATGTCGCGGATGCTTGTTATCCGCGGCGTGGATGATGAAGCCTCGCTATCGCTCGCGGCGGGCTCCATCGGCTCGCGTTTGAGCTTCCTTACCCTAATTGCAGCGATCCCCGCGATCTACGCGGTGGTCATTGTTTTTGTCTGGCTGGGTTCGTTTTTCGGGCTGAATGACGAATCGAAATTGGGAACATGGATGGGAGGCCTGATGATCGGCGTTTTCTTTGGCGCACTGATATTGTTCTTTGTTCCCGGTGCATTTAAATCCTTCTTTGGGCGAGAATTTCTGGTCAACGGGATGAGTTGCGACATTGCGGTTGACTCAGTACCGGATACGTTGGGCCAGGTGGAGGCAATCACCCTCAGGCCGATCGAAGCGGCTTCGCCCAAACCGAGATCCTTCGAACGGCCTTTTAGTTTGCGATGGATGTTGGAAATTTCGTTGTTGGAATTCCACGGGATATACTTTCAGTTGCATCAATCCTCTATGGGGCAGGCACGCAGCAAGCCGTCTTGGCAGCTGCGGCACGGGATCTACAACCATCCTAACTGTGTGGATGAGATCGTGCGATGGCTTCGTCGCGTCACATGAACAGGCCACCGAGCCAACGTGCCTTGAAATCCGCCAAAGACCGCGAAGACGCTCGACCTTACCGTAGTCGCTGCTCGCTACAGCCGACGAGGTGATCGAGTAGGCACTTTACTTCCGCTAGTGGCCCTTAGCTGTCGTTTGTCTCAGGCGCCAAAATGTCGGCTGTCGGACTGAGCGCAGGTTAAGGTCTGAGTGCGTTTTCTCCGCGGGTGCTTCAGACCTCGACTCGTTTCGCGATGAGAAGCGCGTCGTCCTCGTCGCGACCTGAATATCGAGCGGTATGCCCAATTTTTACATTGCCGAACAAGAGTTCGGCGTTAACCACGACTAACGGTTCCAGTCCGTGTGACGTCGCTTCGAAGTTTCTTAAATCTTGCCGGGTACCTCTTCCAGGCATAGTGACCTGGGGAAAGACATGAGTAAGCGGGCCAAACGTAAGAAGGCAGAGGCCCTCGCAATACCCATGGCCGCGAGAGTTGCGATTGGCGCCGTGGCCGTCGCCGTCGTGGGGTATAGCTTGCTGTCTAGCCCGGCGGACGTGCAACCGATACGAAAACCGTCCGCACAACAGGCCCAGGCGTCGTCAACTCCGGTTTACGTGTCGACTCCGGTTCGTGCGTCAGCGCCAGCTCCGGCTGCGATTCCGGTCCCGGCTCCGATCCCGGCCCCGGCGCCTCTGGTCGAACCACCCAAAGCCGACGCTGGCGTTCCCGGAGCACTTGTCCGGCAGGTGGTTGACTACGCCAGCCGTCAGGCGCCGGGCACCGTGATCATCGATACCGGAAACACATTCCTCTATTTCGTTCTGAACGACAGGCAAGCGATGCGCTACGGCATCGGTGTTGGCCGCGAAGGTTTCACATGGTCCGGTGAACAGACTGTGGCCCGCAAAGCAGAATGGCCGGATTGGCATCCGCCTGTGGAGATGGTCTCGCGTCAGCCCTATCTGCCGCGGTTCATGGCGGGCGGTCCCGGCAATCCGCTCGGCGCCCGGGCGATGTATCTCGGCGAGACCGAATATCGAATTCACGGCACCAACAACCCAGATACGATCGGGAAGAAGGTTTCGTCCGGCTGTATTCGACTGACCAATGACGACGTCACGGACCTCTATGAGCGGGTGAAAATCGGAGCGAAAGTGATCGTGCTTCCGGCAGCCGCCGCCCGCAGGCCCTCCCAGGGAGCGCCAGCCGACGCCGCTTTCCGGTTGCCGGACCCGGCATCGCCGTCGAAGCGGCCCCTGGCAGCTAACGCACAGATGTTGTCATCCGGACCGAAGATCGCCGAAGCCCGGTAAGTCAATCCTCTGTCCTCGACCTGCAACTGACCCGCGGCCTGAACTAGACGGGGTACCCTAAGTCCGCGATCTCGGCTTCCGGGCAAAATGGACACGCAGCCCCCGAAGCGGAGATAGATCGAGCCGGTAAGCGCACGGCGCAGGGGAGGCGATTACGGATCGCGCGTCAATCTGCGCAGGGCTTCTGCGCTTTTGGTCATGCGCGGATTGCTATCGAGCGCTTGTTGAAAGTCACTTATGGCCTCGCTTCGGCGTCCCAACGCTTCGAAGATGTGACCGCGTACCTCCATTGCGATGGGATTGTTAGGCCCAAACTCAAAGGCTTTTTGAACGCTCGACAGCGCTTCGTCGAATTGCCCCAGTTTGAGGAAAGCCCAAGCTCGAGTTTGACACGCGATTGCACCTCCCGACGGACTTGCCAGTTTCAACACTGACTCATAATCCGCGGTCGCGCGGGCGTGATCGCCAATCCGCTCATAGGCATCGGCACGAGCCCGCAGATGCCGGAAATCGCCAGGATTGATCTGCGCCGATCGAGTATAGTCAGCAATCGCCCGGTCATACTGAGCGAGTTCTTCATAGAGCCCGCCGCGAACCATGTATCTGATCGGCTCGGTCGGGTCGTTTTCAATTGACGTGGTGTAGTCTGCAAGAGCTCGGTCGTAATCTCCCTTGTGATAATACATCGTTCCACGCGACATATAAACATTGGTCGCCCGTGGGCTGCCTTCGATGACCGTGGTGTAATCCGCAATCGCCCGGTCATGGTCATCAGCCAGAAGGTAGGCGTCAGCACGACCGACGTAGCCGACCGGATTGGTTGGGTCCAGCTTGATGACTTTTGCAAAGGCTTGAATTGCTTCGCTGGCGTCGCCATTGCGCAGGTGGGCGGCCCCCCGCACGGCAAACGCTTTTGCAATGATGCGCCCTACAAGTCTCAGCATTGTTTTCCCCCGACGGCGGTGATGTTAGCCGACGCAATTGTGTCTGTACCAGATCACAACCGCCGTTTTCACAGCTCAAGCTGGTTGTCTTGTGAAGAGATGCCCTGATGCCGTCCGTCCCTATCGCTAGGGACAGACGCCGGCACTGGATTTCGCTAGTCTGGCCTGGAAAACACGAGAATCCAGGGGAGACCGCCTTGAGCACCGCGCCGCGCATCGACATCGACCCTGCTTCGTTCTGGGCCGATCCCTATCCGATGCTCGCAAAGATGCGCAAGGAAGCGCCGATCGCCTTCGTGCCGCAACTCGGCTCGACGTTGCTGACGAGCCGCGACGACATCTCGATCTCCGAGAAGCAGATCGACGTGTTCTCCTCGCACCAGCCCGCCGGCCTGATGAACCGGCTGATGGGCCACAACATGATGCGCAAGGACGGCGAGGCGCATCAAATCGAGCGGCGCGCGATGTTTCCGACGGTGTCGCCGAGGACGGTGAAGGCGCACTGGACCGCGCTGTTCCAGGCCGATGCCGACCGCATCATCGGTGCGATCGCGCCGGGGCGGATCGATTTCATGCGCGACTTCGCGTTGCCGTTCTCCGGCGAATGCCTGAAGTCGATCACCGGCCTCACCAATATCGGCTTCCAGGACATGGATTCGTGGTCGCAGGGCATGATCGAGGGTATCGCCAACTACACCGGCGATCCCGCGGTCGAGGCGCGCTGTCACGCGGCGACGTCGGGCATTGATGCCGCGATCGACGACATTCTGCCGGCGATGCGCAAGAACCCCGACCAGAGTATCCTCGGCGTACTCCTCGCTGCGGGCATGCCGATGGAGAGCGTGCGAGCAAATGTAAAACTCGCGATCTCTGGCGGCCAGAACGAGCCGCGCAAGGCGATCGCCGGCACGGTGTGGGCGCTGCTCTCCCATCCCGAGCAACTCGATCTCGTGCGCAAGGGCGAGGTGACCTGGCTCGAGGCGTTCGAGGAGTATGCCCGCTGGATTTCGCCGATCGGCATGTCACCGCGGCGCATCGCAAAACCGTGGAGCATCCGTGACGTCTCTTTCGAGCTAGATGAGCGCGTGTTCCTGATGTTCGGCTCCGCCAATCGCGACGAGAAGCATTTTGAGCGCGCCGACCAGTTCGACGTGCGGCGCGACACCTCCAAGAGCGTCGCCTTCGGCGCCGGCCCGCATTTCTGCGCCGGCGCCTGGGCCTCGCGCGCGATGATCGCGGACGTCGCGCTGCCGACGGTGTTCGCGAGGGCGAGTCGTCTCGAACTTGCCGACGATGAGCCTGTGCGGATCGGCGGTTGGGCGTTCCGCGGCCTGCTGAACCTGCCGGTGAGGTGGGCGCACTGACCAGACGACGGTGGCCGTGACGGCGAACTCGTCTCGTCGAACGATTGAACCGCATCGTTCCCCGGCGACACACATGACGTCATGTCCATTGGCGTCATGTCCATCCAGTTCTGGCCCAAGCCGTGGCTTGAATCGTCTCTGGCTGCCGCGTCGGCGCTGATCGCGTTGCTGGTCGTCGTACCGGCGCGCGCCGCCGGACCGTCCTCCATTTCCGGCTGCTGGACGCAGACCTCGCTTGTGCCTTACGCCCAGAGGCCGCCCGGCAAGGAGTGGGGTTCGCGGACCTGGTGCTTCAGGCCAGATGGGACGATGACCAGTGTCCACATCGCATGCGGCCGCGGCGGTTTGCGACGGTTGGGATCGGGACGGACGTTACCGCTGGCGACGGCCGATCGTGTGGATCTCCGACGTCTTACGTCAGACGACGGCAAACATCAGACAAAGGTGTGGCGTCGATGTCGCGTCAGTTTCCGCGCCGGGGATCGCATGGTGCTCGAGAATTGCTATTTCTCGTCCGATCCCTGGGTGCGCGAGCACTGATCGCGCCTTGTCGGAGGCCCCGAGCCACACACTGCCATGATGCCATCATGCGCCTGTTTTGCCCGACGGGTCAAATGAATTTCGGATAATACGTAAGTCATTGATCGGACTATGGTCGGCTACTGTGCATGGGGTTGTTTTCGACAATTTATGTTCCGGCCCTGGGAGCGTCGACGAGATTCCCGTGGTTCTCACATTCGCGTGCGGAAAAATCCCTCTGCATGAGCGCAGCCGCTTGAAAGATTAATCATGCGCTTCGCCACACGCGCAGTGCTCGCATCGCTATTTTCCTTGGCGTCTCGACACCTCCGCCGACCCGCACCATCATTCCTGCAACGCAAGGGAATGACGGCCGCAGGCGGCCGGGAGTGTGGAATGCAGCGTCGCGACTTTCTCAAGCTCTCCGTTGGAACCGCAGCCGCCGCTGCATTTGCCTCCCGCGCGAACGCGCAGGGCGCGGTGAAGGAAATTCGTGTCGGCTACCAGAAGACAGGCGTGCTGGTTATCACGCGCCAGCAGGCTTCCTTGGAAAAGCATTTCAATCCTCGTGAAATGGGTCGAGTTCTCCTCGGGCCCGCCGATGATGGAGGCGATGAACGTCGGTAGTGTCGACTTCGGTTCGGTCGGCGATTCCCCGCCGGTGTTCGCCCAGGCCGCCGGAGCGGCGATCGTCTATGCCGCGGGCCAGCCCATCACCAACGGACAGGGCATCCTGGTGCCGAAGGATTCGCCGATCCGCTCGATCGCCGACCTGAAGGGCAAGCGTATCGGCTTCACCAAGGGATCCAGCGCCCACAATGTCGTAGTCCAGACACTTGAGAAGGCCGGGCTCACCTATGCCGACATCACGCCGGTCTATCTGACGCCGCCCGATGCCGGTCCCGCCTTTGCCAATGGCAGCATCGAGGCCTGGGCGATCTGGGATCCCTATTTCGCGATCGGCGAGACCAAGCAGGGCGGCCGCATCCTGATCAATTCGCGCGAAGTCACCAAGACCAACTCCTTCTACATCGCCAACCGCGAGTTCGCGAAGAACCACGGCTCCTTCCTGCAACAGATCGTCGACGTAACGACCGCGACCGGCAAATGGGCCGAACAGCACCGCGGTGAGGTCGCCAAATGGCTCGCCGCCGTCACCGGCGTCCCCTTGGACATCCAGGCCGTCGCGGCCGAGCGCGCGAACTTCGTGGTCGGCCCCGTCACCGACGACATCGTCGTGACCCAACAGGGCGTCGCCGACCGCTTCTACAAGCTCGGCCTGATCCCGAAGCCGGTCGTCGTTCGCGACATCGTCTGGCGCAGCGCGGCGACCTGATCGTGCCGACCAATCTCCCCATATCAAAAGGTTTGAACATGAGGCGCATCGTTCAACGTCTGATCGCCGCCATCGTTCTGTCGATCGGCATCGTCGCCGCCGCGGTCGGCACCTCCTATGGCCAGGACAGCCAAGCCAAGGTCGTCCGCATCGGCTACCAGAAATACGGCAAGCTGGTGCTGCTCAAGAGCAAGGGCACGCTGGAGCCGAAGCTCGCCGCCGACGGCTACAAGGTGGTGTGGACCGAATTCCCGTCCGGCCCGCCGCTGCTCGAAGCGCTCAATGTCGGCGCGATCGATTTCGGCAACACCGGCGAGGCCCCACCGATCTTCGCGCAGGCCGCCGGCGCGCCGATCCAGTACGTCGCCTACGAGCCGCCGGCGCCGAAGGGCGAGGCGATCCTGGTGCCGAAGGACAGCCCGCTGAAATCGGTCGCGGACCTCAAGGGCAAGAAGGTCGCGCTCAACAAGGGCTCCAACGTCCACTATCTCCTGGTCAAGGCGCTGGAGAAGGCGGGCGTCAAATATTCCGAGATCGAGCCGGTGTTCCTGGCGCCGGCCGATGCGCGCGCCGCCTTCGAGCGCGGCGCGGTCGACGCCTGGGTGATCTGGGATCCGTTCCAGGCCGCCGCGGAAGCGGCCACCGGCGCGCGCACGCTCGCCGACGGCACCGGCATCGTCGCCAACTACCAGTTCTATTTCGCCTCGAAGAAATTCCTCGAAGCCAACCCGAAGATCGTCGACGCCGTGCTGGCTGAGCTGAGCTCGGTCGACGATTGGGCCAAGGGCGACATCCATGCGGTCGCCGAGCAGCTGGCGCCGGCGATCGGCCTGTCGGTCCCCGTGGTCGAGGTGGCGCTGAAGCGGCAGGCCTACGGCATCAAGCCGATCACCGATGCCGTCATCGCCGATCAGCAGCAGGTTGCGGATGCGTTCTTCGCGCTCAACCTGATCCCCAAATCCATCAAGATTTCCGACGTGGCCCGGAAACCAGGATCGTGAGCAAGCACATGATTATGCAATCCAACGCCAACATCCTCTGGTTCCTGCCGACCCACGGCGACGGCCGCTATCTCGGCACCGGCATCGGCGGCCGTGAGGTCAATTTCAACTATCTGCGCCAGATCGCGCAGGCCGCCGACCAGCTCGGTTATTACGGCGTGCTGTTGCCGACCGGGCGATCTTGCGAGGATTCCTGGATCGTCGCCTCCTCGGTTGCGCCGTTCACCGAGCGGCTGCGCTACCTCGTGGCTGTCCGCCCCGGCCTGCAATCGCCGAGCGTGGCGGCGCGCATGACGGCGACGCTCGACCGCGTCACCAATGGCCGGCTTCTCGTCAACGTCGTCACCGGCGGCGATCCCGTCGAGAACAAGGGCGACGGCATTTTCCTCGGCCATGACGAGCGCTACGAGGTCACCCGCGAGTTCCTCAGCGTCTATAGCGACCTGCTCGCCGGCAGGACCGTCAATGTCGAGGGCAAGCACATCCATGTCGAGGGTGGCAAGCTGCTGTTTCTGCCGGTGCAGTCGCCGCGGCCGCCACTCTATTTCGGCGGTTCGTCCGATGCCGGCATCGACGTCGCCGTCGACGCTGTCGACAAATATCTCACCTGGGGTGAGCCGCCGGCTCTGGTTGCCGAGAAGATCGCGAAGGTGAGGGAGGTCGCAGCTGCGCGCGGCCGCAAGCTCTCCTTCGGCATTCGTCTTCACGTGATCGTCCGCGAGACCAATGAGAAGGCCTGGAGCGCCGCGAACGAGCTGATCAGGCATGTCAGCGACGACACCATCGCGCTGGCGCAGAAGAACTTTGCCCGCATGGACTCCGTCGGTCAGCAGCGCATGGCGCAGCTCCACGGCGGCAAGCGAGACAAGCTCGAGATCGCCCCGAACCTGTGGGCCGGTGTCGGTCTCGTGCGCGGTGGCGCCGGCACGGCGCTGGTCGGCGACGCCCAGACCGTCGCGGCCCGCATCAAGGAGTATCAGGATATCGGCATCGATACCTTCATCATGTCGGGCTACCCGCATCTGGAGGAGGCGTATCGCTTTGCCGAGCTGGTATTCCCGCTGCTCTCGCTGGAGCAGCCGAGCAACGTGACCAAGCTGCACTTCAACGGCGGTCCCTTTGGCGAGACCGTCGGCAGCGATTACCGTCCGCAGCAGCGAGTGTCTGAGTCATGAGCCTGATCGACAGCGTTTCACTTCCGCGCAGCTTCCGCCTGCCGCGGGTTGACGGCCTGATCCAGTGGATCGTGCCGCTCGCCATCATCGCGATCTGGCAGGTCGCGAGCGTCACCGGCTTTGTGCCGGTTCGCGTGCTGCCAGCGCCGAGCGATGTCGCGCTCGCCGGCTGGAAGCTGCTGCTCTCCGGCGAGCTCGTCCGCAACATCTGGGTGTCGTTCTGGCGCGCCTCGATCGGCTTCCTGATCGGCGGCGGCATCGGTTTCGCGTTCGGGCTCGCCAACGGCCTGTCGCAGCTCTCGGCCAAGCTCACCGACACCACGTTGCAGATGGTGCGCAACGTGCCGCATCTGGCGCTGATCCCGCTGGTCATTCTGTGGTTCGGCATCGACGAGAGCGCAAAGCTGTTCCTGGTGGCGCTCGGCGTGTTCTTCCCGATCTACCTCAACACGCTGCACGGCATCCGAACCGTCGACCCGCAGCTGATCGAGATGGGCCGCATCTACGGCATGACCGACAGTGAGCTGTTCCGCCGCGTGATCTTCCCCGGCGCGTTGCCCTCGATCTTCGTCGGCATCCGCTTTGCGCTCGGCATCATGTGGCTCACCCTGATCGTCGCCGAGACCATCGCGGCGTCTTCAGGCCTCGGCTACATGGCGATGCAGGCGCGCGAGTTCATGCTGATCGACGTCGTCGTGCTCTCGATCCTGATTTACGCTCTGCTCGGCAAGCTCGCCGACAGCGCCTCCCGTGTGCTGGAGCGCCTGACGCTCTCCTGGCACCCCGCCTTCCAGAAACGCTGAGAGTGACATGCAGACAGCTCTTCGTACGGCCCTTCCCGAAACCGAGCTCGCCAGCCGCGCCAATTTCGTACCGCAGGCACGCGTCGTGCGCGAGGAGCGCCCGGCGCAGACGACAGGCCTGCCGCTCAGCATCCGTGGCTTGCGCAAATCCTACGGCGACAACGAGGTGCTGCGCGGCATCGACCTGCACATTCCCGCCGGCCAGTTCGTCGCCATCGTCGGCAAGAGCGGTTGCGGCAAGAGCACGCTCTTGCGGCTGATCGCCGGCCTGGAAAAGATCGACGCCGGCAGCATCAGCTTCAACCAGGATGTCCAGCCCGAGGACATCCGCGTGATGTTCCAGGAGCCGCGGCTGCTGCCCTGGGCGAGGGTGCTCTCCAATGTCGAGGTCGGTCTCGGCCGTAATCGCTCATCCAGTGATGCGCATGCGCGCGCCGAGAAGGCGCTGACCGAGGTTGGGCTGACCGACAAGCGTGATCAGTGGCCGTCGGTGCTGTCGGGCGGCCAGAAGCAGCGCGTTGCGCTCGCCCGTGCGCTGGTCTCCCATCCGCGTGTGCTCGCCTTCGACGAGCCGCTCGGCGCGCTGGACGCGCTGACCCGCATCTCGATGCAGCGGCTGCTGGAGCGGGTCTGGCGCGACCAGGGCTTTACCGCGATCCTGGTGACCCACGACGTCGCCGAGGCCGTCGCGCTGGCCGACCGGGTCCTGGTGATCGACGAGGGCCGGATTGCCCACGATGTTACGGTTAACACCGCCCGGCCGCGCGAACGCGGCTCCGCCGAGCTCGCAAGCCTCGAAGGCTCGATCCTGAGCCATCTTTTGTCGGCGGACGATCGTACCTAACCCGTCCTATTCGTGAGAGTGCGGCTTTTTGGCCCGATTGATGCGGCCGCACATCTTGTCTGACGAGGCGCACAGGATTGCCTTCGGCTTTTCACCGCCTGACGACCCGTACTTTGCAACGCGCTTGAGGTATAGGTTGGGCGAACGGGGGGCGGACGCCCCGCCGGTCAAGGACCGAGCGGCAGCAACGCGCCTGGCAAGCCGCGGATCAGGTCGGCTTCGGGACATGCCGCGGCAAACGCAAGGCGAATGCGGCTCGTGGTCTCGACCACACGGGCAGCGATTTTCAAGAGACGAAGACGCAGCGTCGCGAACTCGGCAGCGGCCAATTCCCGGGCTTTGGGAATGGCGTCGCGCACGGTCAGCATCAGCCAATAAGCGGCCGTATGGAGCACGAGACGGACCTGGTTGGCGAGCGCCGAACGGCAGCTGGTGCGGTCGGAGGCGAGCTGTGTCTTATGCAGCTTGATCAGATTCTCTGCTTGGCCGCGCGCGCAATACAGGCTGTCGTAGATCCACTCGGCCGAGCCGACATCGAGGCTGGTGACGACGAAGCGGATGTCGAGGCCGAGCATCGTCGCCTCAATACGGGCGACAGTGCGCCGTTCGCGATCCCAGGACTTTGCCTTGTGGCGCGTCTCGGTATAGCCACGCAGAACCGGCAGGTTCTCGATGGCGCGTCGCGTGCGGATGTCGTCGGCGACCTCGTCGACTTTTCTGGCGAGAGGCTTGGTGCCGGACAGACCGAAGATGTAGTCGATGCCGTTGGTCTCGCACCACGCCATGGCCTCCGGCCGGGCATAGTGCCCGTCGCCACGGAACGTAATTTGCGTGTTGTGCCATCGCGTCCGGATATGCCGTACCAGGCGGCGCAGATGGGCACGCACCTCGACGCCGCCCGGCGTCTTGCCGGGCCGCAGCACGACGGCCACGGGCCGGCTCTTCTCCGTGTCGTAGACGTGGATCGGCAGGAAGCAGCGTTCGTCATAATGAGCGTTGAACAGCGAGAGCTGCTGATGGCCGTGGACGACGTCGCAGGTATCATCGATGTCGAGCGTGACGGATGCCGGCTCGCGCGGGTAGCTATCCATCCATGCGTCGACCAAAATGTAGGTCAGCCGGATCACGTCGCGCAGGCGCGGAGCATTCTCCAGCCGCGACAGCGTCGGCTGGGAACACAAATCCCGGCCCGTGTCCGGCAGCCGTCCGCAGGCCAGTTTGAATGCCGGATCGGACCTCAGATGATCGAGGTCGTCGGCGTCCTCGTAGCCGCAGCAGATCGCGAACATGCGAGCGCGGAGCATATCGACCAGGCTGTGCACGACCCGCGTCGGATCGCGCCGATCCGGGAACACCCGGGCCAGATTGTTGGCCAAACCGAGACGCCGCTCGGCCATCGCCAGAAGCATCACGCCCCCGTTCGAGGTTAGGCGCCCACCATCGAAGGCAGCTGTGACTTTCTTGGCGTGAACGGCTGGAAACGAGAAGGGCGGAATCGTATCGTCGGTCATGGCGGGCGTGGCGTTCGCGGTTGGAGGTGATGGGGTTGGCTTCGCAACCGAATCCTACGCCGCATCAGCGCTTTACCCCTCAGGCGCACTCTTACGAATAAGACGGGTTAAGTTGAAGAAAGATTGAGTGACTCCCGATCATTTCTGTGCCGAAACGTGGAGTCGCGGTCGTGCCGCGTCCAAAGAAACCGGCGCGAGCGGCCTATTAGACGCGGTAGGGTGATCAGCCTCCGAAACGAGACTATCAAGCATGAAGAGATCGAGCGCGAGGCAGAGGTTTTATTTGTGTTGAATTCTTGCTTCTCGATAGTGGTCTGAAATCGTATCATCGGTCATGGCGGGCGTGGCGTTCGCGGTTGAAGGTGATGGGGTGGCTTCGCAACCGAATCCTACGCCGCATCAGCGCTTTACACCACGCTCGCCAGCCTCTCAGGCGCCCTCTCGCGAATAAGACGGGCTAAATACAGGGGAACCCCGCTTCGGGGACCATGCCATGAATGTAGTGCCTCGCGATCTCATGACTGAAACTGCCGTCTCGTCCGCCGATTTCCGCGGCGCCATGCGCCACCTCACCGGCGGCGTCAGCGTCATCACCGCCGGGCGGGGCAAGGACATTACCGGCATGACGGTGACCTCGGTGACCTCGCTGGCGGTCGATCCGCCGACGCTGCTGGTCAGCATCAACCGCGATGCCTCGTCCTTCCCGCTGATCCGCCGCTACGGCGCCTTCGGCGTCAACATCCTCGCGGCCGACCAGCTCGACGTCGCCGAGCGTTTTGCCGGCAAGGGCGGGCTGAAGGGGGCCGATCGCTTTGCGGGCAGCCAGTGGGTGACGGCGGTCTCGGGCGTCCCGCTGCTGGTTGGTGCATTGTCCGCGGTCGATTGCGAGGTCGAGGAGATCGTCGAGCGCCATTCGCACGGCATCGTCATCGGGCGCGTCAGCAGCGTCAGGAATTCGACCCGCAATGCTGCACTGGCCTATTGGCACGGCCAGTACGTGGCGGTCGACCAGGACGAAGACGCGGCGAGGCTCGCCGAGGTTAGCGTTCCCGCCCGCGGCCTGCGCGGCGTTTGATCGCTGCGCTAGGGTGGGCCGCAGGCTGGCCTTTTCCCCGTCATCGCTCTAGAAGCGCCCTGAGCCGTCCCGTCCGGGACGGCCATGGAGCGGAACGATGAGGCGCGTCGCGACCTGGGCCTTCTACGCCATCGGCGCGCTCGCGATCGGCTACCTCGCGCTCTACGCCTATGCCATGTTCAGCGGCCAGCCGATCGTGCCGGGCGACCCCATCCACATCTTCCGCAAGCCGGACGCGCCGAGTTATTCGTGACGGCTCTCTCGACTCGTCATGGCCGGGCTTGACCCGGCCATCCACGTGCAACCACGAATGACGAGTCTCGTAGGGTGGGCAAAGGCGCTCTTGCGCCGCGCCCACCATCTATCCGAGACGACCGAATTGGCGGGCACGCTTCGCTTTGCCCACCCTACGGCACCTTCGCTCACCCCCGCAAAATCGCCAGCGCCAGCGCCTGGGCGCGCGGCACGATGCTGTCGAGTTCGAGATATTCCTCCGGCGTGTGCGCGAGCCCGCCGACCGGCCCGAGGCCGCAGATGGTCGGCGTGCCGACTGCGGCGGTGAAGCCGGAATCGGCGCAGCCGCCTGAAAACTCGCCCTGGAGCGTGGCGAGGCCGACCTGCTTTGCGGCCGCTTGATAGCCTTCGAACAGTGCCTTCGACTCCGTGCTCTGCACCACCGGCACGAACTCGCCCTTCACCGTCAGCGTCGCGCTGGTACCCGGGACGTAGGACGTCGCGATGATCTTCTCGATCGCCGCCATGATCCTCGCACGATCCGCCGGATCGACGTAACGCAGGTCGATCTGGCCCTCGGCTGAGGGCGCCGTGGTGTTCACGGACTGCCCGCCCGAGACGAGACCGACATTCAGCGTGATGCCCTTGTCGAGATCGGTCAGCGCGTGGATCTGGACGATCTTGTGCGCGAGCTCGCCGATCGCACTGACGCCCGCGGCGAAATTGGCGCCGGAATGCGCGGCTTTGCCCGTAATGGCAAAGTGCATGAAGATGCCTCCCTTGCGGCCGGTGACGATGTTGCCGGTCGGCCGTCCCGGCTCGGAATTGAACACGGCGCGTGCGGCCCGTCCCTCGCGCTCGATCACCGGGCGCGAGGAGGGCGAGCCGATCTCCTCGTCCGAGGTGATCAGCACCTTGATCGGATGCGGGCTGCCGCCGAACTTGTGGAAGGCGGTCGCCACGAAGATGTTCATCACGACGCCGGACTTCATATCGGCAACGCCGGGTCCATAGGCACGCTTGCCTTCAATCGTGAACGGACGCCGCCCGGCCTCGCCCTTGCCGAACACGGTGTCGCGATGGCCCATCAACAGCACCGGCTTCTCGTTGCTGCCGGGTTTGGCGATCTCGGCATGGATCGCATCGCCGAAGGTGGCGTTGCTCTCGCGCCGGAACGAAATGCCGTGCTCGGCAAAATGCCGTTCGAACCGCGCACCGACCGCATCGACGCCTTCCTTGTCATAGGATCCGGAATCGATGTTCACGACATCGCGCAGCAGATCGATCATCGCCTGCCGCTGCGACGCCAGCCAGTCCGTGATTTGAGCTTCCGACATGTGGTTCCTCGCGTTGTTCCCACGCGGGGTTATAGGGCGTTGCACGGCCGCGACCTAGTCGCCGGATGCGGTGCGGCCATGTTCACCGGTGTCGTCCCCGCGAACGCGGGGACCCATACCGCGGAATCTATCGATGTGGTCGGTAGGAGTACCGAACGACGGGTCTTCGCCAAACTCCTCTCTGGGGTTATGGGTCCCGGCGTTCGCCGGGACGACACTGAGAGTGTGGCGACTACGCGCCTCACCAACAAAAACAAAATGCCCGGGAGTTGGCCCGGTCATTTGCAGTCACAACCAGCGTGGAGACCTACGCCCCCACCATCGGCATCCGCGGATATTCGCCCGGCGTTCCCGCCGGTGTGATCGGAATTCCGCCGTCGGAATATTCGTTGAGCTTGTTGCGCAGCGTGCGGATCGAGATGCCGAGGATGTTGGCGGCATGGGTCCGGTTGCCGAGGCAGTGCTTCAGCGTCTCCAGGATCAGGTCGCGTTCGACGTCGGCGACGGTGCGGCCCACAAGCGCCCGCGTCACCTGCTCGGCGGCCATGGTCGCATGCGCCACGGCCGGGGCGGTCTTGGCGAGGTCGAGGCGGTCGCCGTCGGGTGTGAGGATCGCGTCGGGGCCGATCTCGTCGCCCTGCGCCATCAGCACCGAGCGGTGCATGGTGTTTTCGAGCTCGCGGACGTTGCCCTGCCAGCGGCTGGTGGAGAGCACGCGGCGCGCGTCCGCGGAGATCGGGCGCACCGGCACGCCGTTGGCTTCGGCATATTTCTTCACGAAATGCTGGGCGAGCTCGAGGATGTCGAGGGGACGCTCGCGCAGCGGCGGGATCTTCAGATTGACGACGTTGAGGCGGAATAGCAGGTCCTCGCGGAACGTGCCCTCGCGCACGGCTTCCGCCAGGTTGCGGTTCGAGGTCGCGATGATGCGGATGTCCACCGGCACCGGCTTGGTGCCGCCGACGCGGTCGATCACGCGCTCCTGGATGGCGCGCAGCAGTTTTGATTGCAGGCGGACGTCCATCTCCGAGATTTCGTCGAGCAGCAGCGTGCCGCCGGTCGCTTCCTCGAACTTGCCGATGCGGCGCGCGATCGCGCCGGTGAAGGCGCCCTTCTCGTGGCCGAACAGTTCGGATTCCAGCAGATGCTCGGGGATCGCGGCGCAGTTGATCGAGATGAACGGCCGCTTGGCGCGCGCCGAGCGGGTGTGGACGTAACGGGCCAGCACTTCCTTGCCGGTGCCGGATTCGCCGGTGACCATCACCGAGGCGTCGGAGCCCGCGATCTGCTGGGCGAGCTTGATCACCTTGGCCATCGCCTCGTCGCGATAGACCAACTCGCGGGAATCGTTGGCGACGGCGGCCAGCACCGCGGCGATCAGTTCCGGATCCGGCGGCAGCGGGATGTATTCCTTGGCGCCGGCGTGGATCGCGGCGACCGCGGCGCGGGCGTCGTTGGTGATGCCGCAGGCGACGATCGGCGCGTGGATGTGCTCGGCCTCGAGCCGCATCACGAGGTCACGGATGTCGAGGGCGACGTCGACCAGCAGGAGGTCGGCGCCCTTGCCGCCGCGCAGCACGCGCATCGCCTGCTCGTGATCCTCGGCGTGGGTCACGGTGGCGCCGTTCTCCATCGCGATCTTGGTGGCGGTGGTGAGCTGGCCCTTCAATGTGCCAACGATGAGAAGCCGCATGTCAGTCTCCTGTCCGTCTGGTCGCGCTGCCGCGCGTCATACCTTGCGCTACTAGCTGCGTTCGGTCTTGATGATTTCGGTCATGGTCACGCCGAGCTTGTCCTCGACCAGGACGACTTCGCCGCGGGCGACCAGCTTGTTGTTGACGTAGATGTCGATGGCTTCGCCGACGCGGCGGTCGAGCTCGAGCACGGTGCCGGGCCCGAGCTTCAACAGTTCGCTGACGTCCATCTTGGAGCGGCCGAGCACGGCCGAGACCTGCACCGGCACGTCGAACACGGCTTCGAGGTCGGCGGCGGCGCGCGCCGCATATTCGTCCTCGTTGTAGCCGACGTCCGTACCGGTCGGCGGCATCGGGCCGTTGAGATCGGGCAGCGGGACCTGTCCGTCGGTGTCGCTCATGGCTTAGCTCCCCCTGCGGGACGCGATATAGCGTCCGACCATTTCGTCGATCTTGGCCACGATGGCGCCGCGCTCCAGCACGACGCCGCCGTCGGCCCATTCGATCCGGCAGTCGCCGGTGGCGATATCGGGCTCGGCCAGGATCACCAGCCGGCCCTCGAAGCCGCTCTGCTTGGCGAGCCGCTCCATCTTCTCGCGCGCGCTGTCGTAGAGCGCGTCGTTGATGCGCACGACGAGATGCGGCGTCGCGACCAGGTGCGAGAAGCAATCCTTGACCAGCGCCATGATCTCGCCGAGCGGTTCGGCGGCGACCAGATCGGCGCACAGCTTGCGCGCCACCGCCACCGCCACGTCGACCGCCTCGGTCTCCATCTTGGTCTCGATGTTGCCGATGCCGGCGGCGACGCCGCGGACACCGATGTTGATCTCTTCCATGGCGAGCGCGACGCGGCGGTCGCTCTCGGCCTTGGCTTCGCGCTGGCCGGCGGCAAAGCCGTCCTGATAGGCGCGTGCCTCGGCTTCCGCGATCTTCTGGGCGATCTCGGCGGCGGTCGCAGCCTTCTCGCGCGGCGACCGCTCGGGCGCCGCGAAGTCGGTGTCGAACAGGAATTTTGCCGGGGCGCCCATCAGTACACCAGCTCGTCGTCGGCGCGGTTCTTGGTCAGCATGATCTCGCCCTTGGCGGCGAGGTCCTTGGCGAGGTTGACCAGCAGCGCCTGGGCCTCGTCGACGTCGCGCAGCCGCACCGGGCCCATCGCCGCCATGTCGTCCTGGAGCATCTTGGCCGCGCGCGAGGACATGTTGCCGAAGAAGAAGTTGCGGACGTCCTCGTTGGCGCTCTTGAGCGCGACGCCGAGCTTGTCCTTGTCGACATTGCGCATCAGGGTCTGGGCCGAGCCGGAATCCAGCTTCACGAGGTCGTCGAAGGTGAACATCAGCGCCTTGATGCGCTCTGCCGATTCGCGGTTGTCCTCTTCCAGCGAGGTGATGAAGCGGGTTTCGGTCTGGCGGTCGAAATTGTTGAAGATTTCCGCCATCACCTCGTGGGCGTCGCGGCGGCGGGTCTGTGACAAATTGGACATGAATTCGGTGCGCAGCGTCTTTTCCACGCTCTCGATCACCTCCTTCTGCACCGCCTCCATCTTCAGCATGCGGTTGACGACGTCTAGCGCGAGCTCCTCGGGGAAGATGCCGAGCACGCGCGCGGCGTGTTCCGGCTTCAGCTTCGACAGCACGACTGCGATGGTCTGCGGATATTCGTTCTTGAGGTAGTTGGCGAGGACCTCTTCCTGCACGTTGGAGAGCTTTTCCCACATGTTGCGGCCGGCGGGGCCGCGGATCTCGTCCATGATGCCGTTGACGCGCTCCGGCGGCAGGTACTGCTGCAGCAGCCGCTCGGTGGCGTCGAAATTGCCCATCAGCGCGCCGGAAGCCGACATGCGCGAGACGAATTCGAGCAGCATGTCCTCGACCGTGTCGACCTCGACGGTGCCGAGCGTCGACATTTCCAGCGAGAGCTGGCGCACCTCGTCGTCGTCGAGCATCGACCAGATCTTGCCGCCATATTGCTCGCCCAGCGCCAGCATCAGGATCGCGGCGCGCTTGGGACCCGTCACCGCTTCGGTCTTGCCGCCCGCGCGGCTGCCCTGGCGGGCACCGAGCGTCGAGATCACGCTGGTGATGTCGTTGGAGTTGGCGTTTTGCAGGTTGCCGGCCATGTCAGTTCACTTCTCGATTATTTCGCGGGTTCGGTCAGCCATTGGCGGATGATGGCGACGGTTTCGTTGGGGTTGCGCTCGGCGAGCTCGCCGACGCGATGGACGGACTGGGCATGGACCTGGCCCTGAATGGTGGCGACGTCGATCGCGCTCGCGGCGCCGCCCGGCAGCAGCGCCTGCCCGGCAGGCGCGGCCTCCTCCGAAGCGGCGGGGCCGGCGAGGGCGCCGGAGATCGCGGCGGCGACCTCCTCGGAGGCGAGGATGCGCTTGACCAGCGGGCGGATCACCAGGAACAGCACGACCAGGCCGAGCAGCATCATCACGCCGAGCTCGACGAAGTACATGACGTCGTCCTTGGTGAACTGGAGCATGCCGAGGAAACCGGAGGGCTCGGCGATCGGGGCGGTGGAGGGGGCGTCGGCGAAGCGCAGGTTGACGACCTCGACCTGGTCGCCGCGCTTCTGGTCGAAGCCGATCGCCGAGCGCACCAGGGTGGCGATGCGATCGAGCTGTTCCTTGGTGCGGTCCGTGTAGGCGAGCTCGCCCTTGTCGTTCTTGGAATAGATGCCGTCGACCAGCACCGCGACCGAGATGCGGTTGACCCGGCCGGCCTCGGTCACCTCGGTCTTGGTGGTGCGGGAGATCTCGTAATTGTTGGTCTCTTCGGTCTTCTTGCTCTGGTCCTTCGCCGTGGGACCGCTGTTCTGCTGGTTGCCGGGCAGCTCGTTGTTGACGGTGACCTGGCCGTTGTTGTCGGCGGTGAGGCTGCTCTCTTCCCGGGTCTGGCTCGAGCGCAGCACGCGGCCCTCGGGATCGAACTTGTCGGAGGTCTGGGTGATCTTGTTGAAGTCGAAATCGGCGGAGAGCTGGACGCGGGCGCGGCCGGAGCCGACCACGGAGGAGACGATGTCCTCGACCTGCTTGCGCATCCGCTTCTCGAAGGCGGTGCGGCGCTCGTCACCGACCGCCTGCTCCGGATCGGTCGCGGCGCCGTCGGCGAGCAACGAGCCGGCCTCGTCGACGATCGAGACCCGCTGCGGCTTCAGCCCGTTGACGGCGGAGGCGACGAGGTGGCGGATCGCGCGGATCTGCTGGGCCTCGAGCGAGCCGCGGACCCGCACCACGATCGAGGCCGACGGCTCCGGCGCCTCGCGCGAGAACAGCGGGCGCTCGGGCAGCACGAGGTGGACGCGGGCGGCCTGGATGCGGTCGATGGCGCGGATGGTGCGGGCGAGCTCGCCTTCGAGCGCGCGGAGATGGTTGATGTTCTGGACGAAAGAGGTGGTGCCGAGCGCATCCGACTTGTCGAACACTTCGTAGCCGACGCCGCCGCCCTTGGGCAGGCCGCCCTCGGCGAGCTTCATCCGCAGGCGGGTGACCTTGTCCTTGGGCACCATGATGATGCTGCCTTCATTGCGCAGCTCGAACTGGATGCCCTGTCGCTCCAAATCCTTGATAATGCCCGAAGAATCCTCGACCGAGAGGTCGGTGAACAGCGTCGTCATCTGCGGCGTGGTCACGCGCATGATGACGAACGCGAAGAAGCCGATGAGCGCGGCGGTGACCGCGATCATCGCCCCGAACCGGGCGGCGCCGATACCCTTCAAAAAGTCCGCAAGACCTTGCAAGCAACCGCCCCGAAGCTTCGACCCGCAACCGAGCGGTCGACTGGGCAATTATTGCCTAGGTGATGGTTTCGATATGGTTAACGAAGGTTAAGAGCTGGGACAAAAGTCGCGCCAAAAGGAAACATGAAAAAAATCGGCCTCGCGGTGCGAGGCCGATTTTCGTCAAAAGCTGCAGATTTCCGGATCGCTTACTGGCGATATTGCTGGATGCGGGTGGTGCGAAGACCCGCCAGACCGTGCTGGTCGATGGAAAACTGCCAGGAGAGGAATTCGTCGACCGTCAGGGTATAACGGCTGCAGGCCTCCTCGAGGGAGAGAAGTCCGCCACGCACAGCGGCGACGACTTCGGCCTTGCGGCGGATGACCCAGCGTTTGGTGCCGGGTGCGGGCAGATCTGCGATCGTCAGCGGACTGCCGTCCGGCCCGATGACGTATTTTACCCTCGGGCGATGGGGTTCTGTCATGGCGTACTCACAAACTCTCAACCACTGAACTCACGCCGTAACCCTACGCGTGCGGGCTTAAAAATCCGCTAAGCCTAAGGCTTCAATACAATTCTCGTTGAAAATGGCTGGAACACAGCCGGCCCGGAGGGCTGGACACCATGATCCGAGCCGTCCGAGCGGGGTCTTCGTAAATACTTTACTAACGAATGGAGCCGGCGAAGCCCCAACTGTCGTCCCGTGGCGCGCGTAGCGCGAGCCCGGGACCCCGTAACCCCAGGGGGTAGTTTGACGACGACCCGGGGTTACGGTCTCACGCGAAAACGACGTCCTGTGGTGATGGATCCCCGCGCCGTGCGCAGTTGCGCACCAGGCGGGGATCACATCTCGTGTGTGGCGAGGCGCGCGCCTTTAGTTGCTGCTGGTGGCGATGATGCTCTTCACCTGGCTCAGGGTGTAGCTGGCGCCGTCGATGGTGAGCAGCGGCGGCGACTGGGTCAGGTCGACGGACGACACCACGCCCTGCACCTGCGCGGCGATGCCGACATTGTTGTTCGCCACGTCCTTACCCGTCGCCGTGATCGTGTACTTGCCGTCCGGCCATTGCGTGCCGTCATTGCCCATTCCGCTCCAGGTGAAGGGAATGTCGGTGCCGGCAGCGGCGGTATATTTACCGGTGAACACCGTCTGGCCGGTGGAATTGGCAACGGTGATGTCGACGGTCGAGTCGGTCGGCACGTTGAGATGCCAGGTCGCCGACGAGTTCGTCATGGTCGCGGTCGAGCCGTCGACCAGCGCGGTCTTGCCGACGAAGCCCAGCGCCTGAGTCGCCTGCGTGGTCTGTTGCAGGGTGACGAGCTGGGACAGTGAATCGTTGGTCTTGAGCTGCTGCTCGACGCCGGCGAACTGCACCAGCTGCTGAGTGAACTGGTTGGTGTCGAGCGGATCGAGCGGGTTCTGGTTCTGCAGCTGCGTCGTCAGCAGCGTCAGGAAGGTCTGGAAGTTGCCGGCGAGCGTCGCGCCCGTGTTCGAGCTCAGCGAGTTCGACGAGGACGACTTCGGGACGTCGGTGGTCCCGGAGACGGGCGTCGGGGCGGTGGCGGCATTCGTGGTGGTCATGTTCGAATACTCCTCACACTCTGATGTCGACGCCGCTGCTCGATCCGAGCATGCGGCCGTAGCCGCGCCCGACGGGCGCCGCAGCAACGGTGTCGTCTTCGCTGATGATCAGCCGGCGGGCACTGCCGCCATTGTCGTTGTTCTGGCCGGAATTCTGGCCCGATGAATTCTGGTCGCGCAGGCTGAAGGACAGCCCGTTGCTGCCGGTCTTGAGGCCGGCATCGTCGAGCGCGCGCTGCAATTGCGGTGCGTCCTGCCGCAGCATCTGCAGCGTCTCCGGCTTCTCGACGGTGAGATGCGAGGTGACCTGGCCGTTGCGGTCGACATTGATGCGGACGTCGATGCGGCCGAGGTCGATCGGATCGAGGCTGATGTCGAAGCGCGTCTTGCCGGCGCGCGCGGCCGCGGCGATCTCGACCGGCACGCCGCTGATCGGCACGGGTGTGGAATTTGCCGCGGTCGCGGTGAGCGTCGCAGTCGATGCGGTGGCGGCCGACGTCGTATTGGTCAGCGGCGCCTGGATGGCGGAGGCGGCCTGCGCGCCGGTGTCGGTCGTGGGCACTGCGGCCTGCGTGCCCGCATGCGCGTGCGTGGTTGCCGTCACCGGCGTCGCGTCGGAGCGGTCGGAGGCGCCGGTCTTCGCGTCGGTCGGGTTCGCCTCGGCCTGCGGCTTGGCGGCTTGCGCATGCGCGGTCGTCGCCGCGGTTTGCGTGGCGTTCGCCTTGCCCGCGTCCTGGCCGATATTGGAGACGTCGCTCTCGCGTTGGGCGGTCGCGACGGCCTTGAACGAAGGCTTCGGCGTGCCCTGGTCGGCGACGGCGACCAGGCCGCCATTGGTCTTGGCATCGGTCGCGGTCGTGCCGGTGGCGGCATCGCCCAGTGTTGTCGTCGTGTCGGCATCGACCTTGGCACCCGCGGTCTTGGCGCCCTTGTCGCTCGCCGTGGCGGTGTCGGTCTTGCCGCCTGCGATCTGCGCCGCGGTGGAAGCGCTGGCGGCGATGCCGGCGGCCGCAATCGTCAGCGGCGAGGCGGCGGCATCGCCGGTCTGGCTCGCGGCCGCGTTCGGATCGACCGGCACCACGGGCGGGGCCACCACGATGGCGTTCGGATCGGGCATAGCGACCTGCGTCGCGTCGGGCTGCACGGCGGCATCGACGGTGGCGGCAGCGGTGCTGTCGGTCTTGTCGCCCTTGGTGCCGTCGGCTTTATCCGCCGATTTGGCGTCGGAGGTCTCGGACTTGTCCTTGGTCGGCTTGGCCTGATCGGCCGTGGCGTCGTTCGCGGTGGGGGCCGATGTGTCGGTGTCGTCGTTCGCCTTGCTCTGCGAGGGCTGGTCGGTCGCGGCGGTATCGCGCGGGCCCTTGTCCGGGGCGGATGACGACGAGGATGACGACTCGGTCCGGCGCGGCGCGGTGTCCTGCGACGGCGCGTTGTTGCTGATCGCCTGGGTGTTGCTGTCGACCAGCGAGCCGAAGGAGTCGTCGGTGGACGTGTCTTTGGCGCTCTGCGACCGGGCAGGCTTTTGCTGCGCGCTCTGGACCTGCACGCTGGCTGCTACGTCTGACGCCCGACCGACCACGGAAAACCTCTTGGAAACATCTTCGGCATAGAGGTAGCAAGGAGCGGGCCAGCTCCCTGGAGATCTATTTTATCCAGCAAAATCAATTAATTGGGTGGTTTTCGCCACCGCCGCGAGGAACGCAAGAGCCCCGCCATTTCTGCCTCCCCGGCAAGAATTGCCCTAAGCGGCCGCCCGCGTGATTGCTTCACCGGAAGGGCGCCTATATTAAAGAGCTGCTCTCAGCCGCTTTCGACCGGGCAGTCGTGCCCCCGGGGGAACCACAGTTCCCGGGGAGCGTCGATGTCCCGCCGGAAGCCGAAATGTCCAAGTCATCGCGGATCGCGAACGCCGCCGTCACAACGCTTTAAGGCCCATGCTGAACAGTCTGGATCTCGAAGGCCGTCCTGAGGACACCAGGGTCGTCGTTGCCATGTCGGGCGGCGTCGATTCCTCGACGACGGCTGCGCTGCTCAAGGCCGAGGGCTATGACGTCGTCGGCATCACGCTGCAGCTCTACGACCATGGCGCGGCGACCCATCGCAAGGGCGCCTGCTGCGCCGGCCAGGACATCCACGACGCCCGCGACGTCGCCGCCAAGCTCGGCATCCCCCATTACGTGCTCGACTACGAGGATCGCTTTCGCGAGTCCGTCATCGACAATTTCGCCGACTCTTACGCGCTCGGCGAGACGCCGGTGCCGTGCATCGAGTGCAATCGCTCGGTCAAGTTCCGCGACCTCCTGAAGACCGCGCGCGAGCTCGGCGCGCAGGCGCTCGCCACCGGCCATTACGTCGCCTCGCGCCGCCGCGACGACGGCTCGCGCGCGCTGGTCTGCGCCGCCGACAGCGATCGCGACCAGAGCTACTTCCTGTTCGCGACCACGCAGGAGCAGCTCGACTTCCTGCGCTTCCCGCTCGGCGACATGACCAAGCCCGAGACGCGCGAGCTCGCGCGCCGCTTCGGTCTTGCCGTCGCCGACAAGCACGACAGCCAGGACATCTGCTTCGTGCCGACCGGCCGCTACACCGACATCATCACCCGCCTGCGTCCGAACGCGATGGACCCCGGCGACATCGTCGATCTCGACGGCCGCGTGCTCGGCCGGCACAACGGCATCGCCAATTTCACCGTCGGCCAGCGCCGCGGCCTCGGCATCGCCGCTCACGCGCCGCTGTTCGTGGTGCGGCTGGATGCTCCGGGCCGCCGCGTCGTCGTCGGCCCGCGCGATGCGCTGAAGATGCACCGCATCGTGCTGCGCGACGTCAACTGGATCGGCGACGGCGACATCGACCGCGCCATCGGCGCCGGCCTCGAGATGTTCGTGCGCGTCCGCTCGACCCGCAGCCCGCAGCCGGCCTGGCTGCGCGGCGGCAACGGCCATTACGAAGTCGAGCTCGTCGCCGGCGAGGAGGGCGTTTCGCCCGGCCAGGCCTGCGTGTTCTACGACGCGCCTTCGGGCCAGGCGCGCGTGCTCGGCGGCGGCTTTATCCAGAGCGCCGCCGCGAAAGTCGCAACGAGCACTGCGAGGCCGCTGGTGGAAGCGGTACGCGGCTAGAAAATTTCCGGGGCAGGGGGCATGGCAGCAGACATCTCGCGGGCCGGGGTCGAGAAGGCCTATGGCCGCTGGGCGCCGGTCTACGATCTCGTGTTCGGCAAGGTTTTTGACGCCGGACGGCAGTCGACCATCGCCGAGGCTGACCGGATCGGCGGCCGCATCCTCGACGTCGGCGTCGGCACCGGGCTTTCACTCTCCGATTATTCGCGCACCACGAAGATTTGCGGCGTCGACATCTCCGAGCCGATGCTGCGCAAGGCGCAGGCGCGCGTGCGCGCGCTGCGGCTTAGCAATGTCGAAGTGCTCTCGGTGATGGACGCGAAGAATCTCGCTTTCCCCGAAAACTTTTTCGATGCGGTGGTCGCGCAATATGTCATCACCGCCGTGCCCGATCCCGAAGGTACGCTCGACGAGTTCGTGCGCGTGCTCAAGCCCGGCGGCGAGCTGATCCTTGTCAACCACATCGGCGCCGAGAGTGGCCCGCGAAAGCTGTTCGAGCTCGCCTTCGCCCCCATCGCCCGCCGCCTCGGCTGGCGCCCGGAATTCCCGTGGGACCGCCTCGTCAACTGGGCCGCCAAGCACGGCGATGTCACGCTCGCCGAGCGCCGCCCGATGCCGCCGATGGGGCACTTTTCGCTGATCCGCTACGTCAAATCGTGAGAGCGATTTGCCGCGATCGCGCCATCGGCCGGCACTGTCGCCGCAAAACGCGACCTCATCCTGAGGAGCCCGCCAGCGGCGGGCGTCTCGAAGGATCGGCCGCGAGGAAACCGCCAGCCAATTTCCCGCGCTTCAATTCGCCGTGCATCGGCCGGAACCTCCGCATGGCCGGAGACGTTTCCCTCCCATGCGCACCACATCAAACATCATTCTGGCCAGCCTCCTGATCGCAGCCTCAGGCAGCGCGATCGCGCAGGCCCCGCCGCGACCTGCAACGCCGCCGCAAGCGACCGCGCCGCCATCGGCCCAGCACGCCGCCAATTGCATGCCGCAGGACCGCCCGAACCGCGCCACCGCGCCCGACGGCACCACCACCGGCCAGTCCCGGGAACCGCTCGGCGACAAACTGGCCAAGTCCGACGGCGTGCTCTGCCCGCCCTCCGGCGTCGACCCCGACATGCACGCCCCGGCCCCCTCTACGGACGGTGCCATGCCGGTCCTCCCACCCCCCGGCAGCCCCGGCGGCGACCCGACGGTCAGGCCGAAATAGGCTGATTCTTCCTTCGCCTCTCCCCGCTTGCGGGGAGGGCCGGAGCGCATCGAAGATGCGATCCGGGTGAGGGGGACTCCCCACGAGTCTGGTGCCGAAAGATGCAGATTCTGGTGCCAAATTCGGCACAAACGGCCTTGTCTCGCCAAAGCTTTAGCGAAGGCGGATTGACAGCCCGCCGCCCCCTTCCTTATATGCCGCGCGTTCGCGAGATCGGCCTTATTCGGCCCTCGCGACCCTGTGGCGGGGTAGCTCAGCTGGTTAGAGCACGGGAATCATAATCCTGGGGTCGGGGGTTCGAGTCCCTCTCCCGCTACCACGATTCCATCGTAGTATCAGGCAGTTAGGCTGCGCGAGAAAACTCGCGAACGGTCTCGTAGCAAATCGGTAGCACGCATCCCCGACCCGACGGCAATCGAATCCTTGCTGAAAAGTGGTGTCTGCAACTACGACGGGCTGGACGGGCTCTCTTTCGTTCGCCTAGCGCATGAAGGATTCGCCTAATCGTTGTCGTGAGATCGAGCAGGGAACAGAAGCGCCGTGCGATGCTTTGTGGTTGTCCGGCTGCCGATTCCCAGGTTCGAGCCCTGGTGCGCCCACCAAGCTTTTCAATAGCTTAGGGGTTTGTCACGGTCGTCATTCCGACAGACGGGTCATGGCTATTCCGACAAACCGGCTGTCTTTGTACTTTTCTTCACGCCGTTTCTTCGTGCCGGAAATTAGCTGTTTCCGTGTGCGCTTTGCATAGGTCGGCAACTGCCGCGATGAGCGATGGCGGCCCGCGGCCCTGAGCTCAGCGTCCGTCAGATCGCTGTCAACGCCCTCGGTGAACCCGCCGTGGCGGAATGATGTAAAGGACAGTTCTTCCCGAAGATCGGCAGCGTGAACGATCTTTTTCACGACCCGCGCAGGTAGCGAAGATCCTGCTTGGCTGTGATCCATGGCAGCGGGGTAGGTGACCTCCGGTGCGAATGGTCGCGTCGAAAGACCAGGCCGGACACGGTCGTCTGCTTGATTTCATTCAGCTCGGCCATCAGCTCCGGGAACAAGGTCGAGCCGGTCTCATCGAAAAGCGGCCACCAGGCTTCCTCGTCATTCTTTGGATGGACGATGCGCACGCTGTTCGGACGCTCTTTCGGTCGATAGTGGCTGATCTCGAGAGCACCAAAGACGTGCTCTTCTCTCCGGAGCCACTTGCGCCTGCCGTCTGCCACGTCGTGCTGATGCGGAGCGCGATAAAAGAGCCTGTGTCAATCGGTCAGGTTGAGCGTCTTATCGGCGCAGACGTTGATGCCGGAGGCATCCGTCGACTGGCCGTCGTCGAACGTCCCGCGCAGATCGAAGCGGCAATCGCTGGCCTGTGGCAGTTTAGCCGACGCTTGCTTGCCGGATTTCAGCGGGCCGAGTACTTCCTTCCAGTCTGGCGACCCGGACTTGGCCTCCAGCTGGACTAGATCCGCTTTGCGCGAGTTCGTCACGGTGACCGTGACCGTGACCGCGCCCGCCTGTTTCGCCTTGGGCTTCGGCGCGGCCTGCGCAGCGGTAAGGCCGAACAGAGTTGCTCCCACGAGCGCTGCAGCAAGTGTCCGAGTGTTCATCGGATTGTCTCCGTTTGGCCCCCAGCAGCGACGGTCTCATTCTTCAACGCGATGCGGTCCCGGTTATGGCCAGTTCGCGTATTCCATAGATCAAGGTGAAGGAACTCTTTCAGCCCTGTAGCCCGGTGCGCGCTGCCTGCCGTCCCGCGAGGTCGAACTGTCCGCGTTTTCAGCGGCCTTCGCCCGCGCATTGTGAGGAGGCGCAGGATGACTTCTGCCGCACCATCGATGCGGCGCGCACGCCTGATGGCGTCTCGCCGAAGTGTCGGCGGAACGAGCGATTGAAATGAGAAACATCACCAAAGCCGACTGCAAACGCGATATCGATGATGGCCAAATGCAGATGGTGCGGGTCAGTCAACATCGCGAAGGCACGCTCAAGCCGACACGCTGCAAGGTGCTCGGTGAACGACTTTCCGGTCTCTTCGAGCAACTTTTGCACGTATCGCCGCGACATACCGAGCGCTCCAGCAACATTGTTCAGATCGACATTGGGATCGCCGAAGCGTTGCGCGACCTCCGCCAGGATCGCCTGCAGCTTGGCGGCCTTCACACCACGCTCCGTAACGAGGTTTGCAGCTTCGACGGTCGGCCCGAGCGTCGCGGCCACAAGATCGAGGAGATGTGTGCCGACGGTGGAGGCGAGTTTTGATGACGGAGGTTCTTTGAAGGATGCGAGCGATTGCAGGTAGAGGTGGAGCAGGCGAAGCGCCGGTCCAGGACGCACCGGCCGACCTGATAGATCTTCCGGCTGTGCAACCAGCGACCTAAGGGCGGCAGCCGGCACGGTCACGAATTTGACGCTGGCGCCACGCGACCCAAATACTCGCAGCAGCCTTCCCCGGTCAACCAAACAAGCGGCGCCGGCATCATAGACATGTTCTTGGCCAGCATTTGCAAATTGGACCGGGCCAGCTTCGACGATGTTAAGTCCGAATTGGTCACGGCTATCCTTGAGGTGGCGTTTGTGACGGATAAACTCCACCGGCGTGGTGACAATGCTACAAACGCCAACCGGGCCGAGCGGCAAGTAGGTGACATTGATACGCGGGCGGCCGCCGCTGTGATCTATCACGTCCAAGGCGAGGTTCAGCCGCGTAAACTCTTCACGGAACGTGGAGAACCTTGTTCGCTCCGGCAGCATCTCAGTCGACCATCGCACAAGGGGAGATGACGTTGGCATGCCGGCCTCCCGTTTCAGTGCCCAACCACGCAAGAACGACTGAGCGCCCGAACGAAATCTGTAAATTACTCGAATGACGCCAAGACTGAGACAATATCGGACCGCAGCTTCGCTGCAGGTGTGAGGTGGATTACAAATGGAGGTAGGGACCTCAAGAAAATGATGAGGAATTTCCCGTCAGGCTTTCGATGCTGACACGGTTCGCATCGAGGTTGCTATGATGCGCGAAATGCCGCAAGGGCACGAAGAATTTGCGTGTGCAACTTTCAGGATGCTCATGTGTGATCCACAGCAGATACGACTGGCGTCACTCCTCAAAGGTGAAGAAAACGCCGTGCCTAAAGGCCGCCAACCGAGACGGCTTGCCTCTTTAGCAAGCCCACATCATCCGCGAGCTGCGGGCGGCCGGAAAAGCCAGTCTACGTTCCATTGCAGAGGAGCGGAACGAAGCCGGCAACTCGGTTGCGCGCGCGGAAGGTTCAGTTTGCTCGGTTCAGCGGTTGCGAGTCTCTTGACCATCGCAAGATCGAATGGGGTTGGGATAGAAGCAGCGATGCGGGCCCGAATGGGATCGCCCAAAAATGCCACTGCAATCGTGATCATCACTACAGATACTAGGACTACGAGCACATCAGTCATGATGCGCCTCGAAACGTGCTTCGTCATGATTTGAACCCCTCACAACCAATGACGCGCGCGTGCGCAGCTAAAATCAATTTCGCATGCAAATGGGTATGTGAATGGGAGTTCGCCGCACGTAGCGGATCGTCCCTTTATAGCGCAGCAGTCACCAACTATGCAGCAGCAGTCCAGACCCAATTTAGCGGATGCGTCAAAACTGATGTCCTCGCAGGACGCTATAGCTTCCACGTCGTGCATCGCACGGACACGACAGGATGGTCGAGGGTCCTATGGAGGGCGACGAAAAGCGCGGGGACCGTGCGACCGAACCTATCGAGAATATCTGGCGCGAGAAAATCCGTGGTTGCAGTTGCAGAGGACATGCATCTGTTTCGGACGCGCGCTCATATCATCGCGCTAGGCGGTCTACCTTGAACTGAGACATTGTGCCGCAACCGATTTGTAAACCGTGGTTGAGGTTCGTCTTGCGTGCCAATGTTCTCATCACGCCGGGCTCAAGCGACTGAGCTGATTATTCCATCGAGATCGAGGAGTAAATTTCATGGCGCAAATTCTTGCTCATAACCTCAAACCCGCCGCGACTTGGGGTTCCGGCGGCGCGTCCTACGATACCGTGAGCCAAAGTATAGCAGACGCCATTGATCACGTCGTGAATCGAATCTGGCCGCAACCGGGAGAGCGCATCCTTGACGTTGCGACAGGCACGGGCTGGACTGCGCGGCGGTTATCTAATCGAGGCGCAAAGGTGACTGGTATCGATATTGGTGACGGCGTTATCGAGGCGGCGAAACTGATTGCACCGGAGATCGACTTCAATGTCGGCGATGCCGAAGCGCTGGAATTTCCGGATCAAAGCTTTGACTGTGTGACTTCGACGTTCGGTGTCATGTTTGTCTCGCGGCCCGAGGCTGCAGCTGCCGAGTTGGCACGTGTCACGCGCAAGGGCGGGCGACTGGGGTTGGTCACTTGGCTGCCTGGCAGCGCGGTTGAAGAAATATTCCAGACAATGCGGCCATACATGCCGCCACCGCCTGACAATCCTCCTCCTTCGCCATTCGCGTGGGGCCGGGAAGGCCGCGTTCGGGAATTGCTTGGCGATACATTCGATCTGGCCTTTGAACCTGGCACCACGGTACTCCGCATGCCGAGCGGCCAAACGGTATGGGACATATTTGTGACTGGCTATGGTCCGACAAAAACGCTGGCCGCATCGCTCGACCCTGAAAGGCGCACGGCACTTCAACGAGACTTCATCGCGATGCATGAGAAGCACCGCTCGCCGGTCGGGTTAGCCATGCCGCGCGACTATCTCTGTACGATTGGAACTCGAAAATAACGCACCCGGCACTGCGTGCCCATCAGCCATCCTGCGCAACGTATCCGCAGTCGACCAAGCGTCCCATCATCGACCTCGACGCGAGCGCGTCAACGCGGGGGCCTCCGTTGTGTCCGGCACGTTGTCCACCGCAATCGGTGGCGGCTTGCCTCTCCCGCTCGGGGCGACGCATCCCCGCGTGCAGCCGGAGCTATCACCGAGGAGTAACACTAAACTTGAGGCGCACAGCGGGTGGGGTTAGGCTTCCGGCGAAGTGAAGAAGCAATGGCCTGATAACCCGGCGGTGGTTTACATGCGCCATACGATTAAGACCGCACCAAACGTCGTCATCCTCGAGGCGTCACACGCGCGGCGGGGATTTGCAATTTTCTGGTTCGCCCGAACCCTCGTCGCGGCGGCACTCATCGGGTTCTGTCTCAACGCCGACGTCGTCGCCTATGTGGCGCGATACGCCACTCAGCAGGAGTTATCTAAGCTCATCACGATCGTCCCGCCGGTCATGGCGCAACAGACGCCATTGTCGAAGGACGACGAGGCGGCGCAGCTCAAGCAGGCGATCGACAGCGCGACAGCGGAACTGCGGCAGTCTCTGCAGCAAGAGCACGCCAGGGCTGAGGCGCTCGAAAAAGAACTTGTGAAGGCATGGCGGTACGTCGGGAAGCTGCTGTCGATGCCCAACGGCGAGGCGCACCAGTTCAGCCAAGCGGTCGACAGCGCGACGGCGGTACTGTGGCAGTCTCTGCAGCAGGAGCACGACAGGGCCGAAGCGCTTGCAACCGAACTGGCGGACGCGCGGCGCTCCATGGAACAGAAACCTGCCGTTGTGGAAGAGACGCCCGGTGTCTCCTTGCCTGCCTGGGCAAACAGCTACGCCGCCTTCGTGAACCCCGCCCAGACCGCAGGTCAACCGGGCGTGGCCACGGAGAACAGCAAATCGGCAATTAAACCAGGCGAACCAGCTCGCGTTGAACACAAACCGCGCGGGGGCTACGGCTGCCAGCACTTTCAGACCTACGATCCGGCATCCGGAACTTACATCGGCTATGACGGACGGCGGCGTTCCTGCCCATAAGTGCGGGGCGGTGTTTCGGCAACAAGTCTAGCTGACCTGCCGCTATGGCAGCGAGATGCAGCCGCCCTCACTCGGCTGCTGCGGCTTCCTGACGACGTCACCGAACGTGTCGTCTTGTCGATCCATCCGAAGGCCATGCCGGTGATCCTGACCACCGATGAAGAACGCGATGTCTGGATGCGCGCGTCGTGGCACGAGGTCAAGGCGTTGCAGCGGCCATTGCCGGATGGTGCGCTCAAGATCGTGCTGCGCGGCGCCGATAAGGAAGATCGGGCGGCGGCATAAAGGACCCAGCCGTATGGTTCAGTGTCAGCTTGGCTTAGTGCGAAATCCCGAATGGGAATCCACATTCTTCGGAATGTGCGATTCAGCGAGAATGCACGCGATCGGCGGGACACGCGAACCGTGGGATTGCGTTCTGGTTTTGCGTTGCGCACAAGCGAGCCAAGGCGTTTTTTGACCGAGGGGGAGGGGGGAGGGAAAAAGTTCGGAAAAGAATGCTTATGCGAATGAGATCCTCGGACCAGTTGGTGATCTCGAAAAACGCTGCCCTTCTGAACATCCCACTTTCCAAGTTGGCCGCGTGCTCTCTCCAATCACGAGTTTCCTCGGACCCGAAATCGCGGCTTTTACTCGCTGCCTGTCGGCGTCCTCCGAGATCAAAGTACCGCGGACGCTTTCGTACATCATCGCGAGATCGCCGTTTCAGCCCGATCAAGTTCAGGAGGAAGGTGGCATTAGCTTAACCAGCCGTCGATCGAACCGGCAGCTCAAGGCCGCGCTTCGGTCTGTTCGCTGGGACGTCTCTAGAGATTTGGTGTTGCCCAAGTGGAGGAGCGTGCCCGCGCCAATCACGCTTGCTCCGAAAAAGTCACGTTGTGGTGACGACGGAAGGTGATGCTACCTGAAGTGAGCTGACTATGTTATGCGTTGTAGCACTCCAGGGGGGAATCCCAACAGGAGCTAACTATGACAAGAAAACTGCTCGTGGCTCTCGCTGTTCTCACTCTCTCCGTTACTGCCGCGTCGGCAACGCACCATCATCGCCACGCGATGAACACTCATGCCGCTGTTCCGGAATCGCCATCGCCCATGGGCTGGGCGGGTGGTATGAACGCAAACGATCACGCCATGTATCTCAAAAATCTTCACGACTCAGGTTACAACCCGAAGAATGATCGCGATGCGACCGGGAACGTGGCCACGCAGTAGAAATCGCAGAGCGGGTTAGCGATTGTCTGCCGAGACTCGAAGACCGAAGGTGGACGCGTAATCCGCCGCTCGGTATCCACCAGGCATGAATCGTGGGTGGGAAGGCGTTAGGCTAACCCACCCGCAATTATTGCTGCGCAATCACTTCACCGGCCCCTTCTCGAGCCTTCTGGCCAGAGTGCGCCTGTACACGCCGAACCGGCTAGCGCGAACGGATCGACGTCCGCGCCTAGTTCTGCCACCAGAAATGACACGCGATGCACCATGAGGCCGGATGCTCCATGAGGCCGGCTGATGAGGTGAACGTCGCGGCTCAGTCGGTCCAGCTTGGCGATCGGGGCTGCGCTTGTCTTGCCACCTCGACCGACCGTACGAGCATGCGTCATGGCTGCCGCGAGTTCAGGCCAACGCTTCAAAGCATCGGCTCCCTTGCCAGTCTCCACTTCGCGGTACTCCGCCGCGATGCTGTAGCTGTGCTGTGCGCAGAGCACCTTGATTGCAGATTGTTGCGCTGGCCGAGACCGCTGCGCTGGGCAATCACTATGTCAGCGTTCGGCATTGAAGCGGCAGTCGAGCTCCGTAGTCGTCATCGACGGCTTATGACCCAAGGCGGTCATTGGGCGACCATCACTCGCACTCACCGAGGGGCACGTGGATCAGCTAGGATCCCTTCGGGCGCAACGAACGCCACGCGGCGAATCGCCGAAGCGAGCTCGGAACAAGCGATTGAAATGCGAAACATCCGAGAAGCCGACCTCTAAGGCGATATCGGAAATTAGCCGCGCGCTGGCGCTGGAATCGGTCAGCAGTTTGAGTGCTCGTTGGAGGCGTAACTCATTCACGTGCCCGGTGAACGATGATCCTGACGATGTCATCAGGCGCTGCAGATAGCGAGGTGAGATGCCTTGGCAACGAGCTACCATCTCGACGCTGAGTCCTGGTTCTTGAAAGTGTGTCTCGATGTAATCAAGGGCGGCGCCGTGGCGCGCGGTCACGACAGCGCTCGCACTGCTCTCGCCCAAGGGAGCGCACTCGACGATTGCCAGCGCCAGGAGATCGTGGATGTGAGTCACGACTGCATCTCGCAGCTTCGGGGTGGCCAGAACACTCTCATTAAATGCCGACTTGAGATAAGCCATGAGAAGTCGGAGCGCTTCATTTCGGTGAGAAATCGGCCGCATGGCGCGGCTTTCGACGTTCGTCATGCGCTGTGCAAGCGCGTCGCGCGGTACGGCAAGACCGAATAGCAATCCGTCGACATAGGTGACGGTGACCGGCTCGGAATGCAGAATTGCGATGGCGTCGCTGGCGTGAAGCTCGATTTCTTGACAGCGCTGCGATAGTTGACTTTTGCCGGGAGAACAGAGGATGACTCCGATCGAGTCATCACCATCAGCGATGCTCGCCTGCAAGCGCTTGAAACGCATAGGGGAGCCTTTCAGCGCGAGCCTGCGCAAACCTCGGATCGCTTGCAGCGTTGCGTAGGCCTGAAACGGTGCGTTCGATAGAGGCTCAATATCAGCGTGGACTATGCCTCGCCCAAAGTCCTCGCGCCATAGCGGGATTCGCATCCGCTCCGGAAACTCCCGCGTCGAGAATCGATGTGATACGAATTCGGCTGCGTCCATTGACATGGGGACCTCCAGCCTTGTTGGACATCGGGACCAAATGCGACAAACTCACCGGTATCTGCATTTTGCAGTTCGCGCACCGAACTTGTTTGATCTGTGCGCAAGAGTCCAAGAAGCTACGCCATTGGCCTGCTAGTCTCGCTCAGCTAAGTTCAATGCTGATGTGAACTTGTTCACTTAGCGGCCAGAAATTAGGTCTATAGTGATTGCGAAGGCCGTGGCGTCAAAAAATCTCCTTTAAGAGGAGGCGGTCGTGATGGCTCTATTTCTGATTGCCGTTATCGGATCTAGTTTAGATATCCTTGGCGGGGTGAACCCGTAAGCTCCGCTTCTATGATTCTCGCGATTGATCGAACTCAACGATCCGCGGACAGACTGTCCTGCAGCACTAGACGTTCTCTGATACCGATTTTGTGTCGCGCCTCGTCGGCCACATCGTCGTCATCCGAGTTCGTCGGACACAAACTACTCCGGCGCCGTTGATATTTACCGCCGGTTGAAATGGTCGAAATCTATCGTCAATGGTGATGATCAAGCGAGGGTTCGATCATGTCCACCCTAGTCGAGATGTTTTACCGTGAGTATTGCCGTGCCCGCCTCGCCGAAATGCGGAAGCATCTTCTGATACCGGTTGCCAGCGACGACATATTGCAAACGTTTTGGGAGGACGGCGAAGCTTCCGGCCCAGGCAATCAAAGCGCCGGTTGGCGAACGAAAGAGCCTCCAACCATCAGGTAGCTCAGGCTCGTAACCGCATCGTTTGGTCGGATACCCCGCTCGGCAACACCCCCAGCCCGGAGCAGCGGAGCCTCTCATCGACCGATGTGCGAGCACGCCGGCAGGTCAAACAGATGCACGATCGAACTCACACCTCGAAGCGATTGATCGGCGAAACTCCGCCGGAGTTCAGGGGGGCTGGCCGCGACCTGCGCATCGATGTCTGTCGAGGGATCGCGCTATGGTGGATCTTTCTTGATCATGTTCCCAACAACATCGGAAGCTGGCTGACACCGCGCAACTACGGCTTCTGCGATGCCGCCGAAATATTCATGTTCATTTCGGGCGTGACCTGCGCGCTGGCCTACGGCAGGGCACGTCAGCGCGAGGGCTGGAGCGGCATGATTGGTCGTTCGCTGCGGCGGGGATGGGACATCTATGCCGCGTTTCTGCTGCTCACGCTCGCTTGCACCGTCCTCGTCTACCTCGCGGGCAGCGATCGGCTTGCCGACGAGAGCAATACGCGGATTCTGCTCGATCATCCGGGCGCGACGCTTGCGCATGCCGCAATCCTGCAATATCGCCCTGTCAACACCGACGTCTTGCCGACTTTCGTCATCTTTCACGTGTTGTTCGCGCCGCTGTTGTGGCTGCTGCTGCGTGCACCAAACGTTACGCTTGGTGTTTCGCTGTTGCTTTATGCGCTCGTGCACATCTTCGGCTGGAGCGTTCCAGCCTGGCCCAGCGGCGCCTGGTTCTTCAACCCGTTGGCTTGGCAGCTTTTGATCGTGCTGGGCGCCTGGTGCGTCATCGGAGGGGAGAGGGTCTGGCCCTGGGTGACGTCGCGCACGACGCTTACTCTTGCTGTTGTCTATCTGGTTTTTGGCCTGGTCCTGACGCTGAGTTGCAGCGGCAAACCGCTGGTCCCGCAAAATTTGACGAACCTGCTCTTCCCGCTAGATAAATCGAATCTCAGTCCGTTCCGGCTGCTGCATTTCTTGGCTATTGCAACTGTGGTGCTATGGTTCATTCCTCGGGATTGGCGAGGGCTAGCGACACCAGTCATGCGCTGCGCTAGGTGCTGTGGCGAGAATTCGCTGCCAATCTACTGTCTCGGCGTCCTCCTGGCGCTGGCCAGCCACCTGACGCTGCTTGACATTTCGGACCGGCCTGCGATGCAGATCGTGCTCAGTCTTGCTGGAATCCTGGCGATGATCGTCGTCGCGATGCTGCTGAACCGGATCAGCGTCGGACGTGGTCATTACCCCGGGTGGACGCAATCGACCGAGAAGATCGGGTCCGTATTCTCTAGCTGGCAGGTTGCGGATGGAGCGCGCAGGGAAGCTCTTGGCCCTTAGCTGACGTAACCGCCCGGCTACCATGACCGCCTGAAGGCGATCCGCGCACTCTACGCAGCGTGGACGCACGAGGAGGCGACCGTCTGGCGGATGTAGAGATCTACTGGATCACCCGATAGGCGCGCGCGGTCCTCTTCCTGAACGGCCCCGGCTTGCCGTGGTTCAGCGCCCGCAGCATTCCGACGCGTGCCTATTTCCTCCCTGATGGCATTCATCTGACGGCCGCGGGATATGCGCTGGTCGAGGCGGTTCGTAAGCGGCTTGAGATCGCCTAGCTGGCGCTTCCCATAGGTACTGTCCGTATTTAGGCGTCAGCATTCCAAGCTGAAACGTGGAGTGTCCTACTTCGCGCCCACAATGCACTCAGTCGACACGATGATCGCCGCAGACCGCTGAGTCAGATACGGCTTCGGGATGTTCAATTGTTTAGCCGCAACATCGCATTGTTCTTGCGTGTCGAACTTGAAGGTTGTGACCGTAGAGTGAACTCCGTTGGTCGTGGGGACTCCCACCAAAGCCGTGATGAAAACCAAGGTCCACATGCGGGGCTCCTCCTATAAAATAAATTGGCGGCCTATTTCACGTCATTCAATCAATTAGGACATCGGGTGGTTAAATACGGACAGCACGCGAAAACCTGGTGACTGCCCAATCCGACATTCGTATCAAAACTCCCTGGACTTAGCCGGGTGGGTTCAATTCTTCACGTTGATCCATTCCTTCGTGCGGCCCGCGATGTAGCGGCGATCGCGACGTTTCGAGACCAATCCCTCAAGGCCCATGCCACAGGCTGCCTTGAATAGGTCCGGCCCAATTCGCCCGCCCTCAAACGGTGCGACAAAGATGCCATCCGGACGGCCACGTAACAAGCGGGTTAGGTTGGTCTTGCGCATCGTCAACGGCAGCTGGCGCAGATCCTCGCCGCCGAGCGCCAGAATGTCGAATGCATAGAGCTGAACCTCGTCATCGTGCCGGCGGGAGTGCAGGGCGTTGAAGTCTGAGACGCCGTCCACGCCAAGCACCACGGCCCAGACCGGCTTCCGGCCGTGGAGTTCCCGGTATCTGGCACAATCGACCGGAGCCCTGCCTGTAAGCTCACCCTTGGGCGGGCCGCAGCGGAACTGCCAGAAGGGCGCCCTGATCAGCAGATCTAACCCTTTTTGAACGGCAGAACTTTGCCCGACTTTACTGGCGATGAAGGAGGTTCTGGCTCAGGCGCTTCGGGGTCGAGGCCGTAGAGGTCTTCCACGGTGACTTCAATTTTCCTCCATCGCTTGCCGCTTTCGTTGTAGGCGAGAGCCGAGCCTGTCCCCAAACTTTCGGATCGGCTGCTCTGATGCTCCAATCAGACGGTTGTCAGGGAAGCAGATGACCTCGCCGTGAGTGGCCTTCAACACGCCCTTCGGTTCGAGAATAGGCCCTGCAAACTGAATGTGTCGGATATCGTAATAAGGACCGGTTCGGTGGCTCGTTTCATCGATACCGAACATGTAGTCGAAACGCCAACGTTCGATGTGAACGACGTGCTTGACCTTCTCAACGCGCGGGCATGAACATCCCAGCCCGCTATTGTGCAGGCTATCTCGGCGATATTGGCGTCCCGCGAAATCCAGCGCCGATGGATTTTAGCGCCTGGTTTGAAGCGTACATTGGCGGGAAGTGGTATACGTTCGACGCGAGGCACAACCATCCCCGCATCGGCCGCATCGTCATCGCTCGCGGAAGAGATGCTGCTGACGTCGCTATCTCAACTGCGTTTGGCCCGACGAAGGTGGTACGCTTCAACGTAATGACTGAAGAAGTGTTGGTCGACGATGCGGTTTCGCTTCAGCCGAATGGCGATGCATCGCAGCAGATTGCCAAACGGCAATGTGCTTGAGCAATTCGAGGCCACGCCTGAGTTTGGGAACGACAAGCTAGGTAAAGCCGATCCTTTCCCGTCGCTTCACTTGAGGTTTTCTGAAACCACTTGAGTGGTGTTCACCCTGGGTGGCAACCGGGGAGCTTTATGTAGGCGCTGATTTGGTCACGCAGAGGCTGGCCTCAGGCCTGCATCGCCTCCAGCAATCCGCCTCGCTGCAACAAACAGATCAAGCTTGCGGCGCAGCGCTACGAACTCGCGGCAGACCTCACGAATGGCCTTGCCATTGTCCTTGCAGAAATCTGCGATGGTCTTGAAGTCCGGCGCCAACTGCCCAGTCAACCAGATCATCTCGATATTACGCTGCCATTCTCGCTCCAGGCGTCGGCTCGACGGCACGCGATTGAGGCAGCCGTAGATGCAGAGCTTGAGCATAACACCGGGGTGATAGCTGGGTCGGCCGGTGTCGAGCGGCTGGACACCGAAAAATCCGAGCTTGTCGAGATCGATACCGTCAACAAACACGTCGACCGCTCGCACCGGGGTTATCCTCGGTCACATAGTCGTCGAGCGATGCCGGAAACAGTGTGCTCTGGCCGCGATCCAATCCTTCAACAAAGCGCTCGTCGGGCGAGTTGGATGTGTTTCAAAGGAGGAACTATTGTCACTCAGCATCCCGATGACGGACGACGAAACTCGCTCCGTCGATCGTTCGCTTCGTATTGGCGTCACGTACGATCAGCGTGTGAGGCCCAAGTTCTCGGGGGGCTTTGATAATAGTCTTCAGAAAACCGCTGCGGTCGCCCTCGGTCTTTCCTATAGCACTTCCATCCAAAACGATTTCCAGCACTGCGCCGCTGGGCATTCGTTCGCCTGTCAGCGTCAGCGGATCTTCCGGTTCGACGTTGTCCATTCCCTTGCCCGTCGCCGAAAGCGAAATGTACGGCTTCGATAAGGTCGGAGAGCGGTTTTGCTGCAGAACAAAGCGCGCGTCAGCGGTTCTCACGTCCTGTCGCGTCGCGGATTTATCAGAGAGCGGAATTCTCCCGCTCGTGTAAAGCGCTCCAAATAGCCCACCGCGTTCGTCCAGCGCAAGTCCGGTCAGCAACCTGCCGGAGGGCAGTGCAAAGGTCTTGTTAGTTTCTATCCCGATGATTCCGATACGCTGGTTCGTGTACCGTATGGCGAGTTTTACAGGAGCGCCGACAAACGCAAGCGAGGTTTGCGGCGTAACTGACAATTCACGAAGCGCTCCGGCTTCTACGCGGGCGCCCATGATCTCTCCTTCGAACACAACAATACCGCGTTTGAATCGATCGGGTGAGGGATCACCTTTAAAGATATATTTAATGCGGCAGGATTGGATGACGCAAAGCGGGCGTACGCTCGTAACGACCTGACTGCCGGTCAGCTTCCAAAGGCCACGGCCCAGGGTTGAGACAAAGGCATCCGTCGGGGACATCCAGTCGATGGAGGTGATGGCCGTAGCGCGCTCCGAATTCGGTACCTTGATCCAAGTAGCGCCCCTGTCCCTGGAGACAAAGAGGCCGTTCTGTTGAGTGCCAATGGCAACGCTGTTGGGATCATCGCCGGAGAATGAAACGTGCGAGGCGAACGGGAAGTGCCCAACGTCGAACGGGAAGGCTGGGAAAATCCCGACGTTGAACGGGCTGGCCCCCGCGCCAGACCGGAATCGACCCGCATCGGTTACAAGAGACGTGAGCCCCGGAATTTCGCTCCAGTTGTCGCCGCCATCGTGCGATTCCATTATCTTTCCATTGATGACATCGGGCGCAATCAGATGCTGGCTGTCTTTAGGGTCAACTCCAAAAACATGATGCCAGTCCCAATCGGGGGGAGAGATGCCAATGCCTCCAAACCCATTCATTGCCGGGAAATACACGCTTGCCATCGTGCTTGGGGGGGACATCGTCAACCTCACGAGATGTACGATCTCGAAATTTCGGGTTGCGTCGAATCCGGTCCTGATCGCTTGGTACTGCACCGGCAGTTGACGGTGCGCAACGCGAATCGCGCTGAGCTTCGGAATGTCCCGGCGGTCTGCCGGTACGACGGCATATTGGGTCCAACTCGAGCCCAGATCGTGAGTCGCAGCAAACCCCTTTAAGAATTTGCCTGGTGTGTCGTCGACCCCCTGGTTATGGAACGACTTGAAAATAGAGGTCGGATGTCCAACGACCGGGCCGGGAGGATCGGGCCATTGATGCAGTCCGGAAAACGCCGCTCCATATGTTTGGGAAAACACCCTTCCGCCTACTTTATTTGTGCAAGGACCACACGCAGTCACGGTGACCACGCTGTCGGCCGGCGACCGGAAGTGCTTTTGCATCTCGATGTTGAGGCCCTCGGGACCAGCATTAGGGGGCGGCCAAGTCAAGCCTCCATCCCCGGAGGCCCAAATGCCGTTGTCCTGGACCGCTATGTAGAGATCGTACTTTGCCAGGTTATCGATCCATTGACCTTTCACTTCAGTAATTTGCAACGCGTTGTAGCCATTCGGGCCCGAGCCTGTGAGCGTCCAGTTGACGCCACCGTCCAATGTGCGATGCACGCCTCCATCGGTAGCCAGTAGAAGCGGCGCGCCCGTGTCCGGCCCCTGCGTGCGAAATGCCATATCGCGCGTATCCCAGTGATCGGCGGTCGACTGGATCACCGGGCCGCTATAGTCGAAACGAGATGTTCCCGGAATCTGCGGAGCTACAAGCTTCGCAACGGTGCAGCGGTTCCCCAACCACAAAGTCAGGCCTGTGGGCGTCGCCAAAGGTTTGACGAATCCAATTCCGCCGCAAAAGTCTTGCGGGCCACGTGAAAACGTCGGGACGATCTTCGACCAGCTCACTCCGCCATCCTCACTGACGAAAAAGTCTGGATCGCCATAGGCGTAGAAGGTATTGGCGTCGAGGGGCGAGGCGGCAAGCGCGTGCAAGTCGAAGACAGGGACCGGAAAACTGACAGGGACCGGAAAATTTGTGGCGGCCCAAGTTGCGCCACCATCGTCCGAGCGAACGACCTTGGTGGAGAATCTTGAATCATTTGAGCCAGCAATCACAAGATTACCGGATTGGGCCGACACAGAGATTGCCGCAAAGTTGATGGGGCCCCTGACAATCCAGCTTGCGCCTTGGTCGCTGCTCTTGGCCACACCGTAGCTCGTCGCAACAAAAATATCGCCAGTGTCCGGTGCAATGGAAATTTCCCTTGCATCAAAGCGGAGATCCCTAGGACCGCCGAGAGAGGGGCTGGGGATGTGCGACCAAGTAACGCCGCCATCGGAACTTCGCCAGATGCCGCCTCCTTCGTTCCCTACGCTGAACCGATCCGTCGCTGTTGCCAGAAGAATGTCTGATGTCACATACGCGACGGCCGATGTGTAATAGGCGCCAAGCGTATCCACATGGCTCCAATGCGTTCCGCCGTCGGTAGTCTTGAAGAGGCCACCCGATTCCGAAGCCACAAACATAATGCGGTTGTCGGAGGGGTTGACCGCGATCGTGTCGGCTCGTCCACCGTAGGGTACGTTGGGCTGAAATTCTTCGAGTGTCCAATCGATTGGTGATGGCTGAGACTGCGCGGGAAGCGCGAATCCTACAACTGCAAGGAAAAGTGCCGAGTACATCTGGCATTTCATTTTTCCCTCCATTTGCCCGAAGGATTAAGGACGATAACGCCCCCGCAACAGCCCGATAAATCCGGGCGCAGGGGGCACTTTCCCTGGAGAGGAACATTCGCTCCACCCCAGCGTGCAAGATGGAAGTGAAAGCAACCCTCAACCAATATAAATGGACGTGAACTATCTCACACAACCGCAAATTTTAGCGCAGTAGTCATGACCACTGTCGCTCCCACTGCAAGGCGGGCTCGCCGACATCGAGATCTCGAAGTTCTGGAGCGGATACCTAATTACCATCGGGAGATTTCGGTTCGCCCTACCGCTCTGCGCCCGCCGCGATCGCGCCCCGCGAGAATCGCGGCGCACTGTGCGATTACCTCGCGAAACAAAACTTCAAACCACGTTCCCGCCGCTATGCGAAGCTGTGCTGACGTTAAAGTCAGCAAGGGGTCAAAGCGGGCCGCTTTTGTCGCAAAGCGGTCGTTGAGCCATCGAGCGCCGCTACACGGCGTTGGACACCTTCTCATGACGGTGGTGCTCGAGAGGCTCCTTGAAGACAGGCTTTGCTAAAAACGAAATGCGTTTTGCTTGAATCGCTTTTTGGATTCGATCGCGGTATCTCTGATTCACGCTGCCGACCTGATGATGAGCGATGAGATATTCCGTTTGCGTTGCTGAGTACGAGTGATAGGACAGCTTCGCTGATCAACCGTGGGCCATTTTCTGCGGTGACACGGCGAAGCGCTACAGCACTCGCCGCTGGTCATATCTGCTCGCCATTTCTGACTTCCATATGTGCACTGGGACACCAATTATGAGTGTCGCTCGTTCACTGGCCGACTTCTTCCGTAACATCTGATTTGCGAATCTCTGTTCTTGGTCGCGCAGCAACTCGGATGCTCTCCAAACGAAGCTCAATGCTTTCGCGTGAGAAGCCAAATCCATCAGCGATCGAATCCACCAAAGCTCTGGACCCGCTTGCGCCGCCGGCGGCGGAAGACCGCCTGTGCGTGCGCAAGGGGCGCCGAACTCCTTCGGGGGTCGCAATGACCGTCCTTCTGCCAGGCGGCTTTTAGCCCTGACCCGGGCCACGTCCCAGGCGCCGCGGCAGAATGTACTCGACGTCAATGCTTGCCGTCCCCGCTCAGGGGGGTCGCCGTGTAGACCGCTGAGACGGCTAAGTCGAAGAAGCTTCCGATGGTGAGGTAGCCGATCGTGAGCCCTGACTCTCGGCTTGGGGGGGCGCCGAGCAGCAATTCCGCGATACGGCAGCAATCGTCCATCGTCGCCCCCAGCGGTGGAAGCGTGATGAGCTCGCCAGTGTTCTGAGAAACCTTGGCTGGATCGGCGAATTTGGGCTCGCGCCCGATAACGGCGCCCGCGTTGATCAAAGGTACGAAGAATTTCGCGACCTGCGCCGGCAGACCGGTGATATTTTGAATGTTGACCTCGGTCGCGTACACGCCCGGCCGGGCGCCTGCGGTACAGCAGCAGTTCGTCTCGGTCTGCTTGCCGCACACGACCTTCACGCTGTGCACGAGGAACTCGGCTTGCGGTGGCACGGAAGCGGTAGCAAGCAAGTCGCGGAACGGATGCGGGAGCCGGTCATTCCCTGAGCCTGTTGGATTCTTGGCCATTTCGATCTCCACGATGGTTTGCGGAAGACGACCTCCACGTGCACCTTACGCCAGACTCGACCCAATCTTTTGAGAGATGGCTCACACACGTGGAAGAAGCCGCGACAGGCCCGCAGCTCCTCGCGAGCAGTGCAACGGATCGTCAGGCGACGATCACTCGATTGTCCTTTGAAGGGCGACAAGAGACGCTAAGACAAGCAACAGGACTCCGGCGAAGGTGATGCCAAGGAAAACATTGTGCATGACGCCGCATCTCCCATTCACCGCTCTCCCAGCCACCTCGTTGACGACGGGGACCGGATCACCAAATGGCCCCTCAGCCGTCGGTCATTCGTTGCGCTTCAGTTCGACGACGAACCCCTCCGGCAGATCGTCAGGATCGGTGCGCTCGCAGGCTGGACAAGGCAGCCTCGTGCTGGTGCAGTATCTCCTTCGAAGAGAACTCGCTCCCCAGGTGTCTCACCAGTCGTGTTCGCCATTCTCCAGGTGCGATCGCGGTCAGCCACAACGATGAAGTTGGGGAATAGCATCATCGCCGTGTCTCGAGCTGGGACTTCGAAGCAGTGGTAGTCAAGGGTTCGAGGCTTGCCATCAGTTTTGCCTGCGCTTGCCCCAACCCTTCCTTCAAGCTGTCCAACAAAGACAATTCAGCGACTGCAGGTGGAGTCGTGGCTTTGTCGTTCCTCGAGGGTTCGATATTCGTCTTTGACGCTGCATGATGAACAGCAACCTTCCTCGAATGTTCTCGGTTTGCGAGATTCGGCTTCATCGGTCCGTTACCAACTGGCGTCGAAGTAGCCGTCCTGGGAGGAGGGACGACAGCTGCAACAGGTGCTTGTGGCCACCGTTCAGCAAACTCCAGTACGCTCGGCGGCGAGACGATCGTCGGCAAACTCGTGTCGATAATGACCCGCTCGGGCAACCGTTCGGCCGAGGCTATCCTTATGGCTGGCCTGTCGGTCGAGCCACCGGTAGGTTGCGCCACTTGCTGCGGCAAACACCACCCCAATCCGATCAGCAATAGGACAAGGGCGCTGCCGACAAACCCGAAATATTTGATCAACGGCATGGGTCGCCTCCCATTCGAGACGACCTTGAAACCGGAATTCTTAGTAGATCGCTAAAGATAGATTAAAAGCGGAAACATGGTTATCAGCGATGTTGCGATGCAGAGAAGCGAGGCCATTTGACCGAGGATAGAGCCGAGCCTTTAGCCCGTTGAGAGGATTAGCTCTCTCGCAGAGGTCGACGCCACCTCCGCTCACTTGCAAATTAATGGCTTCGATATCGTACAAATGCGAACGTTGCGCTGCTTGCGTGTGCGGCTTTTTGAGCGAGCCTAGTCACCCGAAGGCCGACGTCTTCCATAACATTGGATATCCCGCCCGTTCGGTATCAGCAGTCGAGCGTACTGCCTCGTGGTCATGCAATAGCCCAGGCCGCGTGGCCTCGAAGTTGGATCAAGCGTTTAGGCGGACCGTCTCGACAACATCTCCTTTCGGCGTGTGGGTCCGGCCCCTTGATCAAACAAGTTATGAAGGCAAGTCTGATTCGAATACACTTCCCGGAGCAGGTAGTCGATCTCATGATCGCACGAAATGAACGCGGCGCCATCGAAGTGGCGTTAGACCGGAGAGACGTTTGAAGACCACCGTAAAGTGCGCCTGAGAACTGAATCCAACCGTCAAGGCCAGCTCAACAATAGGCATATCTGTTGTCGCCAACATGGTCTGCGCCCTCGCGATGCGGCGGCGTAGCAGATATTCATGGGGGCGAATGCCAGTGGCTGCGCGAAACTGCGCAGCGAAATGCATGGAGCTTAGGCCGGCGGAGCCAGCGAGATCCGCGAGCGCCACCGGTGTGTCGAGGTGCGTCTCAATGAATTCGACTACGCGTTTCAACCGCCATTTGGAAAGTGCGATGGTCCTTCGAGTTCTTGAAGGTGAGGCCTCGCCGTAAAGGCCGAGAAGGTGCGTAATAATCGCTAGGCTCAAAAAATCAGCAAACAGACGGCCGTTCGGAAGATCGTCAATCGATGTTAGTGTCGTTCCGAGTTTCTGCAGTAGTACGTCCCGAGCATGCAGAGGATCTCGGAGAGCAACTCCATCCGGCGGCCATTTGCCGTGAGACCACTCGAAGCACTCCATTAGAAGCATGTTCGGAATGTGAAGGTGGAGGGTATCATAAGGTTGGGAGTAGACGGCACGCGCCGGGAGTCCTGGCGGCGTAATCTGGATCATGCCGGGAACTATCTCTTGGCGCGGGAACAGTTTTGGTCCGAGCTGTAGCGAGAGCTGTGAAGGCTGAAGAGCAATTGCAAGGATGTGATACTCGCCGGAAACTTCAAATGAATGTTCATTTCGACTCGTCCCTTGCCAACGTGAGATGACCAATCTCGGGTTTCGTAGATTCATGTCCTCCAAAATGTCGGGCAGCCGCCACCTCGTCTCCTGGTGTATGATGGCGAGACTGGGCCGGAGCCTCTCTAGCGAAATCAGGATCCGGGATTGCCTCTGCGTGGTGTTCCACGTAGCCGGCGACACAGCCCGTTCGTTGCTGGATAATCGAAGGGTCTTGTCGTTTGTCAAAGCTGCTATCCAAGTGCTCTGGTTGATCTTGAAGTGATAGCAGGAGTTCGGGTGGTGTCGCCTCAGTCGAATGACTGACCAGATGACTGGCCTCGCTCCGCTCCGATCAGGCGGTGGATCGAGGAGAGCGGTTCAACGCCGCTTGTAGACCTGACCGCGTCGTGACGCCGAGTTTCGGAAAGATCCGGTACAGGTGAGAGCCGACGGTCCGATGAGATAAATAGAGCCGTGTGCCGATTTCCTTGTTCGAAAGTCCTCCGGCCGCGAGTTCCGCAATTTGCAGTTCCTGGGGCGTCAGCTCGTCGAGCATGAGGTTTTTCCGGGGGCGACTGGTTTCGCCTGCGGCGCGCAACTCCCGTCTTGCCCGATCGCTCCAGGGCGACGCTCCCAGCGCATCTAGGATGTCGCGCGCTGTTCGCAGAGGTGCTCGCGCCTCCATGACGCGCCGCTGACGCCGCAACCATTCGCCATAGGCAAGCAACAATCGCCCGCGCGAAAACGGCCAGTTCTGCCCGATGGCGCCGAGGCCCTCCTGAAAGAACGTCTCCGCGCGGGCCGGTGAGGCAAGCAGGGCCTTGCCATGGGCGAGCATCATCCGGACCCACGGCACGGCTATGGGCGCCGTACGTCGCTCAACCACATCGATGACGGCGGCGGCCGCGGCTTCTTGGCCGCATGACACGGCAGCCTCGACGTAGTCAACGAGCCAGTAAAACTGCAAGCTAGTGTTGAACGCGGGATCCGCGGGCATGTGCACGCGCTGTAGGTGTTCGAAAGCCTCAGCGGGCCGGCCGGCCCCGAGCGCGGCGATACCGCGTACATTCTGCAACATTGCCAGCCAAAAACTGGCGCCCGGCAACCGCACTAGCCGCTCCGCGTTTTTCGCGAGAGCCTCCGCGGCATCGAGATTGCCCCGCATCGCAGCGAGTCGCGCTTGCACTATCGTCGCCGCCACGACCCAGGCCGTTCGACCCGTTTCCTCCCCCAACCGTATCGACTCCGCAGAACTTTTTAATGCGCCCATCCAGTCGCCCGTCTCGGTCTCTGCGAAGCTTCGCGCGAAAAGCACCCGTGCCAGCGCTCCGAGCCGTCCCTGCTCACGCAACGCAGTACTCGCCTCGGTCAGCCAACTGACGCCGAAGTCGAACGCGCCGATCGTATTGGCCGCAAGACCCAGAGTCCACGCCGCCACCGGGTTCGCAACACCTGCAGGGGCGTACGCCGAAAGCTGCTGATACACATGATGCCCGTGCTTTAGCGGTTCGGCATAGCCGGCGATAGCAATCATGCGCGGATCGGTCGGTGGAGATCCCAGTTCATTCGCGGCCGCGAGGATACTCGTGCGCACTGTATCGTTCGCATTGCCCCACCAGCAGCGCTCACTAGCACGCCACAGCAGATTGAGCGCCAAGCCGTTGGCGCCGTCCGTCCGCGCATCCTCGGCAAAGCGGACCAGCGCGAGGGTCCGCCCAGGGTCGTTGACCAGCAGAGGCTGGCCAATCTCTCGGAGCCAGGCAAACCGCGCCCGCAGGCGCGGCTGCGTCTGATCCAGGTCCGCCTCGTGTATCAAGCGCTCCACCGTTTCCGGCTGCCCGAGGTCGGCGGCAAACCCGGCCGCGCGCAGCAGCCGTTCGGTTCTTGCCACGCGTGTGCTGCTCAGTCGCGCCGCATTCTCCAGCGCGAGTATTGCCATCGCCAAGGCGCCGCGACGTTGCGATCGCGCGGCAGCTTCGTCGAGCTGCTCCGCCAGAGTATTGTCGGGTCCGACGGTCGACGCCATCCGATGCCAAATTGCACGATCTGATTGGTCCTTGATGACGCGGGCCAGTGCGGCATGGACATCGTGGCGCATCTTTGGGTCCGCTGACTGATGCACCGCTGAACGAATGAGAGGGTGACGAAATCGCGCTTCAATGTTGTCGATCTCAATCAGCATCGCTGATACCGCCGGCGCGAGGGCGTCAAGCCCGACGCTGTCGTTAAGCAGCACTTCGCCCGCGTCAAATACCTCGCGCAGCGATCTGCTGTCGTTCTCTGCGATCACGAGCAGCAGAGTGCGGGTGGCTATCGGAAGACCCGAGACCCTGCTCAGGAAGGCGCGCTCCAGGCGGTCGGTAAGCGGCAGCCACGTCGTCTCGCCGATCATCGACCTGCGCTCGCCGCGCGGTAACTCAACGAGCGCGAGCGGATTGCCTGCCGCCTCGTCCAGAAAACGACGACGCAGATCTAGCGAGAGATCGGGCGCTTGGGCGTCGAGCAGGCGTTCGGCCGCGGTCATGCTGAGCCTTGACAGTCGATGACGCGACTCGTCCGAATATGGAAAAGATCGGTTCGAGCCTTCCCGAATCGCCATTAGAAGAACGATTGGATCAGAGCTCAGTCGGCGGGAGATGAACGCGAGTACGTCATGGCTGGGCTGGTCGAGCCACTGGACGTCGTCCGCGAGCAGCAGGATGGGTTTGCGCGCAGCACTCGCGGTCAGAAGATTGAGCGTCGCCAGACCGATGAGGAATAAATCTGGCGTGGTCATAACATCGCTCAGGCCGAATGCGGCCTGCAAAGCCGAGCGCTGGCGCGCCGGCAGCGATCTCGTCTGCTTCAGCATCGGTCCAACAGCCTGGTGAAGCGCCGCAAAGGGCAAATGGGCCTCGGACGTTACCCCGCAGAGGCGGAGTACGCGCATTCCATGCGACTGAGCGCGGTCCTGCGCAACTTCAAGCAATGCAGATTTTCCGATACCTGGTTCGCCGCTGACGGCCAGTGCGGCTCCGCCGTCACGGACCCGCTCGATCAGCGCGTCAATAAGTGCAATATCGTCCTCGCGCCCATAGAGAACGGGTGACGCGGTACGCCCCCGATTTCCGTCAGCTTGTTGCCGTCGCTTCGACCGCGGCGCCTTTATCGGGCGTCCTGTCATCGGCGTTCCCCTGGACTTAGAAATTGTGAAGCAGCACCACCAGGCGCAGATCTGCACCCTGCTAGCGCATCCCGCCATGCGAGGTCGCCAGTTTTCCGCCAGGGGCTTCTGTGGCGGGATGGGAACCTGGTAGTTTCGCAACCCGGTTGCGCCGGCGCAACGGTGAGGTTCGCCGCCTCGTCCACCCAGACTGCGTCGACGGTTGGGATACCGACGTCTGCGGGTAACAGGGCTACTGTGAAGTGAGCTGTGTCCATTGCCGATCGAAGCATCGGACCGGCGTCCCGTTTGGCGCACCAAGATGAGTGGATGGCGCTTGCCGAGCGAGGTGAGGATCTGCTGCCAGGTGACGAGCAAAGCGGCGACGCGTATCGTGCTCGATGAGCCGAATGTCCTAGAGACTTCCCGCAGCATCGTATCGCCATTGGGATCTCCACCCCCTCAGGCGGCCGGCCGAGCGCATCGCCGGTAAGTCGCCTTCGATCGTCTAGGCTGGTTCTTCAGCACAAAAATTGGCATGCAGGAGAATATCCGGGACGACCGGATCTTCTACTCAAATGGAACGTTCCTGGCGAGATCGTGCGAATTTCATAATCCGGCACTTTGATTTGAAATCCTCCAGACGAAGACCGGTAGAGATTCAAGCCGACACAATACCGGCCAAGGCGGTCCGCGCTGAAGCGCACGCTACGATGAAGGAGGAGATCATGTCCCACCACCTTGATTCGCCGCTTGCGCGACAGGACATCCGGCTCGACATTACTGATCTGTACCTATTTCGGGGCGAGATCGGCACTGTCTTCGTGATTAACGTCTGCCACTCGATCGCCGGCCCGGTACCGGAACCGGGCTATCATCCGGAGGGCATGTACGAGTTTAAGGTCGACAGCGACGGCGATGCTGTCGAGGATATGACCTATCGCATAACATTCGACGCGCGCGACGAGCGCGGCAATCAAGCGTATGTCCTTCGCTGTCTCAGGGGGGCAAACGCCGCCGATCCTGATGCGGCTGGTACGGTCGTCGCGCGCGGAACGACGGGCGAGATGGTCACGACCTCAGAGGGGTTGCGCATCTGGGCCGGCCATGCCGGCGATCCCTTCTGGATTGAACCCGAGGTGCTTCACGCCGTGGGACATGCGTTTCAGGACGGCACCCCGGTCAATCTTGCCGGATGGGATCCGAGCCAAGCCAGGAATCTTTTCGCCGGCCATACCGTTTATTCCATCGTGCTGGAGGTGCCAGACACTGTGCTGCTCGTCGACGCGCCCGGCCGCCGCCGCATCGGCGTCTGGGCCGTGGCCACGCTTGCCACCGACGCGGGCGGATGGCGTCCGATCAATCGGGTGGGCCTGCCAATGATCCACCCGCTCTTCACCCAATACAACGAGTTGCTTGGCAACCGGCTCAATGCCGGTTGTCCGGCCGACGACTTTGCGACCTATGGCAAAATTGTTGCTAAAGCGATCGCCGCTACGGTGACCGCCACCGGCACTGCCGAGAGCCCGAACGCCTATGCCGAAATGCTTGTCCAACGCCTTTTCCCGAACATTCTTCCGTATGTTATCGGAACGTCAGCAGTGTTCGGATTCGCTGATTGGAATGGGCGGTCGCTCATAGACAACGCGCCCGACGTCATGTTTTCGATCGCTGCGAATACGCCCATCCGGCTCGGTATCGGCAAAGAATCGGTCACATCCAAACCGTCGTCAACCTTCCCATATGTTCCAAAGGTTAGTTGACTTCCCCCCACGCGATCATTGGTCTCGAACCGTCCGTCATCGGATCAGTCATTTGACAGAAGCGAGCCGGCCGCTTTCTGAGCTACTTCCAGCGCGTCCGCCCCACAGAGAAAGCGACCATAAAGAATTTAGTGGCCCGCAGCTCTCAGCCCACGAGCAACGTCCAGCGCGCAACCGGCGATGTAATTGGCCCTGATAAATCGAAATGCGATCGCTAAAAAAATCGCGCGCGTATTCGAAATATCACCTCCGGACGGACAGCTAAGGTTCTCGCGCAAGACCAATGATGGTCGCTAAGAAAGGGTTTTCGATGGCTCGACTCAAGTATCTGCTGCTTGGGACATGTATGCTGCCTGTCCTGGCGATGACGACCGCGTTCGCCCAGGATGAGGGCAACGCAAAAGCTCCCTTCAAGCCCAAGGCGTGCTCGGAGCACGTGACACCGGCAACATCAGATATCGCTGACGACCTTGAACTAGAGCCGGCCGTCCGAAAATTCCTCGTCAAGCTTAACAAGAATTCCTCTCTATTCTGGGAGCTGCCGCAGCCCAAGCCGCAGGACACTCTGACGGCGTTACAGAACGAGACCAAGGTCGATATGTCTGGCGTTAACACCACGGAACAGTTGCTCACGGTCGATGGCCGTGACGTCAAGCTGTTCCTTATGAAACCCGACCACTTGGAAGGACATCCCGGCGTCATCCTGTTTCTGCACGGCGGCGTCTGGATCGTCGGGGACTTCGAGAACCATAAACGTCTCTTGCGCGATATCGTCGTCGAGTCCGGACAGCCGGCGGTTTTCCTGCAATATACCACCCTGCCGGAGGCCAGGTACCCCGTTCAAATGAATCAGGCTTACGCCGCTCTTGAATGGACGGCCAAACATGCCGAAGAGCTCGGTGCTGATCCAAGCCGCATTGCGGTCGCTGGCAATTCGGTCGGTGGCGATATGACCGCGGCGCTCACGCTCATGGCCAAGGATCGGAAGGGACCAAAGATCAGTTATCAGGCGCTACTTGGCCGGCCACGGACGCCGGAGTCGATACCTGTTCCTATGAGAGGTTTGCCAACAATCGCTTTTTGACCCGCGCCTTCATGAAGTATGGCTGGGATCTCTATGCTCCCACCAAGGCCGAACGGGACAATCCCTATGTTTCACCATTGCGCGCTAGTCTAGACCAACTCAACGGACTTCCGCCGGCCCTGGTGGTTACGGACGAGAACGATGTTCTGCGTGACGAAGGCGAGGCCTACGCGCATCGTCTTCAGGACGCCGGTGTGCCCACGGTCTCTGCGCGCTACGACGGAACAATCCACGACTTTGGGCTGCTGAATGCGCTTGCCGACCTCCCGACTACTAAAGCGATGATACTGCAGGTCGCAAACGGCATCCGCGATCACATCGGGCATTGAGATAATGCAGGGAAGCGAGGCGGATGGCTCCGCTTCGCGCTCCTGATCCACGTCGTCGAGAGATGGCGTAGCGCCGCGTGGTCGATGTCGCGCCGTGCCTTGTAGCGCGAGCACTCGATCTCAAGCCACGGGTGGCCAACAGCTTCTCATCGAAAGGACTCTCGTAGTGAGCTCCATTCTACTCCCGATCCCCAGCCGCGATTTCGATCCCACGGAAGTCGCGGTGAGCTGGAAAATACTGACCCAGCACGGCCATCGGGTCGTTTTCGTGACGCCCGACGGCAGGCCGGGCTCCTGCGACCCGATCATGCTCTCTGGTATCGGACTAGACCCCTGGAGCGGCATCCCGGTGCTCCGCAATATCCGTATCCTGGGCCTCCTGCTGAGCGCCAATGCTGATGCCCGGAATGCGTATACCGAGATGTTGCGCGATCCGGCCTTCGACGGCCCGATACGCTGGGACCGGGTTGCGTCAAAGGACTTCGACGCTCTGCTGCTCGGCGGTGGACACCGGGCGCGCGGCATGCGCGAATATCTCGAAAGTTCTGTTCTTCAGCGGATCACCGCCGAGTTCTTCGCCGATGAAAAGCCGGTGGCCGCGATCTGTCATGGCGTGCTGCTGGCCGCCCGCAGCAAGCGGGTCGATGGCCGGTCCGTGCTATATGGAAGAAAGACCACGGCGCTCCCTTGGGCACTGGAACGCAAGGGTAGTGCTCTCGCTCATGTCGGACGTTTCTGGGACCGCGACTATTATCGCACGTACACTGAGGCGGCGGGGCAACCCAAAGGATACATGTCCGTGCAGCAGGAGGTTACCCGCGCACTCGCGAGTTCTGCGGATTTCATCGACGTTCCCGAGAGTGATCCCGACTTCAAGCGAAAGACAAGCGGCACATCGCGCGACACGTTGACGAACGATCGCCCTGCCTGGGTGGTGCGGGATGAAAATTATGTCTCGGCACGCTGGCCCGGCGACACCCATAGCTTTGCCCGCACATTCGCCGAGGTACTCCAGGCGAGGACAGCGTGACCGATCACGATGCGCGGACCGCGGACCTGCCGACCGGCAGCAATTACCCGTTCAAGCAGCGCATTCCCCCGCCGCGGTACTTGGCGAACGATCATAATGATGCACTGCGGTCGACTCGACTTCAGACTTAGCGAACGAGAACGATCATGGTTAGTCAAAATGAGTTCGACTATACGCTCCGCTGGTGGCCTGATCAGAAACCGGAGTTTCTGTCGTTAACCCCCACCGGTCCAAAGGTCCGCTATTTGCGGGCCGGCCAGGGCCCGGCGTTGGTGCTGCTGCATTCGATCCGTACACAGCTCGACTTGTTTCAACGGGTGATCCCAAAACTCACCGATCACTTTACCGTATACGCGTTCGACTATCCGGGATTTGGCTGGTCGGAAATCGTTCCGAGCGCCGATTATCGAGAACCGGCGATGCGAGAGCATATCGTCAATTTCATCGAACGGCTCGACCTGCGCGACGTCACTCTGGCTGGCGAGTCGTTGGGCGCCACACTGGCATTGACGACGGCAGCGGTGCTTGGTGATCGCGTGAAACAGGTCGTCGCCTTCAATGCCTACGACTATTTGCCGGGCGTGGAGCGGGCGAACCTCCTCGCGTCGGTCATTATTAAAAACGTTCGTGCGCCCCTCATCGGGCCGATTTTCGCCGCTATGGAGAGCCGGGCCAGTCTGGCTGGTATCCTGAAAGGCGGCTTTCGTGACCCGCGCAGCCTGCCGCCGGACTTCATCGACGAGTTAGTGAAGGGTGGCAGACGGCCGGGCTATTCCACCGTTGCACGTGGCGTTTATAAAGGCCTTCCGAGCTACGTCGCGGCGAGATCGTATTACGGTCGAATCGACGTCCCGGTGACGCTTGTCTATGGCGATCATGATTGGTCACGCCCGGCCGAGCGCGAAGCGAACCGGGCTTGGATCAAGCGTGCGAAGATGATTGTCCTAAAGGACACCGGACATATTGCTTCGCTGGAGTGTCCGGAAGAATTCGTCCGAATTCTCATTGAGACCCTATCAACAACCCGCTCCGCCGCTTGAGGTGTAATTGGCAATGCGCGCTCAGCGAAGTGCGACGCAACCTTTTGGTGAGCAGGCGTTTCGATTCGCCGGCCGCGTTGAAACGTGGCACCTCGAGCGCTTCCTTGCGTCGACCGAAGATGAACACGTGGGGTTGTCCCATTATCGAGGAGGTAGATCATGAAGACGTTTCTTAGCATTGGCACTGGTCCGGGTATGGGCTTGGCGACAGCCGAGCGGTTTGCCAGCGAAGGATTCCGGGTCATCTTGAGCGCTCGGAATGAGACCAAGACAAAGGAGCTTGCGGGGCAACTCGAGGCGAAGGGTCATAAGGTCGGCGTGCGCACGGTCGATGCGGCTGAACCGTCGAGCGTCGCAGCGCTCGTATCGCAGGTTGAAAGCGAGTTCACCGGAATAGATGTTCTCCACTTCAATGCGGCCTCGCTGCGAAAGGCCACGTTGGCAGATCAACCGCGCGATACGTTCAACTATGATCTCGCCGTCAATATCGGTGGCGCGATGGTCGCTGCGCAAGCTGCGGCGCCTAACATGATCGCACGCGGCTCAGGTTCCATCTTGTTCACAGGCGGTGGCTTCGCCCTTCAGCCGCACCCGGATTATCTCTCTCTGAGCATCGGGAAGGCCGGTATTCGCGCGCTGGCGCAAGGCATCTTCAAGCCGCTCCAGGAAAACGGCGTCCACGTCGCGACCGTTACCGTCGCAGGCCTCGTCATGAACAGCAAAGACGCCAATGCCGTTGCCGAAGAGTTCTGGCAACTGCACAGCCAGCCTCCCGGTTCGTGGCAGGTGGAGACGGTATATACGCCCGCCGGCTGAGAACCAGGGAACGGTTGATCGCGGCCCCCCAGCGCGCCGCAAAAGCGATCGGCATTGCAGTGTCTCCAGAGTTGCTGGTGCGCGCCGACGAGGTGATCGAGTAGCAGGCCGATTGCCGCGCGTATAAATCCGCTTCTGGCCGATTCCGTTGAAAGAGGCGGCAGTAATCCGATGTATTGGCGCGAGCGCCGATGCGGCCAACGGCTTTACCGGCTTCTATGCCGGCTCTAGGCTAGGCATCGGGATCAGCTTGGCCATCATCCCTCGCGTCGCAACAGCCGGAGCGCAATGAAGTCGGAGGCGAGATTAGTAGCACGAGCTTCTGGGAGTGTAAGTCGAGTGCTGACCGCAACCAAGCAGGTAACCGATAGCGCCATTGAAATGTCAGATCGATGGTATGGCGCTTGGGCAAGCGAGAGGGACGGCGGCGCAAAATAGAGCTCGCCGGCGAGCATTTTTTTGACGCTCCGTTTTCATCGCTCGCTCCTGTGGAATCCCGCGTCGCGGGGTAAGAACGTCGGCGTGAAACGTTTGATCCCCGTGCCGCGCCTTTGCATTCACAGCCGGTGACGAACTGCTCGCGCGCTTCGCTGGCGGGCGCTGCTGCCCGCTCAGGCAGGAGACGCCGTTCCGTCCGTCGCCGTGGGCCCGGCACGCTCGTCATCCGAACACGGTTGCTTCGGCACCGGCAACAGCCAGTCTACGACTGAGGACGTTTGAGCAGCAAAGGCCCAAATTGGAATGAGCATGCCCGATGCCAACAGCCAGGCGCCGGGATCGGAAAGCAGCGAGGTCGCTTCGGCCTCCAGGCCAAGAGCGAGCGAAACAGCCAGCCAGCCGAGCAGCCAGAGGATGATCATCTGGCCGCTGAACGGGTCGGCTCGCTCGCCAACATCCTCCGCCGACTTTCGAGCCAGCACGGCCTCCTGATCCGCATGCACCCAGGCGCTCCAGCGCCAACGCAGGAGGCCGGCCGTGATCCATGCCCCCAGGACGACCGAACCTGCGAGCGTGATGAACTGCTCGACCCCGGAACCCCAGTCCCAGAACCATGAGGGAAGGCTGAAGGGTACGGGCAGGCGCGTGCCGTATCGTCTCCAGAGGACGAAAAAGATGACTGCCCAGGGCACCAGGTTGAGCCGTAGTGTCCACCGCAGAATGCGGACCCGTCGCGCGGCGCACTGATCGCGCCACGTTTCCTGCGTTGAAGGCGCGAGCTTGTCCTGCCATCGGCTCCCGGCCGTCTCGGCGCACACGCGCGCCACCCGGAGCACAAATCCGTCCAGGTTTTCCCAGTAGGTCGTATGGTCGGACAGGGCCGCGCCGCGATTCCAGACCTGCACCGATGTCAAATTGGCGTTTGCCTTTTCGATCCTGGTCGGTCCGTTCGGCACCGGATCCTTTGACGCGTAGATATCGAGCCACCGGGACAATCCCCTGGGGTAACGCACCGGACTTGTCACCGCAGCCTGTGTGATGGGCGACAGGATCGTTCGCATCGCATAGACCAAGCTCGCCAGGAGAACACCGAGGAGGCCGACCTGAGCAACCGGCAGGTTCATGACGGCCTGGTACGCTTTCCTGAAATAGATGCTGACGAATGTCAGAAGCACGGTGACGAGGATCATGGCCGTCCATTTGGCGGTCTTCTTGACCCCGTCCCGCACGCCGTCGAGCAGCCTCAGGATATAACCGAGCGCCAGGCCCAGGACGCCAGCCCCCGCCATGACCAAAGAGGCCTGGACCAACTGTCCGATGCTGATGGCGTGCGAGTGAGAGCCCGCGAAGAGCATAACGAGCAATGCGATTACGCCCAGTGTCGTCATGGCAGCCACGGACGCCGCGTTGATACCTGAGTCTTTCTCCAGGGCTCCGGCCGCGAGGACCTTCAGACTGACGAGCTGGTTGACCCCCGACCCGAACGTCACCAGCGCATCGGGGAGCGGGGAGCTCTTGGACGGCCCCATGCTTTCGGCCGTTTCGTCACGGTCGACGATGCCGCCGAGCGCATCGAGGGTGACAGCCGCGCCCTGCGAGTGCGCAACGATCACGGTGCGTTCGCAGCGGTCCTTCAGTCGCGCGAGACCGTCCAGAATCGGGGCGCGTATGAGCGCGGCGCGCAGCGGGCTCTCGACGAAGGCAAGGCTGTCTCCGATCGTGCCCAGGAGCAGGGTTTGGGCTGACAGCATCAGGGACCGCAGTTGCGGAACCAGGCCTAGGATCAGCGTCAAGGCCGGCAGGACCATCAGGATCGGCATCAATGCCATGGCAATGAGCAGTCGTAGAACGGCGTCTGCGAACGCCAATGAAAATGCAATCCTGGACGCCTTCGGATTGCACTGCCAGAATCGTTGCGCAATGTGCAGCGCGATGGCCCACGGCACCGCGCGAAGACTCCATGACACGAGCTCCGAATAAGTCGGCAAAGGAAAGCTCTCCGCCCACCAGCCTTCGGCGATGAGCCATTTTTCGCCGTCAACCCTGTCCTTGCAGCGAAACTCGACGACCGCCTCGGCGGGCTTGTCGCCTGACCGGTCGCCGCGATCCGCCCGGGTCACGAACGACGTGGTGCGGCCTGGATCCTCCGCCGTTGCCCGCCTGATGACCTTGAGCAGCGCGTCGCCCCAGCGAACCAGCGTATCGCGCGCCGGCTGGGTGCCGATCCCGTGGACGAAGAGAATGCCGAGCTGGAATTCCTTCATGGCTGCCGGGCACTAATAGAGGATGCTCGCTGTATCGAGCAGGATACCTGTCAGTTGAGGCAAGGCAAGCGATTCCGCAATCGAGAGTTAGGCGTCGAGTCATTTCTCAAGAGCACCCGGTGACATTTAACTCAGGTCACCGCCGCACCCGCGACTTCTGATTTTCAAAAATAGCGGTTGATCCGTCGGGCAAATCGCAAGCCGATGAGTGTGCAATCCTTTCGGATATGATGAAAAATTCCGTCAAAACCTTCATAGAGTTCGGGTTTCATCCGATTGAGTTCAATTGCATCGAACTCGCCAGAAGACCTGATTGGTCGGGCTTGCTGATCGACGGAACCACCAGGCAAGTGGAAGATGCTCGCGCACTTTGGCCATCTCGCATCGAGTTGGTCCAGAAGTTCCTCACATTGGACAATCTCGACTTCATCCGTAAGAAATTCCTGAAAGTGGGCGTCTTATCCATTGACGTGGATGGCAATGATTTCTGGTTTCTCAAGGCGCTGGCCTCGGGTCCTGAGCAAGGGCCTCTTATGCTCGTCGCCGCAGTGGACAACTTTCGTTACCCCCCAACAAGCCGCCCCACGAGATTACGTGCGAAAGTCGAGCCGCACCTGTCGCACCTCGTGTAGGGGCCGTTTCGCAACAGCTCGAAACCGGTATCCAACAATGATCGGGCTAATGCTCGAACCCTTGTGTTGAAAGGTACTTGAGCGCAGGAAGTGCACCTATCTCGAAGCCCATTCTGGTAAATTGTTGAAATTGCAGAAAATGCGAACGCCCTCCGAGCGCACTATAAACCCAAAGCGGCGATACGTCGTCGCAATGGGCAAATATCCAGTTCAGAAAGTTCTTTGCTACCACAACGCTCGAGACGCACCTCGCTGATGCGCCTGAGCGATAGCGAGAAAAGGTCTGGAAGCTAAGCTACATGTCTGCTTATCGAGCGGCAGGAGACAGCCGTCTCTTGGTCGGACACCGTCAGCTTTTGACCCGCTGCGGACATTGATCGGCTCATAAGACAACATTGCTGTCACACCAAATCTCGTTTTTCTAAGTACCATTCCAGGAATGTTTGAGATAAGCCGGAGTTAACATGTTCGGCTGGAGTGGGAGCTCGAAGGCGTAGCTTGCTTGCAGGAGGCTTCTATGGCCAACTTGATGATCAGGATTGCGACGCTGGCAACGTGTTCGATTGCGCTGATCGGTGCGTTCTCGGTCACTTCGGCTGTTGCGGCCCCGGGCACTGAGCCAGGTGGCAGCGATGCAGACTATAGCGGGATGGGGCAACGCTCCGCTTATCCGCCTTCGTCATACCCGAAGCGGTCGGGCGCCAAGGCCACTCACGCGCCCAAGGCCAAAAAAGCCAAGCAGTCCCTGTTCGACGCCCCCGCCTTTGCTCATGGGTATCGCGCAGCTTATTCGGCGATCTACGACCGCACTGACTATGCCTCTGCGATTGAGCAATTGAAAACGCTCGGCCACGACGACAATCCAAACGTCGCCAACCTCATCGGCTACTCCTACCGCAAGCTCGGTGACTACGAGCAGTCGCAGGTCTGGTACGAGCGCGCGCTCAAGGCCGATCCGAACCACGTGCTGACGTGGCAGTATTATGGACTGTGGCAGCTCGAGCGGGGCAACCGCGAGCAAGCGCTCTATCATCTCGGCCGGATTGCATCCATTTGCGGGACTGGCTGCGAGGAGTACCGGTCGTTGGCCGCCGCGCTAGAGAAGCCGCCCGGCACTAGCCTGGTTTATTAGGACAGCAGCGGTCAGAGCTCGGCGCTAACGCGACAGGTGAGGCCATGTCTGTTCGTGGCCCTTAGCCGCACAAGACCGAGGCTATTGCGATGTCGACTATCGGCGGCGGACCGGACGCGGGGCCGCGCTTGCCTCGACCGCCGCTTGTGACCCGAAGCCGAGATCGGCGAGCACAAAGTAGTGCGCTATTTGGTCGGTCCTCCCGGTGGTCGAATGAGGACATCAGATGGTGGACGTCTGCGTTTTGGGCCCATCGAAAAGCTTTCTTCAGGAATCGCTTGTGGGGGATCCGCACCCGCGCACGCAACAAGGCGGCGATGACGTCGTGTTCGATTTCTCCAAAAGGGTACGGCACGCCGTCACGTCGGATGACGTCGGGGACGCTTCGCGGCCATGGACCCGTCCTAAAGTGCGCCCAGGAAGCACTGCCATTTCAAGAGTTTGACGCAGAATGCGCTGTACGACTGCGAGCACATGGTATTCAATCCCTGGAACTGTCTGCCTGGGCACGGGCCGCTCGGCAGCGTCAACTGGATGCGGCTCGCCGTCTATCTTGCCTCGCGGCGGGTACGGCGGAAAGTGAACTTGGTGGGTCATGAGCAGCGAGCCGAAGCCCGATCGTTTGGGCGGACTTCAGCGGACACAGGGGCCGCCGAATGTCGAGAATGAGGCTCCGCATGCCGAACGCCGCCAGCTCACCGTGACATTTATCGACATTGTCGGTTCGACACCCCTGAGCGAGCGGATCGATCCCGAGGAGTTCTTCGCGATTATCAGAACTTACCGCGATATCTGCGACGAACAGATTCGCCGCTACGGCGGTCATATCGCCAGAATGATTGGTGACGGGCTGCTCGCATTTTTTGGCGTCCCGCAAGCCCATGAAAATGATCCTGAGCGCGCGGTCCGCGCCTCTCTGGCGATTGCCGGGGCGATCAAGGAACACAAGTTTCTGCTGTCGGACGGCAGCTTCGTTCGCCTGGGCGTGCGCATCGGGGTCAACACCGGGGTCGTCGTCGTCGGCAGCGTGCCCGGCGAGCCCCCCGATCGACGGGAAGTGTTCGGCAGTACGGCGCATGTCGCTGCCCGCCTGCAAGGACTCGCGAGTGAGAACGGTATCGTAGTCGGCTCGAGCACTTACGATCTGACCCGCAGAACCTTCAGCTATGCGCCGCTTGGCCGACAAGCTCTCAAGGGCGTGGAGGAGCCGGTCGAGGCTTGGCGTGCAGAGGCGCTTGGGTCAAACGAAAGCAGGTTCGACCGCGCGCGGAGGTCGCCTCTTGCCCCGATGATAAATCGAACCAGCGAAAGTGCGTTACTTGCCGAGATGTGGCAGCAGACTCTCGCCGGCTCGGGACAAGTTGGCGTCATCTCCGGCGAGCCCGGCATCGGCAAGTCACGTTTGATCCGCCAGTTCCGCAGTTCGCTCGGAGCGTCTCCGCGTGATGTTCTGTCGCTGCAATGTTCACCGTTCCACATCAACACGCCGCTTGCCCCGGAGATCGAGCGCCTCATACGCGCGACTGGCATCCACGAGACCGACAACGCGGAACTCGCGCTGGCAAAACTGCAAGCGCTGTTGGCGAGCGCCGTCACCGATCTCAAGCAGGCGCTTCGTTACTACGGGGCGGTGCTATCGATTCCCGCATGCGCGGGATACGAGCCCGCGGATTTCGGATCTCCCCTGGAGCGCGAGCGCGCGTTTCAGGTGTTCGTCGACGCTCTTGTCGCCGCCTCGCGCAAGCAGCCGATCCTCGGGATCGTCGAGGACGTCCAGTGGATGGACCCGACCACCATCGAACTGCTGGTACGCGTGATGGCTCGCTGTCCTGGCGAGCGGATCATGGTCCTGATCACGCATCGCGATGATTACAAGGCCGACTGGTTGCCAAGCACGGCAATTAGACGGATCCCCCTCCGGAAGCTGGCAGCGCATGAATGCGAGCAGATGGTCGCAGCCGTCGCGGGCAGCGATTTCGTGCCGCGCCAGATTACCAGCCAGATCGTGGAAAGGACCGACGGCGTGCCACTCTTTGTCGAGGAGTTCACGCGGGCCGTCGTCGATGCCGGTGCGGTCCCGCCGGCCGCCGAAAGCCCAGTGCCGAAGTTGCCGGAACCCCTGGTGCCGTCAAGTATTCACGATTCCCTGATGGAGCGCCTTGATCGTCTCGGTCCTGCCAAGCGCGTCGCCCAGATCGCCTCCGTTTTCGGAAGGCGTTTCGACTATGAAGGCATTTTCAACGTGTTTCCGGATAAGAGCCAAACGCTGCCACAGGCGTTGCGAGCTCTCGAGAGAGCGGGGATCGTGTATCGCAGCAAGGAACCTCAAGGCGAGGTCTTCACGTTCAAACATGCGATGATACAGGAAGTCGCCTACTCCTCGTTGCTCATGGAGGAAAGGCGTGAACTCCATGCGCGCGTGGCATCGTGGCTGCTCCAGGAAGCCTCCATTGAAGAAAGCGGCCAGCCGGCGGTATTAGGCTATCATTATGCGCGCGCAGGCAACATTCCGGAGGCGATCGAGGCCTGGCTCCAGGCTGGAAAATCCGCGCTGCGCAGATCTGCCACCAAGGAAGCCGTGGCTCACCTTCGCGAAGGCCTCTCGCTGATATCCAAGATGCCGGCGTCGCCACGGCGCTTCGAGGCTGAAATCGGACTGCAATCCAATCTGGCGATGGCGTACACGGCCAACGCCGGATGGTCCGACCCGAACGTCTATGGCCCCTACAGTCGTGCACTCGAGCTTTGCGCGAGCCATGGCACCATTCGCGAGAAGGCGACGGTGCTGTGGGGAAGTACCATAGCCAAGCTGGTCAACTGCGAGCTCACCAAGGGCCTCGAACACGCGGAAAATTTCGTCCGGCGGGCAGAAGAGTGGCGCAACGACGAGGCCGCCCTCATGGCCTACACCGCCGCCGTGATCGCCAATTTCTTCCTCGGTCGTTTGCAGCAGGCGAGTGAGCTCGCGGCTCTGGTCAGCGCTCGCTACAATCCGCGCGAGCACGGCAAGCTGGTCCAGATCTATCAGCATGATCCATTAATTGTATCGCTCGTCTATTCCGGACACATTGAATGGCTGTTGGGCCGGCCCGGCCGGGCCAGAGAGTGCTGCGTGACGGCGCGGCAGCTTGCGAACGAGATCGGACATCCGTTCATGGTGGCTTTTGCCTCCATTCTCGGCGTCGCCGATCACTGGTATGAGGGTGACCTTGCGGAGAACCTTGCCAGCGTGAAGCGTGGTCTGAAGGTCGCTGACGAGTATGGCTATCCGATGTACCGGGTCATCGGTCCATTGTGGGCAACCGCAGCGTTGGCGGCACGAGGCCCCGCGCCGGACGCGCTCGAGAAGCTATGCGGCCTGCTCGATAAGCTGCCCGCCGAGAACCGGTGCATCCAGATGCCGCTCTATCGAATTCTGCTTGCCACGGAATTCGGACGGATCGGGCAGATGGGCAGGGCTCGAAACTTCGCTGCCTCGGCTGAGGCCCTGGTGAAGCAAACCGGCGAGCGCTGGGCAGCTCCCGAGATCTACCGGATCCACGGCTCGCTGCTGTGTCGCGATCCATCGCGGGACGACCGGGCCGCCATGCGCTTGTTCAAGCGCTCGCTTGCCACTGCCAGGAAGTTCGGGGCGGTCGGTTGGGAATTGCGCACGGCGATCAGCATCGCGCGCCTGGTCAGCGCAGGCGAGAGCGCATCCGGACGCACTGAGGCACGAGACCTGCTAATATCGACCCGGGCGAAATTCGCATCCGCGGAAACTTCCCGCGATCTGCGCGAGGCTGATGATCTGGTGAGAGTGTTGAACTAGTATTGGCGCCTGAGATCGGACCGTTGGAGCCGGTGATGCGCAGAGCCTGGAGGCCAAGATTCAGCCCAATCGCAGGACATAGCCTCGAACTTGGCGCCGACGCACAAAGTTAGCCGAATGAAGCGCCGCGCAATTCGAATCGAATTGCAAGGTTCGACTACCGATGGTACTCGCGCGCACTGACAAAGTGATCGGCTGAGTGCGTATCTTGTTGCGCTGCATGAGTCCGGATGTGACCCTTCGCGGACCTGAACCGCGGATCCGGTGATGTCCGCTCACAGTGGCAGAGCAGACCATCTACCATGGACCCGCCGACTTCAGAGCTTGACCCGAAGCTGACGATGGGCAGTGCACCGGCTGAGGGCAGCTTTTGGGTAGTGGGTCGGTTTGATTATGGCAGCCGGACGGGCTGGAAACGGGGCGACTCCAAGCGCATATTGATAGGACATGACGCGGAGCAACCCCGTGGCCTTGATCAGATGGGTGTTAGGCGCAGCCTTGGTTGGAATTACATTCGGTGGCTACCCCGCTAAATGGTGGTCCGCCTCCATTGCCGTCGCGCTCTGTGTCGCGGCTGCCTTTGCCCTTCACTTCGTCGCGCCCTAGTCCCCGCAACAAACTTGTTTCAGTTGACTTGAGCCGGACGCCCGCTGTTAGAATTTGCAAGCATGCATTCCTGCCGCCTAGCCTGGCGAACTTCCTGTGCAAGACGCTGCCGAAGGTCGCCACGGAGATGGCGCGGTGTGCGCTGACCTACAATCGCGGGTGCTCAACATCGTTGGCGTCGAGCCTCTGGTCCGTTATTTGCGCAATGATCTGAAGGCTGCGCGTACCTCATCTGAAAACAGTTTCGGCTCCTCCCAGGCGGCGAAATGTCCGCCACGTTCGACCTCGCTGAAGTAGGCGAGGCCGGGGTACATAATCTCGACCCAACTTCGGGGCGCAGCAAAGATTTCGCCGGGGAACGTCGAAAATCCCACGGGAACCGCGACCGCAGGAGGAGACTTGCCGGCCGCACGGGCTGCGGCCTGTCCGGCCTCCCAGTACCACCGTGCGGCCGAGGCCCCAGTGCCCGTCAGCCAGTACAGCGTGATGTGAGGATGCTGTCCCGGGTGAGATTGCCCGCGGGCTTACCCTCCACGAACGCTTGCGAAATCTTGTAGTAGCTGTCCGTGTCATGGTCGAGCATCCAGCTCGCGAGCCCGAGGGGTGAATCCAGCAGGGAGTAGCCGATCGTCTGTGGCCGCGTCGACTGCTCCAGGAAGTAGCCAAAGCCACTCGCCCTAAACGTCGCGGCCGCCTTCTGCGCCGCGCGTTCCTTCTCGGATTCCGCGGGCAGCTTGTCGGACATTGCCGCCACACCCGCGAGCAAGTTGACGTGGATGCCGAGAAGTCCCTTGGGTGCCTGGCGCCCCATCGCATCCGTTACTGCCGCTCCTACGTCGCCACCCTGGGCGACGTAGCGCGTGTAGCCGAGGCGATCCATCAGCACCGCCCACGCACGCGCGATGCGGGCGGTGTCCCAGCCGAGTTCGGTCGGCTCACCCGAGAAACCGTAGCCAGGCAAGGACGGCAGCACCAGGTCGAATGCATCGTCGGGAGTGCCACCATACTTGGTCGGGTCAGTCAGGGGACCGACGGTATCGAGGAGCTCGATGACCGAGCCAGGCCAACCGTGCGTCATGATCAGCGGCAGCGCGTTCTCATGCCGGGACTTGACGTGGACGAAATGGATCTTCACCCCGTCGACCACGGTCGTGAACTGTGGCAGCGCGTTCAGCCGTGCCTCGCACTTGCGCCAGTCGTACTCAGTCGACCAGTAGCGGGCGAGCGCCCGCAGCGTCGCCAGCTGCACACCCTGCGACCGATCCTCAACGAGCTCTTTGGTGGGCCAGCGCGTGGACGCGAGGCGCCGGCGGAGATTGGCGAGGTCTTCACCCCGGACATTGACGCGGAAGGGAAGAATTGCGTCGGCTTTGGTCGTACCAAACGGGGACCCTCCTTGCTTCGATTGCGCGCGTGCGGCGACGAAATGTATTGGAAGCAAGTTGACGGCACCAGTTGCGGCTGCCCCTGCGAGGAGGCTGCGCCGGGTCGGTGAAGAGGAGATTGCAGTCATGTTCGGCCTCCTCGTTTACAAGCCCGCTCCTAGACTAGTGAACTGCGATGCGTCGCTCTGACCCACAAAAGGTTGGCCGAGACATAGGCCGGTAGGCTCGCACATACTCGCGGAACTCTCGAACCCACTCACGCACAGGGCTCTAACGCCTGATGTTTGCCGCTCGCCTTGACGATTTTACTCCACTTGCGAACGGCACGCCGCCAAATTCAGCGATCCTTGCTCGGCGCAGCTTGTTGAACCAGGGCCCCAGCGCTCGGCCATCGAAGTGATCCGCGATTAGCGCGCGACCTCCCTGTGATGCCCCAGGTTCGTCAGGGATGGTAGTCGGCGAAAGTGAACTCATGGTCGGTATTGGCCCAAATGCGAAGTGACAAACTCCTCACTGAGGTCCGCTTAGTGGGGCGGAGCGGACTGGATTTGCTCACTCTGAGTTCTTCGCTTTTTGACCCGATTCGGACATTGGTCGTGCAGCAAATGCCGCACCCGCTCCCCCTTCCGGAATGCTAGTATTTGCCAACACGATGCTTTCCAACGTGGCGCTGACATGAGGCGGGGCGAGTTCAGGTGCGTGGCGTGGCGGCGGCGTGGCCGCAAGAGAAGCAAAGGAGAACGAGTACAATGAATATCAGATTCCGTGCGCTGCTGTCGCCATAGCGACCGCAATGCCTGCTGCTGCTGAAGACGGCGAAACTGTCACGCCGTACTTCAATCTGGCGATATCCAATATTCCCGGCAAATCACTGTTCGTCCAATTCGTTGACCAGTGCCGGGGGGGAGCGTCGGCTTCGCACGCCCATGCAAAATCGGCTTTCGTCTTTGCGTACGTTCTATCTGGAGAAATCGACTCACAGGTGAATGAGTTCTTCTACGGCCCCGGCACCTGGTACCCGCGCGAGGGCGATATTGGTGATCAGGTGCGGCAACAGCAGGTTCCGATTATCGGTGAGGGCCAGGGCGTCTACAGCTTCGTGCATATTGACGATGCGGCTGGGGCGACCGCTGCCGCGCTGGACTGTCCGCCGGGAGCGTACAACATCGTCGACGGAAACCCGTCGCCTCAGCACTTGTGGTTGACGGCGTTCGCGCGTGCTGCAGGAGCACCTGCGCCACCTCGCGTCAGCGAAGAAGAGGCGCTTCGGGCGTCAGGCCGCGACGCAGTCTATTACGCGACGAGGCTTAGGGGCGCTTCGAACGAGAAAGCCAGGCGCGAGCTTGACTTCCGTCCGCGCCCGCTCGAGTGGATTCTAGATCAAAGATCGGACTGAATAAGTGCGCTGCGCGTCTGACATACAAAAGGTTGGCGTAATGGCCGCCCCCGCACATTGCCGTCTGTCCGCACCGGGGGAGGTACGCGCTGAATTTTCGGCGCAAGCTACGATGCCGCGATTGCGGTCGGCTCGCGCGAGGGCGGTCGAAACAGCGATGCATTTGCTGCGGTGTAGAGTCAGGCGGCGAGACTCCTTGGGCGAAACGGGGACGTCGAGGATCGTGCCCTGCGATCAGCAATGCGATCTTTGCGGCGACGGGCAAGCGGCTGCGCAAGATGCCGGTCGATCCGTCCATCCTGAAGACATGAGGTATCCATGAGCACGTTGCTTGGCCAAGTCCTCGAAGCGCACGGCGGTCTGGAACGCTGGCGGCGACACAGCAAGGTTGAGGCCACCATCGTCACCGGTGGTGGCCTCTTCCCGCTGAAAGGCCTGATGCAGGATCGCAATCCGCGGCGCATGACTGTGTGGCTGCACGAGGAGCGCTCTTCCATCACGCCTTTCGGAGCTTCCGATCAGCGCACGATGTTCACGCCGGACCGGATCGCCATCGAAAAGCTTGACGGTGCGTTGGTCGCCGAGCGCTACGCGCCCCGGGATTCCTTTGCCGGACACCAGATGCACACGCCCTGGGATCCCCTGCACCGCGCCTACTTCAACGGCGAAGCCGTGTGGACCTATCTCACGACGCCATTCCTGGTCCGTGTCGAAGAGACCGATGCCTGGCGGGACGGGGCAGAGCCATGGCGCGTGCTGCGCGCCTACTTCCCCGGCTGGATGGAAACCCACTGCGCGGTCCAGGACTTCTTTTTCGGCGAGGACATGATGCTGCGCCGTCACGATTACAGTGTGAACATCGCGGGAGGTCTTCCGGCCGCCCAACTCACATTTGGCTATATCGAAGCGGATGGCATTCGTCTGCCGAGCATACGGCGCGCCTACGCGCGCGGTCCTGATCGCAGGCCCATCACGGACATGCTGCTGGTCTCGATCGATTTCAGCGAGGTCGCCTTCCGGTAATCATCCGCCGCTCTGGCGGGCCCCGGCGACACAACAACCGAGACATTTTCGTAATCGCGAAACTTGAGGCTGACGAGATAGGCATCCTCGGAAGGAAACGAGCCGGAAAGACCCGGCAGGGGGTTGTCATCTCGAGTTTCGGTAACCGCGAGTTCGGCGCTACGCAGGGAGCGCGTGATCAGCGAGGGCGCGTCCTTCAGATGCAACGTCTGCCCGAGCTTCTGTCCGTACATACTTACTAATGTCATTGGGCCGGCCCATCCGTCGGGTTGGATCGGACAAATCACTCGTCTCGCCGCGAGGTCGCCGCCCATTATCCGGGATCGGCGAGCGGCGGTCTAGACTCGGAAGGGGATGCGCGGCTGTTGGTGAGAGCCCTGTGGTAGGATGATTTTCAGAGTGATTTCAACGCCCGGATGCGAATGTGCCAGTGCATCGTTCAGCGAGCCTGACCAAAAAATCCGGCACAGAATAAAATATCGCATTCGGAAGCTTGCAGCAGGATCAGGCAAAGCACAGCTGCTTCGGGAAAGAACCCGTAATTCTGGGCACCTAGAATGCGGACCGAAAACTCGCGGCACTCTCACTTTCCGCCTTCCAGTCGTTAACAAGGGAGGGTGATCATGAAGATCGTCGTCATCGGCGGCACCGGCCTGATCGGCTCGAAGACCGTCGCGATTCTGCGTCAGGGTGGCCACGAAGTCCTCGCCGCCTCGCCCAACAGCGGTATCAACACCATCACCGGCGAGGGTCTCAAGGAGTCAACGGCCGGCGCGGAGGTGGTGGTCGACCTCGCCAATTCGCCCTCATTTGAAGACAAGGCGGTGCTGGAATTCTTCGAGACGTCTGGCCGTAACCTTCTCGCGGCGGAGGCGGCAGCGAACGTCCGGCACCATGTCGCACTATCAATCGTCGCAATCGACCGGACAGACAATGGCTATTTCCGCGCCAAGGTCGCCCAGGAGAAATTGATCAAGTCCTCCGGTATCCCATACACCATCGTCCGTTCGACCCAGTTCCTGGAATTCCTTCGCGGCATTGCCGATCTAAGCGCAGTTGGAAACAGAGTCAGGCTCCCGCCGGTCCTGTTCCAACCCATCGCGGCGGACGACGTTGCTGCCAACGTCGCCGAAGTGGCGCTCGCGGCGCCGCGAAATGGCATCGTCGAGATCGCCGGCCCGGAACGAGCACCGTTCAACGAAATCGTCGCCCGCTATCTGAAGGCGATCGGCGACCCGCGCGAGGTCGTGAGCGACCCCGAGGCGCGGTATGGCGGCGGTCGGGTCGAGGAGAAATCGCTGGTGCCACTCGGCGAGGCGCGCCTCGGGCGCATCGGTCTGGACGAATGGCTTCGCCGCTCGCAAGCAAAAGCCTGATCCCACATCGGAGGCAAGCCCAGTCTGTCGCGAGCGGATCCCCGGCAACGAAGAAAAGAGGCGACCATGACGATCAAACTCGTTGCGTTGGTTCTTCTGTGCCTCATGATCGGCACGGCCGTGGCTCAGGAGCCCAAGGTCACGTCACTCATGTCTAAGGATCTTCCGGAGAATCCTGGAAGGGAAGCTCTGATGATCATTGTCGAGCATGCGCCCGGCGGGTCGAGCACTATCCACCGACACAATGCACATGCGTTTGTATACGTGCTGGAGGGCTCCGTCGTGATGCAGCTGAAGGGTGGACAACCGGTGACACTGACACCGGGACAGTCCTTCTATGAAGGCCCTGCTGATGTTCATGTCGTCGACCGGAACGCGAGCAGCACCCAGCCGGCGAAATTCCTGGTGCTCATGATCAAGGACAAAGGTGCCCCGGCGGTCGTGCCCGCGCAGTGATTGTTACGGCAACGCAAGTCCACGAAAGGTAAGGCGAACAACAGGAGACAAATATGAGCCTGGACACAAACACGAGCTTGGGCAACACCCCACATCCCTCGGTCAAATCCTGCGCCGACAAGGTAAGCGAGAAGTACATCCACGGTCGACCGGAGCCCGAGTTGGTTCCGTCGCGCTACGCGCTGAAGGTCGGTAACATTGACGTGCTGGTGGTCAGCGATGGGGTGCTATCGCTGCCAGGCGCGATGTTGGGCCACAACGTTGATCCGGCCGTCCGGGCGGCCTGGCTGGAGGACATGTTTCTGCCGGTGGATGTGCTCGAGTGGGCGCTGAACGTTGTCGTGGTGCGTAGCGGCGACCGGACCATACTCGTCGACGCGGGGATGGGAGCGGAGTTTCCGGACTTGCCACGGGCCGGGCACACGGTCCAACGATTGGAGGCCGCCGGCATCGATCTCGCATCCGTGACCGACGTGGTGCTCACCCACCTGCACATGGACCACGTTGGCGGGTTGCTCATCGACGGAGTGAGGGAGCGGCTGCGTCCGGAACTGCGGGTCCACGTGGCGGCCGCCGAAACCAAGTTCTGGGAGTCGCCCGATTTCTCCCACGTCTCCATGCCGCCGGGGTTCCCGGACGCGCTTCGGCGGACGGCCAAGCGGTTCTTGAAAGAGTACGAGAGTCAGTTGCGGACGTTCGAGGAACAGCACGAAGTGGTGCCGGGGGTGCTCGTCACACGCACCGGCGGCCACACCCCCGGGCACAGCGTGGTCCGTCTGGCATCCGGCAGCGACCGGCTGACGTTCGCCGGCGACGCCGTGTTCCAGGTCGGGTTCGAGCATCCCGACTGGTACAACGGCTTCGAACACGATCCGGAGGAGGCGGCCCGCGTCCGGGTCCGTCTTTTGCGGGAGCTGGCGGCGAACCGCGAGTCGCTGGTGGCCACTCACCTTTCGTTCCCATCCGTCTGCCATGTGGCAGTCGACGGCGACGTCTTTCGTTGGGTACCGGGCCCCTGGGAGTACTGACCGCTTATTGGGTTAGGGCCGAACCAGACGACCGCATGCGTTTGAACGAAACGGATGCCCAACGGCAGGGAGGCGAACATCATGGATGTATATGAGGCAGTCACAAGCCGACGGGCGGTACGCGGATTCAAAGACGAGCCTGTGTCGAGGGAGGTGCTTGAGCGCGTGCTGTCCGCCGCGGCTTGGTCGCCGTCCGGATCGAACATCCAGCCGTGGAACATCTACGTGTTGACCGGCGCGCCGCTGTCCGAGCTCAAGACGCGCGCCGTCGAGCGCGTGTGCCACGGCGACCCCTGGGACGAGCGGCAGTACGAGATGTACCCGCCCGCGCTGAAGTCCCCGTACGGGGAGCGCCGATCCGCCTTTGGCAAGGAGCGCTACAGCGCGCTCGGCATTGCGCGCGAGGACTGGGAGGCGCGCCAGCGGGCGGCCATCGGCAACTGGAACTGTTTCGGCGCGGCCGCCGCCCTGTTCTGCTACATCGACCGCGACCTGGGCCGGCCCCAATGGGCCGACGTCGGCATGTATCTGCAGACCGTCATGCTGCTGCTCCGCGCCGAAGGGCTGCACAGCTGCCCACAGATGGCGTGGTCGCAAGTTCGCGAGACGGTCGCGGAGGTCCTGTCACCCTCGGACGGGCTCATCCTCTTCTGCGGCATGTCGATCGGGTACGTGGACCCCACGGTGAGTTACGCCCGTACGGGCCGCGCCCCGCTCGACGAGACGGTCACGTTCGTCGGCGGTTAGTTACTTGCGCTCGGAGACGAGAGGTCCCTTCCATGGAGGTGTAGGGGCTCTGCTTCGGATCGATCCGACATCTCAAGCGGCGCGTTATCGGCGGCATGTAGGGCGTCCCAACGTCGTGCTTCTTTTCGGCCGCAACCCTCCAATCAACCATTGTCCGGTCTCATAAGATAGTTCGCCGCATCTGCTCGCGGCAGCAAGTGGCCCATCTCATCCCGTCAGTCAGCGCTGTGGAGCGTCAGGTCTGAAATCAAAGGCAGACCGGAAGTAGCTGACCGATTGAAAAAGCGACGCGATAACCCTCAACGGACGTTCGGTTCGCATCATTCCTTCCACTGTCCCGGTACGGGGCGGATTGTACCGACTGGATTTGGCGCGAAAACTGTCATTTTTGAAACTTTGCCCGATATTGCAATCCCTCTCAAATGCCCGCGATGTGGTCACCCCCATGTTTGGAAACCGAAGGATGCTTGGGTCAGTCGCCCCAATGAACCGCCATAAGGACAAATCAAAAGACGACATTCTATGGGCGCGATGCCGTCATAAATCCGCAATCTATGGCAATGAACCTTTCCGCGATTCCAGATTTCTGTAATTTGTGGCGTTAGTTCGGGAGCAAGTGATGACGCAGCATAACCAACAAGGAATGACGCCGCGAGACCATCTCTTGGAGGAAGTTCGGAAGGAGCTAATTAAATTCGAGCGGCGAGAAGTGGAGTTCCGCAAGAAGGACCGAGAGGAGCGCGCTGTGGAGTTGCGGCTTCCCTTGGAGGAAATTAAGATTCACTAATTCCAGAGGCCGGCTAGATGGCGGTCTCTGTCGTTTCGAATGTCACCTATTGGCCCAAGGCCAACATGCAGTCATGTCGGCTTCAACGTCGCCTCTGTGAGCAAAGCGGACGTGAGACTTGCAAGGGTTCCTTCACCTTGATCTAGGGATACATCCGAAGGGGCAATAGCCGGAGATCGCTTCGTGCTGAAGAGTGAGACCAGCTGCTGCTGGGGGCCAACCGGAGATGTCCGATGGGTGCGGCAGGCTCGCGCTTTGCGCATATGAAGAGAACTCTCCGCGTCCGGGCGGTCGTTATTGGCGTGCTGGAAGAGCTGCCGTTTATCTGCCCGTTGGCGGTCGCAGTCGGCTCACTGATCATGCTCGGCATCACGCTCTACAAGGATTGGCCGCAGTGAGGCGCGCCTCCCTCCTGCGAACAGGCTTTTTTTCTATCCGCGTCCCGCGTACCCCGTCAGTGCTGCTGTTCGGATGTCTGTCTGCTCGGCCCGCATTGCGCGCTCGATTCGCTCCGCCAAATCCCGCGAGGTCCGCGGCGACAGGAAGTGCAAGTTGTTGGTCTCCTTTCACTCCTCAACGATCTTGAGAAGGCGAGGGGCGTGCGCTCATAACGCCAGCTTCCGAGGGTAAAACACAAATCGCCCGGCATAGTCGGCATCGACTGCTTTTGACCCACAGCGGCCATGCACCGTTGCATCGGACCCATTTCGCAACGCGCAAATCCATGCTCTAATCATGCTCTTCGTGAGAAACGGTCGGCGCAGTCCTTGTCGATCGTCATCTGCCGCTAAACCGTGTGAGGGAGAAGCGACAATGAAAAGAGCCACGCTGATCAGTCTAAGTATTTCGCTGTCGATCGCGGTCTTGGCGGCTGGTGTCGCGATTTCCGCACAGGACAAGTACACTGTGCAGGTACCGAATGGGCTCGCCTTCTCTGAGTTTAGGGGATACGAGGACTGGCCAGTGATCGCGATCAGTGAGAACGGAGGCAAGGTCGCGGTGATCGTGGGGAATGCGGCAATGATCGACGCCTACAAGCAAGGCGTGCCTGACAACGGCAAGCCTTTCCCAGACGGCGCCAAGATGGCGAAAATTCATTGGAACCCGAAGAAGCAAGAAGCCTACCCCGGTCAGCCAACCGTGCCAGGTACTCAGCATGATGTTGATTTCATGGTGAAGGACAGCAAGAGGTTCGCGGACAGCGGCGGATGGGGATGGGGCGCGTTCGAGTATGACGCGGCGTCCGACGCGTTCAGGCCCGCCACCTTAGCGGATAGTCCGCCGCAGGAAAACGACGCAAAGTGCGGGTTCGCATGCCACACGGTGGTGCAGAACCGCGACTACGTTTTCACCGAGTACGGAAAGAGGTGAGTTTCGAGTAGCGCGAGCTCTCCGCTCTCCTGGAAGATAAATTCGAGCCTGCGAAATCCGGCTCCGCATCCCGGACAAATTGCATCGTCCCTTTTTCATTCGCCCGTTCCGCTGCTCTGAGTCTGGACTGAACTAAGCGGAACTAGGAGGGCATATGTCTTAGGCCGGGCCGCAGGGCCGAGGAAGGGAGGAAGTGACGCAACTCCAAAGAGAGGCGCAAGTGCGTTATCGATGTAGGGAGATAATTCAACCGGACGAAGCCCTGCGGAGGGCATAAGGCAGCATTGAGTTAGGAGGCCTCGCGGGCCGTGGACTTCAAAGAGACCCCGTCAGCGCTCGAAAGAAAGGCCGCCTGCGTTGCCACAAGCGGCCCAAGTCTAGGGAGGAAACGCCCAAGGAGGGCAGCGATAGCGGGAGCGCTACCGCATGCCCTAGCCAAGACGATTGCGATCAGCGGTTCAACTGAACGTTGGTAAACGTCGGGCATCTAAAGGGGGCACGGACCGATACGAAGGTTTATGGCGCTCGCCCTGGTCGGTTCGCAGCCGCTGCGAGCCATGCGGTTAGGAGCGGCGGTTCGCGAAGTTAAAAGCGCGGGGTGAGAGAGGTCGAACCGACTAGCCACTTCGAAGCACGTCACGGCCCGTTGACTGATCAGCGTCCCGCCGAACGAGCTCGTTCGTGGCGAACATTTTTGGAAGCTACCCGGCTTGTATATTCTCCATCTTGTTTGGACACGGAGCGGGAGTGGACCGCCATTCAGGGCATGCGGATCCTCGCGGGCACGGCGACCTGGATCGAACGGCATACCCTGCCTGACAGGCTTAGAACGTGGATGAGCTACCATCGGATGGGCCATTGGCTGGTAGCCAAGACCGTAGGTTCCCACATGCTAGAATGAAAAACAGTTTATATATCAATGGGGATTGACTGACACTCTCTCCGCCACTGCCTTTGTTTCTGCACCGTTCACACCAACGAGATACCGCGTGCAGACCCATTGGGGCCGGCTATGCGCGCGTCGTAGATTTGGATATTGGGGCGAGCAAATCGGACATCTGCGCGATCAGAGTGGTCACCCTACTGCCTCGCACGACAACCAAGACTGCGATTCGGTAGATAAAGCCACCTGTCTGTCTCCTTGGTTCGGTGGTGGATTGCTGCGTGGCTGCCCACGTTGTTCTAGCCGTTGACCCAACAGGCCTGTGCCTCACCTGGTTGAGGCACGACCTCGATCGTCTATCTCAATCGTGGCAGTCATGCCGGCCGTGAGCACGACGCCCGGGGGCACCTCATCGATATGGATGCGAACCGGGATGCGTTGGGCCAGGCGTACCCACGTGAATATGGGATTGACGGTCGCAACGCCTTGACCGTTGGGGCTGCGCGTTCGCGACGTTGATTGCGCGGGCGATGCTGTCGACGTGACCACGCACGATTTGAGCGTGACCCATCAGCTTGATTTGAGTCGGATCGCCCACGCGGATAGGAGCAAGGTTCGTCTCCTCGAAATATCCGTCGACCCAGAATGAATCGGCGTCGACAAGAGAAATGGTGTTTACGCCGACATTGATGTAGTCGCCAAGCTGCGCCAGCAAGTTCGTCACGTAACCGTCGACGGGAGCGAGAATGCGCGTGCGTTCGAGGTTCACCTGCGCCTGGTTGAGCTGGGCTTTGGCTTGCGCAAGACCTGCCTCGGCACTCAGGCGCTGCGCTTTCAGCGTCTCGACCTGCCGCAGCGCCTGATTGAGGCTGTCCTGCGCAGACTGCACCGTCGCCTCCTGCTGATGCAGCTGGGACGTAAACTGCTCGGCATTCTGAACGGTGCCATAACCGTCCTTCGCCAGTTTTTGGTAACGTTGGGCCTGTTGCTGTGCAAATACGAGCGCGGCGCGCCCCAGCCGTAATTGTGCCTTGCTTGCATTGATCTGTGCCTGCTGGACGTTCATTTGAGCGTCGATGCTATGCACGTTCGCCTGCGCCTGCTGCACCGCTGCCTCGGATTGGCTGACCGCGATCCTGTAGTTGGTGGGATCGATCACCAGCAGCAGATCACCCCTGTGAACGTATTTGTTGTCGACCACATGTAGCTCGACGATGCGCCCGGCGACCTCGGGGGCCATCGTCACCACATAGGCGCGCACGGTCGCGTCGCGCGTCCACGGTGCTCCCATGTAGGCGTCCCACATCTTCCAACCGAGCAGCCCGGCAAGCACGACCGCTGCCAGCGTGATCAGAAATGGACCCATCGTTATGCGCTGCCTGACAGCGCGCGATTCCGGCGGAGGCGACGGGGCGGTCTTGTCGTGGTCGTCGCCCGTTTCGGTACGCTTTGATGTGACTTCAGCTACGGTCATGACAACTCACTCGGCAAGGATCAGGATCGAGGACGCGAGAACCATGATGTACACGGCAAACACGAACAGCGCGGGATGCCAGACATGCCGCAGCAAACCCGCGCGGTTAGCGATCCGACGGAGTATGACGGTGATGATCCAGGCTCCGATCATCAAGATTGAGACCGGCGCAACGTAGACACCGAACAGGTTGATTTCGGTAAATCTCATGCAGAAACTCCTGCGTCGAAGTAACGGCCATGCTCGGCAAGTGCCTCGCAGATGAGCAGGACGCGACCGCGCGCCCGAAGCGCCTCCAGCCCGGTTTCAGGTGCGGAAGCGAGCCGGTCGTCGAGTTCTCGCAACCTCAGAAGGTCGTGATGCGTCTACATGAGAGGAGGGGCCTTTATGAAACTGCCTTTTTCTCGCGCCGTTCTCCGCAGCGTGGGATTTTCGAACGACCGACGCCGAGGCGATCCGAATATTTTAATAAGGCCTCGACATGCGGCGCGGCCCGCACGACCCGTACGAACTGCGCGACCTGAAGATCGCGTTGGCTGCAGCGCTTGGCCGATCGAAATTCCGCGCATGTCCACTTGGTCGCGGGCCACGGTGTCGCTGATCGGTTGCGACAAGGAGCCGGTCGAGGTTGAGCTGGAGTTGAGGGCGCGGCTGAGACTGCCGTCGGGAAAGCCGACGGCCGATTTAAGTTATCTCGGATTGATCTGTCGCAAATGCTGACACCGGACCAAAGACTATGTTGAGAGCGGTTTATGGAGCTCTGCCATGATCATAGAGCGCTTATCCAAAGAGCATCTCAACATTGAGAAGCTGCTGGCCATCCTCGAGCGGGAACTCGAGGTATTCGACCGCGGCGACCGTGCTGACTACGAAGTCATTCACGCGGTTATCAGTTACTTCGAAGTCTACCCAGAAGTTTATCATCATCCTCAGGAAGACTTGGTATTTGCCAAGCTGAGGGGCACGAGATCCGGCTGCTGCTGCGAAGGTCGGCGATCTAGCTCGCGAACACCAGAAAGGGGCCCAACTTTTACGCCGCGTCGCTCAGGCGGTCGACAGCGTTCTCGCGGAACGTGAGATTCTGCGCGAAGATGTGGATCTTATCGTTCGGGATTTTATCGCACACGAGCGCCGTCACATGAGGATGGAAGATCGCGATTTTTTTCCCGTGGCACTTAAGGTTCTCAAGCCTCAAGATTGGACTGAGATCGCTTCAGTCGCAACGAGTCACAATGACCCGCTATTCAGCGACGTTGCCGAGGAGCGGTTTGACACGCTGCGCGCACATATTGTGCGGCTTGAGCAGGAGGCTGACGCGGAGCGAAAGTAATCGCTATGGCGTCGCGCAGTGCATTGTGCCGCGCGACGCTGAGGACGCCGAGGTCAAGCGCGCAAGGGAGAGTCAGAATTTAGCTGCGCCTTTGCTTGCGCGCTCACAGACGCTTGCGGCCCGAAGTAGGAGGCTATGATGCCGCACCTCACCGACGATCTCGAATCGACCATGCGCTATGCATTGCTGACAACGCGTGCTATAGCATTCTGTCCTTTCCATCCAGAGGTCATGATCCGCGTCGGAGACAGCGACGCCGAAACCCATGCTTATTACCGCGCCAGAAGCATCACCCGGAGTGACGGCACGTGTTGGGAGCGTGAAGATCTCATGGAGGAGATTGTGCGCCAACTCACGGATGCGGCCGACGGCGTGTGTCCTCGGTGTGCGCAGCTGGTTGCTTCCCATAACTGACGGGCCGCGCCGTCAGGACACCGGAAAAGGAAAACCGAGGCAAGAAACCTTAGTGTTGGCTAAATGAGGGAGGAACTGCCCGACAAGCGAAGGCGTGTGCCCAGCGGAAGAAGCCGATGACCTGTTCGACTAACTTTCATGTCAAGACGCGAGGATCGGACTAAATTACAAACGTCGTGCCAAGATTGAGGACCATCTTTACCATCCACTGGCCCTTGATCGTAAAGGTCATGGAGCTCGGGTTTGGTATCTCGAAATTAAAAAAGACGCTTCCGCTCTTATTAAACGCCGCGCCCGACAACGCATCAGGAAAAAATGACACGTTTTGCGTGACGTCACCTCGGTGGCCCTTGACGTCCTTCAATGACCATGGACCGCTGATGTTGCGCATAAGTTGCGAATCTAGTTGGAAGTCCGTGTCCGAAACACCGCTTCCAGAGATTGGACCGGAGCAACCTAAAAGTGCTGCGATATTAGCTACTCTGCTGCCAATCTTAAACGATATCGATGCGGTGCCCGACGACGTGCGTACCCTCAGCACGTGCGCAGCAATAAACCAGTCGTCCGCCTTTGTGTCTGCTGCCACGGCCGCCTCCCGCTGTAACTGAAACCTCTCGCCAGCGACTGGAGATTAACCGTCTTGATGTCATACCCATGTGAAGAGGTTCACACGACGTAAAACGACATCCTCGGCTCGCGTACACCTCCGGCGCATGAGCGCGGTTGCGACCAGCCTTTCTTTCGTCGAAATTCGGGCACTAGTTTTGCTTTTTGGAAAATGGAGAAGTTAAGTGGCAATGGGGACGGTAAAGTGGTTCAACCCGACGAAGGGCTACGGGTTCATTCAACCTGACAACGGCGGCAAAGATGTGTTTGTCCATATCTCGGCAGTCGAGAAGGCTGGTTTCACCTCACTCGCAGAGGGAGCCAAGGTTAGTTTCGACGTCGTGAACAATCGCGGAAAAGACTCGGCGGAAAATCTACGAATCGGGTGATGCGCCCATTGTGTTGTTCAACAGAAAGGCCGCAGCGGCGAACCACTGCGGCCTGCTGCCGGGTTAAAATTTATAAGTGAAATATGGGTCCAGCCCCGGCGAGATGAAGCCTACAGCGCGGGGCGGGGCGCAATGTCGTCGATGTCACACTTTGAGACAATTAAATGCGTCAGCTGTTCTTACTGAGGAGGGCCCGCCGGGGCTGGGAAGGCGAGCCCTCAACCCAAAGGCCGCAAAAGCTCTCCGGCAGCCCTGACGGACGCAGCAGTCTGCACCTGATCGGCAGATGCGAGCGTTAAAACAATATCGAATTCTGGCGGGCTCGCTCAACGAACTTGGTGCGATCAAGCCAGCGGTCCAATCACCGCTGATGGCCTAAACCAACTCCCAATACGAGCGCCTTCTGACGGAGCGCGCCCTCGGTTCGCTTGGTCATCTTGGCTATTTTGACGACAGGCGTCCGCGCCTTGGAGTGCGCCTTCAAGTCTCTGATATCGGCAGCAGTCCACTCGCGACGAACAGTCTTCTTTGTCTTCTTGGCCAAGGCGCCGCTCCATCAATGTTGATGGCGCGGTCTAGCACACGGAAGGTACGACCGTCACGCGGGATGGTGTGACGCAACGCGCGGTGCACACCTGGCCTGAGGATAGAGCGGGAAGGCCGGTGAGGCCGCGACGAGCGGTGAGGGCGAGGAGGGCGGCGCGCAAAGTTGGTCAATCCTGTCGGGAAATTAGGAAAGCCATCGGAACGCTAGAGAGATGGTGCTCGGAGCTAGACATCAGCAGAAGGCGATTAACGTTGTTATGTTGTATGCCGCCTGACGGAAACGCGCTGGTGATCTGCGAAGCGATCGGCCAATTCATTTTTTTCCCAAGCGATGCTTGTGCGGTCGAATGCAATCGCGAAAACCGCGCAGCGAGGCGATCTTCCACTGTTACTTCCGACCACTTCGAAACCGCCGATTGGCCACCAGTGCACCGGCCAGAGCCGTCCATCCGGTCTGATGCGAAGCGCCAAGTCCTTCACCGGTATCGCCGTGAAAGTATTCGTAGAATACCAAAGAATCGCGCCATGCCCCATCGCGCTGGAAGCGTGAATCCGATCCCAGTGCTGGTCGTCGGCCGTCTGAGTCTCGGAGGAACAATCTGAGCAGTCGGCGCTCGAGCTCTTCGGCCACTTGCTCGAGACTTGCCTGCCTACGCGATCCTGTCGGCAGTTCAACGGTAAAATCTTCGCCAAGGTTGGTATGAAGATGTCGTAGCGAATCGATCGCGAGAAAATTGAGCGGAAACCAGATCGGTCCGCGCCAGTTGGAATTGCCGCCGAACAGAGCGGTCCGAGATGCGCCTGGCTCATAGTCGAGACGAGCGACATGTCCGTCCATGTTAACGACGAGCGGATGCTCACGGTGGTAACGCGACAACGAGCGTAGCCCGTAAGGTGAGAGAAACTCCGATTCGTCGAGCATACACGCGAGAATCCGCTTCATGCGCGACTTGCCCACCAGCGAGATCAGCCGAGGGCGTCCATTGGTCGCAGGCGTGTGCAGGAATTCTGTAAGGCCAGGCTTGTTATCGATGTACCAGCGCGCGCGCTTGCGGAACATCGGCAGTCGGTCCCACAGCGCTGCATCGAGCTGGACGGCCGCAAAGATTGGTAACAGTCCAACCATAGAACGTGCGCGCACCGTGAAAGTCGAGCCGTCGCGCTTGCGAAGCCGATCATAGAAAAAGCCGTCTTGGTCGTCCCACAGCTTGTTCATAGCGGCCGCGATTAGGGCGAAATGCTCGAAGAACTTTACCGCGACGTCCTCGTAGCTAGGCTCGTGGTTGGCAAGCAGGAGTGCCATCTCCAGCATGTTGAGACAGAACTTAGCCATCCAGGCGGTGCCATCCGACTGCTCCAGTACATCGCCGTCAGGGTGCATTTGCGAGCGGTCGAACGGGCCGATGTTGTCGAGCCCGAGAAAGCCGCCCTCGAACACGTTGTCGCCACACGCGTCTTCTCGATTTACCCACCAGGTGAAATTGATCAAGAGCTTTTGAAACGCGCGAGCCAGAAAGTCGAAATCGGTGCCACCATCGATCCGGAACACCGCAAGCGTGGCCCACGCCTGAACTGGCGGATTCACGTCTCCGAAATTCCATTCATACGCCGGCAACTGGCCGTTCGGGTGCATGTACCATTCGCGTGCCAGCAGCAGCAGTGGATGTTTCGCTGCTGAGGGGTCGATGTGCGCCAGCACCACGCAATGGAAGGCGAGGTCCCATGAGGCATACCATGGATATTCCCATTTGTCGGGCATGGCGATGATGTCGTGGTTGTTGAGATGGCGCCAGCCCGCGTTGCGACCGGACGCACGTGGTTCGGGCGGACCTATGATGTCGCCGTCGAGCCAGCGCGCGACGTCGTAATGGTAAAACTGCTGGCTCCACAGCATGCCAGCGAACGCCTGCCGCATTACTACGGCCTCCTCCTCACTCGCGTCGTCAGGAGTCAGCGCGGTATAGTACTCGTCGGCTTCGCGCCTCCGGTCGGTATGGATCCGCTCGAAGTCTGCTCCGAGGTTCGCGGCCTGGTCGCGTCCATCACGTGCCAGGCGAAGCCTGAGCTCGACCGTTTCGCCGCCGGCGACTTTGAGGCGATACCAGCAGGCCATTTTTGTACCCCGCCTCGCAGGATTTACGGTCGCCGCACCGTGAACGACATGGTCGTTGATGCCGTCCTTTGGATAGGTCTGCTCAGTGGTGACGCCATACAGGTATCGGGCATTGGTTTCGTTTTCACAGAACAGTAGCGACGGCGGCTTTCCGGCCGAATCCACCCCGGCAGTGAAGCGCCAGCGGCCAAGCAGTTCTTCTTCAGCGATCGCGCCGACGTTGCCAGTCTCAGTAGCCGCCTGGATAATCGGCCGTGCGATGCCAGCCTCCCAGGACCAGCGATTGCGGAACCACAGTGTCGGAAGCACCTGAAGCTCAGCCGGATCGGGTCCGGCGTTTCGAACGCTGATGCGCATGCATATGTCGTCAGGTGATGCTTTGGCGTAATCCGCCGTGATCTGCCAGTAACGATCCCCTTCGAAAATACCGGTATCCAGGAGTTCAAACTCGGGCTCGTCCCTGTTGCGCCTTGCGTTCTCCTGCCGAAGCAAGGCGTAGGGAAACTCCGCTTGGGGGTAGTGGTAACGCCAACGAAGCCACGAGCTGGTCGGTGTTGCGTCGATATACCACCAGTACTCTTTAGCGTCCTCGCCGTGATTTCCTTCTGGACCACTGAGACCGAAGATACGTTCCTTCAGGAAGGGGTCACGTCCATTCCAAAAGGAGAGAGCAAAACACAGGCGCTGCGATCGATCGCAAAGGCGGGCAAGACCGTCCTCGTTCCACCGATAAGCGCGCGAGCGCGCGTGTTCGTGGGGGAAATATTGCCAGGCTTGTCCATCGGCACTGTAGTCTTCGCGCACGGTTCCCCAAGCCCGATCACTGACGTAAGGCCCGATCGCTTTCCAGTCGCCGGGAGTATCGGGCGAGGAGTCGGCAAGCCTTGCATGCTCAGCCGAAGGGGGCGGACCGGTTTGCCCGACATCGTCCATGCTATGCGGCATTCGAGGGCTGCAACAGCGCCTTAACCGTTGCGATGATATGATCCACGGTGAATCCGAACTCCTGCTGCAACGCCTTCAGCGGAGCGGAAGCGCCAAAAGTGTGCATGCCAATGACTCGGCCAGTCCTCCCGACGTACCGCTCCCAGCCGAACGTGGACGCCTGCTCGACTGCGACGCGGGCCGTGACCTCAGGTGGCAAGACGGCATCGCGGTATTCCTGGGTCTCGCGTTCGAAGACATCCCAGGACGGCATCGAGACCACACGCGAGCGGATACCATCCAAGCGAAGTCTCTCATGAGCGTCGGCCGCGAGACTCAACTCGCTGCCGGTGGCAATCAAGATTATATCCGGCTTACCCTCAGGAGGATCGGCGAGCACGTAGGCGCCTCGCGCCGCCCCGGATGCCGATGCGTACTTGCTGCGATCGAGGATCGGTAATGGTTGGCGAGACAGCGCCAACAAGGCTGGCCGATGACGAAGCTGCATGATGTAGCGATAGGCCTCAACCACTTCGTTGGCATCCCCGGGCCGGAACAGCGTCAGACCTGGCATTGCTCGCATTGAGGCGAGATGCTCGATCGGTTGGTGCGTTGGGCCATCTTCGCCATCGCCCATGGCATCATGGGTAAAAACAAACACCACCGGTAATTCCATCAGCGCAGCGAGTCGCATCGCGGGCCGAGCGTAATCGCTGAAGATCAGGAATGTCGCGCCGAACGGCCGCAGTTTCGACAGTGCGAGACCGTTCAGGATTGCCGCCATCGCATGCTCGCGGATGCCGAAATGCAAATTTTTGCCATCCGGTGTGGCGGCCTGAAGATCGCCTGCGCCTTCATAGGTCAAGAGCGTCTTGGTCGATGGACCCAGATCGGCCGAACCGCCGATTAACCAGGGAATGTTTTGCGCCAGAACGTTCAGGACCTTTCCCGACGCCTCACGACCCGCAACGCCCTTCGAATCCGGCGGGAATACCGGCAGGTCGCGGTCCCAGCCTTGCGGAAGCGTGCGCTGTTGCATCTGGTCGATCTCAGTCGCCAGGGCTGGATACTTTGAACGGTAATCGGCGAACAGCTCCCGCCACTTGCGATGGGCTTCTGCGCCTCGCACCCCGACGCCGGCGGCGAATTGTTCGAGAACGCCGTCAGGCACCAGGAAATTCGATTCTTCGGGCCAACCATAAGCGCGTTTAGTGAGTTTGACTTCTTCAACACCGAGCGGCTCGCCATGTGCCGCAGCAGTATCGTGACGATGTGGCGAGCCATATCCGATGTGGCTACTGAGCATCACCAGCGTCGGCCGGCCTTTCGTGTCGCGGAACGTCGTCAAGGCCCGTTCGATGCCCGCGATATCGTTGGCATCACTGACGTACAGGATGTTCCAGCCATAGCCAGTGAAACGGACGGCTACATCTTCCGTGAAGGCCAGCCGTGTGCTGCCTTCTATCGTGATATGATTGTTGTCGTAGATCCAGCACAGGTTATCGAGGCCGAGGTGGGCGGCCAGCGACGCCGCTTCCGAGCTGATGCCTTCCATCAGGCAGCCGTCGCCGCATACGGCGTAAATATCGTAGTCGAAGATGGCAAAGTCCGGCTTGTTGTATCGCGCAGCGAGCCAGCGCTGCGCGATTGCCATACCGACGCTGGTCGCAATGCCTTGTCCGAGCGGGCCACTGGTCGTTTCCACGCCGGACACCAGGTGGTATTCGGGATGCCCCGGCGCGTGACTCCCAAGCTGGCGAAAGCGTCGGATATCGTCGAGGGTGACAGCGGGCCTGCCCAGCGTTTCGTACTCGGCATTCACGGCCTGCGTGCCCGTGAGGTGGAGCACCGACCACAGCAGCATCGACGCGTGGCCGTTCGACAGCACGAAGCGGTCGCGGCCGGGCCAGATCGGATCTTGTGGATCGAAACGCATGACCTGGTTCCAGAGCGTATAGACAAGTGGAGCAAGCGCCATCGGCGTGCCGGGATGACCGGAGTTCGCGGCCTGCACCGCATCGATCGACAGTGTGCGGATGGTGTTGATCGCGAGTTGGTCGAGTTCGACGTCGGTCATGGTTGATTTCCTCCCGCGGGTGTCGATTACATGGCCGCTGGCGCGCCAACCGGCGTGCGTGCATCGTCAGCGAGCCGCCGCCATCGAGCAACAGAGCCGGGATCGAGGAGCGCTTCGATCTACATTCCTCACCCTCCGCGCTACAGTACCGTCGGGTTGTGCCAGCCGCCCGGCGGCGCGACATTCTTGTCCACTTCGTGAGGCCCCCAGCTTCCGGCATGGTATTCGTAGACGGGTGTCGTCTTCTTCAAGACCGGATCGACAATCCGCCAGGCTTCTTCGACGTAGTCCTGTCGTGCAAACAGCGTCCGATCGCCGTTCATCGCGTCGCCGAGCACGCGTTCATATGCATCCATCTCCTCTGGGCCAGGGCGCCGGCTGGCCAGCAATTCGACAGGCTCCCCGATTTCTCGATCATCCTCGTCCATCACCATCGTGCCGAGAGCAATGGCCATGTCGGGATTGATGCGAAACCGCAAGTAATTCGGTATTGCGGCGCAATGGGGGAAGATCCGCGGCGCCTCACGAAGGCGTACGATCACCTCCGTGCAAGTCACGGGAAGCGATTTCCCGGCACGGATGTAAAATGGTACTCCCTGCCAGCGCCAGGAGTCGATCTCCAGCCGGAGCGCGGCGAACGTCTCCACCTGCGACTCCGGAGCAACGCCCGGCTCCTGCCGGTAGCCGCGAAACTGTCCGCGCACCAATTCGTTCTCAGCGATCGGCGGGATCGATCTGAGAACCTTGGCCTTCTCGTCACGCAGCGATTCGCTGTCCGATCGCGCCGGTGGCTCCATCGCCAGATTGGCCAAAACCTGAAACAGATGATTTTGGATAACGTCGCGAATTGTGCCGGTTTGGTCATAGAACGCGCCGCGACCCTGCACGCCGAAATTCTCCGCCATCGTGATCTGCACGCTACTCACGAACTTGCGGTCCCAGAACGACTCCAGGAACGCGTTTGCGAAGCGAAAGAAGACCATGTTGTGAACAGGTCGCTTTCCAAGATAGTGGTCGATGCGGAAGATGTGATCTTCGTCGAACCTGGCGAGCAGAATCCTGTTGAGGTTGCGTGCGGAGACGAGATCATGCCCGAATGGCTTCTCCACAATCACGCGCGCGCCGTTTGTGCAATCGGCAGTGTCGAGCCGCTCCACCACGGTTGCAAACAATGCGGGTGGGATCGCCAAATAATGTGCCGGCCGCTGCGCCGAACCGAGCTGCTTGCGAAGGGCGTCGAACGTAGTCGAATCGGCATAGTCGCCGTCTACGTAACGTAAAAGACCGGCTAGCTTGTCAAACGCAGCGGCGTCGAGGCCGCCGTGCTTTTCGAGGCTATCTCGTACTCGGGCCTTGAGCTGGTCGAGGGTCCAGCCGGCCTTCGCGACGCCGATGACGGGCACATCGAGGTGGCCCCGCTTCAGCATGGCTTGCAGCGACGGAAAAATCTTCTTGTAGGCAAGATCGCCGGTTGCGCCGAAAAATACCAATGCGTCGGATCTGGGTTCGCTCAAGGCCATCTGGGTCTCTCACTGGCTGCCTTTTTCCAGGTGTCCACCGAACTCGTAGCGCATCGCCGAAAGCAGCTTGTTCTGGAAATCGGCTTCGCCGCGAGAACTGAAGCGCTCGTAAAGCGCCGTCGTCAGCACCGGAGCGGGGACTGCCTCGTCGATCGCTGCTGCGATGGTCCAGCGTCCTTCGCCGGAGTCGGATACGCGCCCTGCGAATTTGGAAAGCGCTGGATCTTCCAGCAACGCCGTTGCTGTCAAGTCGAGAAGCCACGAGGCAACCACGCTGCCGCGCCGCCACACTTCTGCGATCTCGGGCAGATTCAGGTCATACTGGTAGTGCTCGGGAATGCGAAGCGGCGTTGTTTCGGCGTCCGATGCGTGCGTCTGCTTGCCAATGTTCGCCGCGCGCAGGATACCAAGCCCCTCGGCATACGCCGCCATCAGCCCGTACTCGATACCGTTATGGACCATCTTGACGAAATGACCGGCTCCGTTCTGCCCGCTGTGGAGGTAGCCATGCTCGGAGGTGCCGCCGGCGGCGCGCTCTCGTCCCGGCGTGCGTGGGATTTCGCCGACACCCGGAGCAAGGGTCTTGAAGACCGAATCCAGCCGCTGCACTGCCTGGTCAGGGCCACCGATCATCATGCAGTAGCCGCGCTCAAGACCCCACACACCGCCGCTGGTACCGACATCTACATAATTGATGCCCTTCTGCGCCAGTTCCTTGGAACGCCTGATGTCATCGATGTAGTAGGAGTTGCCGCCGTCGATCAGCGTGTCGCCGGCTTCAATCAGCGGCAGCAGATCGCCGATCGATTTATCCACGACGGCCGCGGGAACCATCAACCAGATCGCGCGCGGCTTTTCGAGCTTCTTCACGAAATCCGAGAGCGAGGAGCTTCCCGTCGCGTTGTCTTTCACCAGTTCCGCAACGGCGTTCGGCGACATGTCGAAGACGACACATTGGTGACCATGCCGGACAAGTCTTCGCACCATATTGGCGCCCATTCGGCCGAGGCCGATCATTCCGAGTTGCATGAGTGGCTCCTGTTTTTTGCTGCGGCGTTATTATCTCTCCCCCGTGCGCTGTTAACGTGGCGTGTCGAGATCAGTGTCTAGTGCAACTTGTCCCTGAATGCGCGATGTCTGCGGATCAACGCATTGGTCGAGCTGTCATGGCCGAATTTGGGTTCGGCTTCGCTGGTGAGTTCCGGAATGATGCGCTGCGCCAGCACCTTGCCGAGTTCGACGCCCCATTGGTCGAATGAATCGACTTGCCAAATTGCACCCTGAGTGAAGACGTTGTGCTCGTACAGTGCGACGAGTTTGCCGAGCGCCGCGGGTGTCAGCTGTTCCAGCAGTATCGTATTGGACGGTCGGTTTCCCTCGAACACGCGATGTGGAACGAGCCAATCGGCAGATCCCTCTGCCCTTACTTCGTCACGTGTCTTGCCGAATGCGAGCGCTTCGCCCTGCGCGAAGACGTTGGCGAGCAACATGTCGTGTCGCTCTCCAAGTTGGTTGAGGGTCGTGTGAAAGGCAATGAAGTCGCAGGGAATGAGGCGGGTGCCCTGGTGAATGAGTTGGTAGAACGAATGTTGACCGTTGGTCCCGGGCTCACCCCAATAAATCGGACCCGTGTCGTAGCTGAGAGGATGACCCTCGAGCGTGACGTGCTTGCCGTTGCTCTCCATCGCAACTGTTGGAGATAAGCAGGGAACCGTTTCAGGTATTGCTCGTAAGGCAACACCGCTACGGTCTGCGCGCCGAAGAAATTATTATTCCAGATGGCAAGCAGCCCCATTAGTACCGGCAGGTTGCGCTCGAACGGCGCGGTGTGGAAATGCTCGTCTATTTCATGGAAACCGCCGAGCATGGCGCGAAAGTTGTCGGGACCGATGGCAAGCATCGTCGAAAGTCCGATCGCCGAATCCATGGAGTATCGACCACCAACCCAGTCCCAGAAGCCAAACATGCTGGAGGTGTCGATGCCGAACTTCGTCACTTCCTTCGCGTTTGTCGACACCGCAACGAAATGCTTCGCGACCGACTCCTCGTCGCCCCCAAGCCCCGCGAGCGACCAGCTGCGCGCGCTCCTGGCGTTGGTCATGGTCTCAAGGGTTGTGAAGGTTTTGGAAGAGATAATGAACAGCGTCTCCGCTGGATCGAGATCGCGGACCGCTTCCGCAAAATCGGTGCCGTCCACGTTGGAGACGAACCGGAACGTCATGGCGCGGTCGCTGTAATGCTTGAGCGCCTCGTAGGCCATCACCGGCCCCAGATCGGAGCCGCCGATGCCGATGCTGACGATGTTGCGGATTGGCTTCCCGGTGTGGCCGCGCCACGCACCGCCGCTTACGCGATTGGAAAAATCGGCCATGCGGTCGAGCACCGAATGGACCTGGGGCACAACGTCCTCGCCATCGACCGGGATCGATTGCCCCTTCGGCGCGCGGAGCGCGACGTGCAGGACGGGCCGCTTTTCGGAAACGTTGATCCTCTCGCCTGCGAACATCGCATCGATCCGCGCGCGGAGCCCGGACTGTTGGGCCAGTTGCAACAGCAGAGCCAGCGTTTCGTCGGTAATCCGGTTCTTCGAATAGTCGAGATAGAGTCCCGCTGCTTCGACCGTCAAGCGCTCGCCGCGTTTGGGGTCTTGAGCAAAGAGCTCGCGCAGATGCAAGCGGTCGATCTTCCGAAAATGGGCGGACAGGGCCTGCCAGGCAGGAAGCTCGGTGACCGTATTCGTGGCCGTTGCCATTCATCGCTCCTGTCTAACGCGCCATCGCGGCTTGTGCAGTTTGTTTGCGCGAGCGAGTGATCTTTCCCTTTGGCGCACCGTCCCACAGCTGGAATCCACCCTTGAATGCGTTGGCATTGTCGCCAAGCCGGCATAATGGCGGCAGTGTTTTCAATAGTTTGGCGTTGCCGCCGCCCAGCACGACGTCCTCCGGTTGGAGTGCCGCAACCAGATATTCAACGACATCTTCGACGTGCTTCCGCCATGCTTTCTTGCCAAGTTCCTCCAGCGCGTGCGCGCCGACATAGTCCTCATAGATCCCCTTCTTGTACGGTAAGTGTCCAAGCTCCATCGGCTGCACGATGCCATCGACGATCATCGCCGAGCCGAGTCCCGTCCCTAGCCCGAGAAACAACATTTTGCCGCTCTGGTAGCTGCCGAGTGCCTGCATCGCCGCATCGTTGATGACTTTCGTCGGTAGATTGAATGCCGCAGCGAAGTCGAAGCCCGTCCAGCCTTTTCCCAGATTGTGAGGCTCCGCCATAGGACGGTCATGCACGACCGGGCCCGGATAGCCAATCGAGATCAGGTCATATTCCCAGCCATCGGCCAGCTTTTTGACGCTCGATACCAACTGCCGGGCTGTCATAGTCGACCCGGAGTCAATTTCTCGCTTCACTTTTTCGCCGGAGGCAAGGATCTTGACGTGGGTGCCGCCCACGTCAATGACCAGTATGTTCATGGAAGACCTTTGTCCCGCTTGGAATTTAGCTTGCCTTCTTGAGTACCTCGGTCTTGGCGGAGATGACACTCATCAACTCGTTCCAGGATTTGACAAACGATTTGGCGCCCTCATCCTGCAATGTCGCTGCTAGCGCTTCGATGTCGACGCCGGCCTTCGCGAATTGCGAGAGTGCCTCTTCGGAATCGCCGCCATCGGACGGCAAAATCTCTCCAATCTCGCCGTGATCGGCCAGGGCCTTCACCGTACCTTCCGGCATGGTGTTCACCGTGAGCGGCGCCGCCAGCGCCTTGACGTACAAAACATCAGACGCTGCCGGATCCTTGGTTCCTGTGCTCGCCCATAACAGGCGTTGTGGCCGCCCACCCTCGTTGTAGATGCGCCGCGAACGAGCCGAGGAGAACAACTCGCAAGCCGACTTGTAGGTTCGTTTCGCGATTGCAATACCGAGCTGATTGCGCAATTGCGCGGGCACTTGGTTCACTACGGCGGCATCCCAGCGGCTGACGAAGACCGACGCAACGGATCCAACATTTGGAGTTAGACCGGCTGCGATCCGCCGCTCGACGCCGCGCAGATATGCCTCGGCGGCAGCGAGATAGTGCTCCCGGCTGAACAATAGCGTCACATTCACGGGCACGCCGGCAAAGATCGTTTCTTCGATGGCGGGCAATCCTTCTCGTGTACCGGGTATCTTGATGAAGAGATTGGGGCGTTTCGCCTGGGCATGCAGTTCCTTGGCCGCCGCGATTGTGCTGGCCGTGTCATGCGCGAGAAGGGGCGAGACCTCGAGCGAGACCCACCCGTCTACACCGTTGGTGCGGTCCCAAATCGGACGGAACAGGTCTGCTGCCTGGGCTAGATCGTCGATTGCGAGTTCGAAGAATAACGTCTCGCCCGACTTTCCCTCCGAGAGCTTGCTGCGGATAGCTGAATCATAGTGAGAGCTGTTCTTGATCGCATGGTCGAAGATTGTGGGGTTAGATGTGAGTCCCGTCAGCGACAAGTCGGTGATGTAGCGCCTCAACGTGCCGCTGTTCAGCAGGTCGCGGGTGATGTTGTCGAGCCAAACGCTCTGTCCGAGTTCGTGGAGTTTTTGCGTTCCCTTCATCGCTTCACCTCCGCATGGCTTCGAGTCGTGGGGCGGCCGCAAGCAGACGTCCCAGATCACAATCGAGCAGATCTCCGATCCGGTCCACCGTCACGTCGGGTGTGGCGAAGGAGGCGAGGGCGTTCGCGTCATGCGCATATTGTCCTTGTCGGGGAAGGACGGTGGTGACGCGGTTGCCCCAAGCCTCTTTGACCGCGGCAAGGATTCGCGGCTTGTCATCAACCAGAACGTAGTGCAGCGCCGGATAGCGAGCCTCGACATCATCGAGCGCGAGTTCCTTGTGGATGTAGATCAGCACGTGTGAGTTGACTGCCTCCAAAAGTCCGGAGCGCTCGACTTTCCGGGGTTGAAAGACGACGTCGCCATCGGTGAGAAGGACGGTTGGGCCCCACTGACGTAGTTGTTCGAGCACATCCAGGGATCCCGGGTACAACCGATTGGCGAACGGGTAATCGACCAGGAATGACGACATGGACAATAAGTGCATGTCCTGGGGGTGTTCGATGCGGTACCGCTGGAGCGCACCGAGATAGTCTCGATAGCCCAGTTCTTCGAACAACTCCTCGAGAATTGCCCAGTACCGATCGCGACAGGGGGCTCCGAACCGGCGCTCGAGGTAGGCCTTGATATCAGCCTGGATACGATCGTTATCGAGAAGCGTATTGTCGACATCGACCAGAAAGACGACCTGGTTCATCGGTCTTACCCTTACGCTACTCTCTGCAATATGCTCACCCTGCGCGCCTTGCACGCACGCGCATATTCAAGTCTATGTTACTCCGACTGGCACTTCCATCTCAGTGCGCGAAGGCTGGTGGGAACCGACCTTCGACGTGCCCGGTGTCATTCCACAGTCGGACCGCTGGCTCTGACTGATCGTGTTCGTACCCGAGTATGCTCAGGCTTGCAGTGTCGAGCGTAAAGAGTCGTCCGGCCTCCGCATCGAGGCCTAACCAGCGTGCTGTCAAAACTCGGAGAAAATGTCCGCTCGAAAACAATAACACGTCACCTGGGACGTTGCGAACACGCTCCACAATGCGATCAGCCCGGGCGCCGACTTGATTCGGTGCTTCTCCTCCTGGACAGCCGTCGCGAAACAATTGCCAGCCTGGACGCTCTTCATGGATTTCCTTTGTGCGACGCCCCTCGTATTGGCCGTAATTCCATTCCAGCAGATCGCAGTCGGGCTCCGCCTCGACTCCGAAACCAGCTAACTCCGACGTCCGGACCGCTCGCTTCAGGGGGCTTGTGAACACTTTTGCGAAAGTGAAACCCAGCAACCGCGCGCCCAAACTCTGCGCATTGAGTTCGCCGCGCTCAGTGAGAGGCAAGTCTGTGAGGCCTGTATGCTGGCCTGAGAGGCTCCACGCCGTCTCGCCATGCCTTGCGAGGCAAATGATCGGAAGGACGGCGCTCATGGTCTCGCCCCTTCAGCTTCGGCCTGCCACCGCGTGCGGTAAGAACCGAACTCGGGACACTTCGAAGGAAGGCATCTTTATCGTCAACGCCTTCAAGGTCCGTGCGCATACATGCCCACTGGTAGCGCGACTTCTTCGGAGAAGCAACGATCCCGCTCGCGTTATGACAGTTCGGCACTCGAACGGATGTGCGTCTGAAACGCTGACCTATTCGCTTAGGCATGTTCCACTATGGCGCCGGAGTTCTTTGAACCGGCCCGCCTTAGGAAGGAGCGCTGAATGCCACGGTCGGCGGAGGCGATCCGAATTCTGATTGAGATTGGCGCATACTGCGTCTGAGACGAAAGTGCGAAAGTTACTTCTAGGCAGCACTCCAGGACTTGAGCGAAACTCCTAGTTCGTCGCCGGCTCTCGCAAGAGCCTCGGCGAGCTCACGCGGGACGTGCTAGGATTGGTGGTACATCAACATCGAAACTGGCACGTTCGTGCCACGGGGCTGCCGATAATCGGGACCGGCGACCTTCGCCTGTCGAGCTATTGAAAGTGCGGAGCAGTTGATCTGGATGCAAACGACGTTCTTCGTCCATTTCAGCTGGTTCGGAAGTTAAGAAATGTTACTGGCGAGGGCCGCGCGCGAAATTGCGAGCAAAAGACGAATATCGTTGTGTCGTTTCGCTGCCTCAAGGGATTGATGATCGTGGGGCTCGATCAGCGTCGAGCGAGGAGGAGACGAGATCATGGGCTACAAGCCGATCGAGTCCTACGGCGTCATCGGCGACCTGCACACCGTTGCCCTGGTTGGCATCGACGGGTCCATCGACTGGTGTTGCCTGCCGCACTTTGACTCGCCAAGCGTTTTCGCGGCGATCCTCGACGATCAGAAAGGGGGCTCATTCCGCATCGCTAGTCTCTACGAGGCGCAGCACAAACAGATGTACATGCCTGACAGCAACGTCCTGGTGACGCGCTTTCTTAGCGACCAGGGCGTCGGTGAAGTCGTGGACTTCATGCCGGTCCAGGGCCCGTGCGAGATCAGAAAAATCCACCAGATCGTCCGAGTAGTGCGAGCGGTTCGCGGGTCTGTCCGTTTCCGCCTCGACTGCCGGCCGGCTTTCGATTTCGCCCGCCGGCCCCATCAGGTCATCCTGGAGGGCTGGGGAGCGATCTTCGAGGCGCAAGGCATGAAAGTCTCGCTGGTCAGCCGCTTCCCGCTTGGTCGGCAAGGCGACGGCGTCGCTGCCGAGTTCGTCCTCAACCCCGGCGAGACGACCACGTTCATCCTCCGCCAGGTGGAGGAGAACGGCCACGGCAGCGTTCATGATGGGGTCCTGCTCGAGGCGCGGCTGGTCGGCACGGAGGCGCTGACGCAGACCCTGGCTTTTTGGCGGCAGTGGCTGAGGAAGTGCAGCTATTCAGGTCGCTGGCGGGAGATGGTCCACCGCTCGGCGCTGGTGTTGAAGCTGCTGACGTTCGCGCCGACCGGCGCGATCGTGGCGGCGCCGACCTGCGGGCTGCCGGAGGAGATCGGCGGGGTGCGCAACTGGGACTATCGTTATACTTGGGTGCGCGACGCCGCTTTCACCAATTACGCCTTCCTGCGCCTGGGGCTGACGTCGGAGACGGAGCAGTTCATGGCCTGGTTGGAGCAGCGGGCCGTCGAGGGCGCCCGGGGCGACCCGTTGCAGACTATGTATCGCATCGACGGTGGCCGCGAGCTGCCCGAGGAGATCCTCGACCACCTCGATGGCTACCGCGGGTCGCGTCCAGTGCGAGTCGGTAACGCCGCTGCCGACCAGCTGCAGCTGGACATCTATGGCGAACTGATGGATGCGGTTTACCTGTACGACAAGTACGGGACGCCGATCGCCTATGACTCCTGGCGCCACGTGCGCAAGATGCTGGACTGGGTGGCGAGCAACTGGGAGCGAGCCGACGATGGCATCTGGGAGGTGCGCGGTGGACAACAGCAGTTCGTGTACTCCAAGGTGCAGTGCTGGGTGGCGCTGATGGGTCTCGGAGCCGCACCAGGAAGAGCAAGCTACGGCATGTAGTTGTCACGTGGCGAGATCTCGGCATGTCGCCGTGTGACCCAAAGCGGATCTAGCCGCCCCTACCTCATCCCGGTTAGATGAAGCGAGACGCGACGTCTTCGGCCTCTAGGACGGGATGGCTTAAAGGATGTACCCACTATAGTTGGTTCGCTGGCCTGACGAAACAGCCTAAGATTGTATTGGATGCAGCCGAGGAGGACTTCCGATGCGCAGGCAGCCTGTTCCGCTTACCCCGGGTGACCTGGTCAATCATCAATTCGGCACCGACGACAACCTGATAGGCACCCCAGGCGCACCGACCTCGTTCGGTGATGCTGGTGGCAGCATGTTCGACTTCTCGAAGGGAGGGAACGACACTTTCGATGAAATCGGACCTTCCAACTACACATTCTATGGGGACGTGGTCGGCAGCATTTTCGATTCTGCTCAGGGCGGCGATGACATTTTTAACGGACTCACCGCGACCAGTGTCACTGCCTACGGCGACGCGGGTGCCGACATGTCGGACCAAAGTAAGGGCGGCAACGATACCTTCTTGAGTGGTACCGGCAGACAGCAAATCAATACGTTCTTCGGCGACGCTGGCGGCGCCATGTCGGGTCATGCTCAGGGCGGCGATGACAGTTTCATAACCCAGACGGTACAGGGCGGCACCCACACCTTTTACGGTGACGCGGGCGGCGACATGTCTGGCCATAGCAAGGGCGGGGACGACAGCTTTCAGGGCTCTAGGCAGGCTGGAAACATCTTTTTTGGTGATAGCGGAAGCAACATGTCCGGTCACGCCCAGGGCGGCGATGACTCATTCACCGCCAGAACGGACTCAGGCAACACATTCTACGGGGATGCCGGCGGTGACATGACCGGCCACAGCAAAGGTGGCAACGACACCTTCAACGGGGCCTTGTTCGCAACGCAGGTGTTCTACGGTGATGCCGGAGGCAACATGTCCGGCCATGCTGAGGGAGGCGACGACCGTTTCACGGGCTCCGGTGGGGCGATCATGTCAAAGACCTTCTATGGCGATGCCGGCGGTGACATCTCCGGCTTTGCCAAGGGTGGCAACGATACTTTCATAAACGAGGGCGGCTCCACGGTGTCTTTTTACGGGGACGCCGGCGCCACAATGTCCGGCCATGCGCAAGGCGGGAACGACCTTGCGACGTTGCAGGGTACCAAGAACTTCGCCGTTGGCGATGCTGTTACGATGCTCGACGCTACCAGCGGAGGTAATGACAGTCTCAGCGGCGGCGACAGTTCGTTGACGGATGTTGTGAGCCAGCTCTATGGAGACGCGCAAGTCATGGGCGGGGCGACCCAAGGAGGCGATGATCTTATCTTCGGGGGCCACGCCGTTGACAGCGGCCGGGTCGACAACTTCTTATGGGGCGATGCGGCGCAAATTTCAGGTCGTGCTAAGGGCGGCAGCGATGTCCTATACGCGGGGACGGCTGGGCAAGGTTGCACAGTCAGCAATGAGATGTGGGGAGATGGTGAACTGAGCGGTAATGCTCATGGAGGTTCCGATACGTTTGTATTCAAGGACAATGGTCTAATGACTGTTGGAGCCAACAATCTCATCCAAGATTTCAGCCAATGCCAGGATGATAGGATCGCTTTCATTGACGTTTCGGGTGTGCACTCGTTTGGTGACCTTGTCATCACCCAGAGCGGAACTAGCACCATTATCATGGCGGGAGCTGATCAGGTAACGCTTGCAAACTTCACCGACTTGATGACGGCGAATGACTTTTTGTTTGTTTGAGAGCGCTCCTCTTCGTTACCATGGTCGCGATCGGCCGACGGCGCAAGCGGCTAGGGATGCGACAGGTCCAGCCCGTGGCCGCACCGCGTGAAGACCTTGACGACTTCGTGGGCATCTGGACCTGCGCCCGATAGCCGTCGAACTTGATTTCGTGAATCCATCGCTCGATCGCGGAGGCGAGTGCCGGCTGCACGAAACGGGAAACGGCGCCTTGATGCCATGCGCTTCCAGCTTTTTCCGTTGGAAGGCCATCGCTATACGAGGCGCAGGCTTATGAACTCCTGAGATACGACGGGACGTCGCTCAGTTGCAGATTGCAGCGATGCAACATCCCTCTCGGACCAGCGCTCTCCATGTTGACGGCGACGACCATCGACCTGCAATATCGCCGACGAGGAGATCTTGAATGACGGTTTCGAGATTCGTAGTCTCAAGGTCGGCTTCGCGCCAGGCACGGCCAGCCTGTCCAAAGTCGTTGGCGACCAGCCTGCATGAGGTGCAGCGACAGGGCCTGGTTTCGGCAGCTTCATCGAGACGGCGGGATCTTGGTCGGCTATGTCCGCGCGTGTTCGCGACACCTTCGCCGCCTTCACCGGCGCCGGCATCTAGGAGCAGATCCGAGTAGAGTCGGGCGTAGGAGCCGGGTTCAAGCAGGGGGCAGCATGAAGCGGCGGCGCTGAACGCACAGGAAGCGTGACTGGGAGCGACTGACGGCATGCTAGGAGAAGAAGGAAGCAGAGAAGGAAATACGCCACCGGGCTCAAATACATGTCCCGGCGGCGGTGTTCATTTCCAGCCCCGAGATGGGACCTAACAAAAACCTCGGATATAGGTCCTACGCACGAAACCTAGGAAGGTTTCAGGGGCCACCAGTGCACCCTGGCGGGCCTAGCACTCCCGGGAGCCCACCAGTGGATGATGACGCATGGCTGGCTGTCCCACTAGTCTCAAAATAGAACGCTGCCGAGCTCGAAATACATGTCCCGGCAGCGCCTCATTCTCAAACTGAGCACTGAAATCCCAGTTAGCGCTAATTTTGCAATGGGCGTGCCACAGGTTTGTGACTGCGCTCGCCGGTTCACGCTGGCGGGCCTTCTCATCACGTAAGGCAGGAGACAATCGCTAGGACAACGTCAGCGCCCAGGTCTGAGGCATATGTCGAAAGCAGAACGCCGGCGGAAAGTGCGACAGCAATCACTTCGAAAATCGTCATTTGGAACTCCCCCTCTTCAACTCCAAGCGGGGAGCGTTAGGCCTGGCCTGTTTCCACTGTGTTTCGTGGGCTCACCAAAGAATTTCGTGCACGTGGTTGTGATACACCGGGAAAAACAGGCAGTTTGTTAAATGCACGTGCTGAAGGATGGCTCCGCTTAGCTGCCAGAGAAGCTTCTTGATTGCACACCGTGCCCGACGACAAGTCGGGACAATGTGGTAACAGGGTGCGTCAAAAAGGATCGTGCAAATTTGCAAGGTCGGTTCTCGACGGCCGCCCTGATGCCACTAGAGTAACTGTTGTGAAGGTCTCTAGTTAATCTCGCCAATGGAGCCCCAAATGTCCGAGAGCCGCCCCCCTTTCCCCCGTTCACACGTGAAACAGAGCTGGCCCCGGTTGTTTGGACAGCGCCCCGCTGGATTTAAGTGGATTCCTGCCGGGTTATGCTGAACGCGGGGCTTTACGGTTTTGTCGTTGCGTCGGGAGGGCGTAGCCCGACCAGAGCGACGACAAAACCGTCGGCGACGGTCATGCGGCCATCACCATAGCTTGCGTGCCGAAGTAAGCCTCGTCGGGCGTGCGCCCGTCAAGGCTCGAGTGAGGGCGTCCCTGATTGTAGAAGGCCAGATACTTGGCAATTGACGCTCGCGCCTCGGACACGCTGTCGTAGGCGCGGAGATATACTTCTTCGTATTTGACCGTGCGCCAGAGCCGCTCGACAAACACGTTGTCGCGCCAGGCGCCCTTGCCGTCCATGCTGATGGCGATCTTCGCGTCCAGCAGCACATCGGTGAACTCGAGGCTGGTGAACTGGCTGCCCTGATCCGTGTTGAAAATCTCGGGCCTGCCGTGCTTCGCCAACGCCTCCTGGACCGCTTCGACGCAGAAGGCCGCCTCCATTGTGATCGAGACGCGATGGGCCAGGACCCGTCGGCTGAACACATCGACGACCGCCGCGAGATAGACGAAGCCACGCCGCATCGGAATGTAGGTGATGTCCATTGCCCACGCATGGTCGGGCCGCTCGATCTTCAATCCGCGCAACAGGTACGGGTAGATCTTGTGACCCGGAGCCGGCTTGCTCGTGTTCGGGCGACGATAGACCGCCTCGATCCGCATGCGCTTCATCAGCGTCGCGATGTGGCGGCGACCGGCGTATACGCCCTCCCGCCGCAGCAACGATCGCAGCATACGCGCTCCCGCGAAGGGATAATCGAGATGCAGCTCATCGAGCCGACGCATCAAGGCAAGGTCCTCGGCCGAAACTGGCCGAGGTTCATAGTAGACCGTGCTGCGAGCCAGCTTCAGGACCTTCGCCTGGCGCACGATAGAAAGATCATGATCGCGGTCGATCATCGCTTTGCGCTCAGCAGGCCCGCCTTGGTGAGCGCGCCGGACAAAAAATCGTTTTCCAACGCCAGCTCGCCGATCTTGGCATGTAACGCCTTCAAATCGACCGGCGTCTCGGCCGATGTCTTGTCATGCCCAAACACGCCGGCGGCGCCTTCCAGGAGCTGGTTTTTCCAGATCGTGATCTGGTTCGGATGAACATCAAACAGTTGCGCCAGCTCCGCCAGTGTCTTGTCGCCTTTGACCGCAGCCAAAGCAACCTTCGCCTTGAATGCCGGAGAATGCGTCCGGCGGCTCTTCTTCGTCATCTTCGCTCCTGATTCGCAGCAAGAATCCTCGCCGCTGTCAGGCAGAAAATCCACTCAAGCTACTGTCCGAATTTGCGGGGCCAGCTCTAAGAAGCTCTGGGAGCCGGCGCACAGCAGGCAAGTGCCTTCCCTATTAGATGGTCGTGAAGCTTCAGTGCCAGTCGTGCTCCGGCTACGTCGAGCTTCTCAAGAATACAAAAACACGCTACAAAAGCCGATCTTTGGCGAGCAAAAAAGCTAGGTTTATCAAAGACAAAGTTGAGCGGCGGCAGTACCCACCCAACTGTACCAATAGTCCCTTGGCCGGCCCGACATCGTAACTCAGTGTGGTTCTCGGCCGCGCCCAGTAGGTCGATTTGGCCTCTGGCTCCTTTCGCTACCTTTCCTTGCCAACCAGCCACCCATCAACCAGTATTGCGGTCTTCCTCAATCGAGAGGAAAAAGGCGATCATTCCAAGGTGGCAAGACATTCGGCCGCTCTGAATTTGTTCTCTATGGCCTCAAGCCCCTCGATATCGAAGTAGGGCTTCTTATTGATGCAAGTTTACTTTAGCCACAGCTACCGCGACGTTGCGGTCAACGGGTACTTCATCGACAAGTTCGCGAACGAGGATCTCCCGTTACGAGCGGACCAAAAGACTGACATCTGGTGCGTCGCGAAACTTGAACGCTACCTCTCCGAGATGGGGGGCTTCATCTCGGTCATTCCCTGTCGACCCACCGACGCGGACCTAGGTGGTTACTCACCTTACATCGGTAGGGAGCTGGACCTCGCCCGTCGCGCGCGTGTCCCTCGCCTGCTCTTCGTCGATGAACGGGTCCTTCGTCACCATCAACTCGAATTTCCTGAGGATGCCGTTTCATTCAAGGCTGATGAGCCGGCGGAGGCTGCAGGCCAACATGATGAGGCTATAAGAGCATTTAGGCTTGCGCTTGAAACCACAGTGAGACCTGAGCGGCAATTATCCAAAGAAGCAATTGTGGTTGCGGCGGGCACTGGGACGCTGAGGGACGCGGCTCGAGACGTAGTTGAGATACTCCGGCGACATAATTTCCGCGTTACGCCGTTGATCGGCAAGTTCAATGATCGAGGTCTTGATGACATCCGCCTTCTCGAAGCGATCTGGCGTTCGGAGCTTTGCATATTCCTACTTGGCGAGAGGTTATCCGACACTCACTTGGCGCTGGCACTTGCGCACGCCCATTGCATACCTTCGATTCGCTTGCAGCACTCTCCAACCGCGGATCAATGTGCACCGACCATTTCCGGTACGATTCACTGGCGGGATCGCGGAGAGATGCTGGTAGAGCTCGAGCGTCAGGTATCTAGCTATCGCGAGGGGCTCGTGCGGCCTGTCGAGATCGCCCAAGGATTAGGCGCAACCGATGCCGCTCGTGCCATTGGAACGATGCGCTGGCGCCATCGTCCTGAAAACCTCTGGGATGTCGACGACGGTGGGGCGATCTTGTCACATGTCCGTCCGGATCTAGCCTTCATCCAAGACGAGGTAAACCGCGCTCGCCGTGCATATGGAGCTTCCTTTGCCAATGCGCGTGGGCGTGAGGCGATGATGCAAATCTGCCGGCACATATACGATGGAATCCGTCGCCACCGGTTTGGATTTGAACTCGAGCCAAAAGGTCCAGAACCCAGCGTTCAGATCGTGCGAAGTCCTTTGCAGATCGAGACTCACCGCACAGCAAACTGCTTAGACTTGGCATGCCTTTTCGCGAGTTTAATCGAGGCCGCTGGCCAAGCGCCAATCATCGTCATCGTGGACGGTGACGGCTTTGCGCATGCTTTGGTTGGGGCGCGTGGCTTCAGCGAGCCCGCATGGCGCAACTCCCAACTCGGGGATCTCCGCCGTGCGTTGAGCCTTGGAGATGCGTTGTTCTTTGAGCCGACAGGTGCAGTCGAGGCGGACGCTCCTGTGGCAGACGAACTTGAACAAGATCGTTGCGACAAGCTTCTCGACTTTGCAACGGCAAGGCTGGCAGCGGAGCGGACGATTAAGAGAGACGATATCCGCGTTCGGCACGTTGTGGACATTCTGTATCTTAGGCAACGGCAGAGTTAGAAAAATGGCGAGCCCCGTAAAGACGTACCAAACTGAAATGCATACGAATCTCGGGTTCTTCGCGACTTGGTTGCCGGGGGATCCGATTGATATCGGCGATGTAGGCACCATGGTCGACGGACGTTTCCGGCGGCTCTCGTCACTGGCCGAGATCGACGTTGTTTGCGAAGCAAGTGATCCAGGTCCTGCACAAAGCGTGCAATATACCTCGGCAAGAGGCACGAAGGTGGAAACCAAGGCGGCGGCAGACTTGGTAGGCGTTGCCAATGCCGAGGTCGCGATTAATTTCTCGACCGAAGGTGCATTCGTATTTCATGCAAGCGGTTTACGAGCACGCCAACTCAAGAACTTGCCGGCTATAGAGAGAGGCGTTCTCAAGGCCTACGAGAAGGGCAAGTGGCAAAAGGATTGGTTCATCATAGACGCGGTTCAAGAGTCAAGCTGCACCACGATCATTGTCTCTCAAGATACGGCGGCGAGCCTTGTGCTTACAGCGAAGCTTGCGGGGGGCTTAGCCGCGCTTTCTCTGGCTGATCCAAAGCTGGGCCTGCGCGTCTCCGCAAGTAGCGGCAAGTTACTGCACGTTGTCGGCGGGCGATCTCTCAAACCACTCTATTCTTGTCTGAGAGTTCAGAGTCGTCTTTTTGGACCCGCTTCGCTCAAGCCGGTCCTGGGAGGAACAGATCATTCGTCAGGATTTGAACGTGCGAGTCTAGGTGATCTCGTCGAACACTGAAGGTTAGCGCTCCGCTCATCCTTGTCGAAGGTTGGCGACTCCATGTCCCGTAGCAATGATAGTTCGCGTCGCAGCAGAGGACTCCGGTCGAACGCAACGCGACTGCCGCCGTCGCCAACAGCTTGAGCGCGCCCATCACTGCGATGCTGCTCGCCTTTGAACTCGAAGCGGAGAACTGCGCAGAGTGATCGGCTGCGTCAACATTTCTGGCTTGGTTTGCTCGTCCTCCGCGATGTAGCCTGATTACGCATTGCGATCTGCGTCGATGGCCGTTCTCATCCCAATGACCTCGGCCGCATCACGTCTAGCCTTCCCGAGGAAATTCGAGCGCAACAATCGTTGGGGATCTCATGTCGAACTCCGATCTCGCGTTGTCGATTGCGCTCGGTGTCGGTCTTGCGGCCGCGACGGGCTTCCGGGTGTTCCTGCCGATGCTGGTTGCCAGCGTGGCCGCTTACTCGGGTTCGCTTCCTTTGGGCGACGGTTTCGCGTGGCTTGGAACACCTGCTGCAATGCTCATGCTTGGCGTGGCCGCGCTCCTGGAGGTTGGTGCGTATTTCATTCCCGGCGTGGATAATGTGCTCGATGTCATCGCCGCGCCTGTCGCGGTGATCGCCGGAGCCATGCTGTCAGCGGCGACCATGGCAGACCTTCCGCCGATGATGAAATGGACGGCCGCCATCGTCGCGGGCGGCGGCGCGGCCGGCATCGTGCATGGCGTCACCGCGGTCGTGCGGGCCAAATCGACGGTCCTGACGGCTGGCCTCGGCAACTCAACCGTTGCGACCGCCGAATTGGGCGGTGCACTCCTCGTATCGCTTCTCGCCCTGGCTGCGCCGGTTGCCGCATTCGCGATCGTCATTCTGATGCTCTGGCTGGCGATACGTTTGATCCTGCGCTTGCGGAGGTCAGCTCCTCGCACGGATCAACCGGGATGACCGCGTGACCGCTCGTGCGGCTACCTCGCCCCCGCCACGATCACCACCACCACCGGCAACGTCACCGCCGCCAGCAACGTCCCCAGCGCCACCGCCCCCGACACCGGGTTCACCAGCCGCTGATACTGGGCCGCGAAGATGTACGCGTTGGCGCCGGTCGGCATCGCCGCGAACAGCACGATGACGCCGGCTGCGACCGGAGGCAAACCGAGCAGTTTGGCCAGCACGAACGCCGCCGCCGGCATCGCCAGCAGCTTCAGCGCGCTCATCGCGGCGACGCTCAGCATCTCGCCTTTGACCTCGAACCGAAACAGATTGATGCCGAGCGCGATCAGCGCCGCCGGCGATCCCGCCTGTGCGAGCAACTCGATCGTCCTGTCGACGACGGGGTTGAGGCCGAGTCCCGTAAAGCGCCAGACCACGCCAAAACCGATCGCCAGCATCAGCGGATTGCGCGCGAGATCCGCGAGCACGGGGCGGATGACCGACAGGACCGAGCCCGTCCGCTTGCGGCTGACAAGCTCCATCTGCAGGATGCCGCAGAGCCAGAGCAGCGGCGTGTTCACCGACAGGATCAGCGACATCGGGCCTGCGGCCTCGTTGCCGAGCGCCGAGAGCACGAGGGGAATGCCGAGCATCACGATGTTGCCGTAGACCGAGCCGATCGCGAACACGACGCCGTCCTCGCGGTCCTCGCGCCGTTCGCGCAAGCATGCCGAGAGCGCCAGCGCCGCGATCCAGGTGATGGCCAGCGCGCCGTAATAGGCGCCCCACATCCGCCAGGGGCTGACATCGGGGAATTCCGACACGACGATGGTGCGGAACAGCAGCGCCGGGATCGCGATGCTGAAGGCGAACTCGGAGATGCCCTTGTGCGCGGTCTCCGAGACGAAGCGAAACAGCACCGACGCGTAGCCGGCCGCGATCAGGGCGAACACCGGCGCGACGATCAACACTGTGGCCATGCGCCCCTCATCTCACGGGGACATCACACGACCACCCCACGTTCTCGATCATGCCATCATGCCGCTGTTTTGCCCGACGAGTCAAATCGATTTCGTAAAATCCGTAAATGGCCGCCGTGGCCTGGCTACTGTGCATGGGGTTGTTTTCGCGTTTTTTGGCTGGACGGAAGCTGAAGCCGCGCGCGGTCCCGATCTCGCCAGCTCTGCCAAAGGCTTAGCCTGATATTGCGACATCGTGCCCGGGATGGGCCCCCGCCGGGCCGATCGGCCTGTTGCCCGGAGCGCACAGGTGGCCGTTTTCGCTTCAGGCCTCGTTGCCAACGAACGGCCGTTCACCCACTATTCCCTCTGACTCGACATTTGGGGGGATCGATGCCGGCGCTCCGTTTTAAAAAATCCTTGGCTGCTGCGATCTCGGGCATTGCGCTCGCCGTCCTGGTCCATCCCGGCGCCGGCTTCGCCTACACGCAGGAGGAGCAGCAGGCCTGCTCGCCGGACGCGATGCGGCTGTGCGGCGAGTTCGTTCCGAACGTTGATGCCATCACCGCCTGCATGATCCAGAAGAAATCGCAGCTCTCGCCGCAGTGCAAAGTGTTCTTCCGCCAGGGACCCGAGCCCGGCGAGGCCCGCGCCGGCAAGCCGACGGCCAAGAAGAGCACCAAGCCTTCGCAGAAGGCGGCCAAGAAGAAGAAATCCAGCGAAAGCTGAGTGCGGGACCTGCGTTCTTTCTTTGAAGCTCGTCATGTCAGGGCAAACGCGCGAAGCGCCGTCGCGTCGGCTTCCCCTGCATGTGCGTTGCCGGCATCAGCTGCGCGCCAGCCTCCGGACTCCTTTTGTTCGCCTCGCCGTGCGGACGCCTGCGACAATTACCAGCGCGTTCGATGGAAAAGAGTCGCGAGAGGGTTTGCGCGGCGAGGTTGCATTCCGTTTTTCCCGCGTTGCTGCCGAAAAAGCGTGGGATTGCCGGCGTGAAGGGCGTTTCGTTGCGATTGGTATCCTGGTCGCGCGAAGCAGTGTGACTCAAAAGCCAACACGTCTTGTTATTTCGTGGCTCTGAGGCAACTGCCGGTAAATTTTTCTTTCCCGAATCAGCGCGGTGATTCATTTTCGTGATCTGGGGTCAATCTGGAGGCCAGAGGTATGAACGTAATTGTTTTTGCATCGCGTAAAGGCGGCTCGGGCAAGAGTACCCTGGCCGCACATCTCGCCGCGCAGATCAAGGCGAGCAAGCAGGTGATGCTCGTGGACGCGGATCCGCAGGGCTCGCTCACGCTGTGGCACAAGCTGCGCGGCACCAACGAGCCGCCGATCAAGGCTGCGGTGAACTCGGTCAGCGGCATCGTCTCCGCTGCCAAGCGCGACGGTTATGAATGGGTGTTGATCGACACGCCGCCGAATCTCTCGGCCGTCGTCGACGACGCGATCAAGAACGCGACCATGGTGGTCATTCCGGCGCGTCCCGGCGTGTTCGACGTCAACGCGGTGCAGGAAACCATCCAGATGTGCCGCGCGGCGCGCAAGCCCTACGCGGTCGTGCTCAACGGTGCGCCGGCGCGCCGCGACGAGTCCGAAAGCCCGATCGTCACCATCGCCCGCGAGGCGCTGGCGAAATTCCGCGCGCCGGTGTGGGGCGGCCAGATCACCAACCGTTCGGATTTGCTGATGGCGCTCAGCCACGGCGAAGGCGCGCGCGAGTATCAGGCCGAGAGCCGTGCGGCCCAGGAAATCGCAAGGCTGTGGGCGGCGATCGAGCGTTCAGTGAAGGCTATTCGCGGCACGGCGTCGGCATCCGGCGCAATGCACAAGCAGGCGGCATAATTTTCATAAATCATTCCCCGGACGGAAAGCGCGCGGAAGTCCGCGCGTTTTGCGTTTTGGCCCGGTGGAGATGCGTTACGCCACCATCAGCATGTAGAACACGATGACCGGCGACAGCGTCAGGATCACCGACCAGATGCCGGCGGCCCAGAGAATGTCCTCGGTGGTAAAGCTCTGCTGTCCGGCGTCGTAATGCGACGCCACTTCATTCTGGATATTCACAAAACGCCCCCGCGATTTCTTCGCTTATGGGCGCCAGTGATAGCCGCGATGTTTTAACATTCCGGATCGCAATTTCGGGCGCATTCGAACACAGGTGCTACCACGGATTAACCATGCCGGCGCGGTGCGCGCGTTCGCGCGGGGGAACTACGGGGCATGTTCTTACCCTCCCCTGGAGGGGGAGGGTCGCTACGCATTGCGCGAAGCGAAATGCGTAGCGGGGCGGGGTGACGGTGCCTCCGCAGCCAACAGTGCCCGAGTGGAGAGATCACCGCACCCCGCTCGCGCTTCGCGCGATCGACCCTCCCCCTCCAGGGGAGGGTGAAGGACTCGCGCCGCCGCTAAACCCACTCACTGTATTTCCTTCTGATCTCGTCGATGTAGTCCGCGCGCGATTTCACCTCATCCGCGGTCAACCCGATATCGCGCCGCAGCCAGTCGGATAACTCGCTCGCATATGAAACGCGTTGCCATGCCGCCTTCAGCGCATCGCGCCACTGACGAATGTCCATAGGTCGATCTCTTTCCGGATTGAGATGGTGTCGAGCGGACACGATGCTGCGTTCCCTCTCCCGCGCGGGGAGAAGGGGGTGGCAGCATGCGTGTGAAGAAAGGAAGTGGAAGCTCTACGCCGCGACTTTCATCCGTCGCTCGATCTCGCGGTCGATCTGGGCTGCGAGCTCGCTGCTCACTTCGACCATCGGCAGGCGCACTTCGGGGCTGTCGATGAGGCCGCACCGCCACAGCCAGTACTTCGCCGGCGCCGGGCTCGGCTCGGTGAACAACAGGCGCGTCAGCTCGGCGACCTCGTGCCAGCGCGCCTGCGCCGCGTCGTGTTGCCTCGCTTCACCTCGGCGTACACGGCCGCAAACGTCGCGGTCTCGACATGGGCGGACAGCACGATGCCGCCGTCGGCGCCGTCGGTGAGCGCCTCAAGGTAGTTCGCGTCCTCGCCGGTGAGCACGCGAAAGCCCTTCGGTCTGTCGCGCAGGAGCGCGATGGATTGCTCGCGGTTCGCGCCGCAATCCTTCAGCCCGACGATGTTCCGATGCTCGGCAAGCCGCAGCAGCGTCTGGTTGGTGATGTTGACCGAGGTGCGATAGGGGATGTTGTAGAGCGCGATCGGCCACGCGGCGTGATCGGCAAGGGCTTCGAAATGAGCCAGCAGCCCGCGCTGCGAGGGCCGCACATAATAGGGGCTCGCGATCAGATAACAGTCGATCGGCCAGTCCGCGGTCTCGTCGAGGCGTTCCTTTAGCCGCGAAGTGTCCGCGCCCGACAGTCCGAGGCAGATCGGCAGCGTGCGACGCCCCGCCGCCATCTCGTCGCGCACGATGGCGACGAGGCGCTCGAGCTCGGCCGCGCGCAGCGTCATGCCCTCGCCTGAGGTCGCCCCCAGGATGAAGCCGTCGACGGCCTGTCCGCTGTAATGTCGCGTCAGCCGCCGCAACGACCTCTCGTCGAGAGCGCCGTCGCGAAACGGCGTCACCAGCGGCAGCCAGAGTCCGTGCAAATGATCTTGTAGACCGGTCATGTTCCATCTCCTTCTCGGGAAAAAACCTGAGACGGAGGGCACATGAAAAAACCCCGTCCAGGCGGCGGGGTTTCGGGATTTGCTTGCGATGACGAAGCTGTGTTAGCGCGCGCAAAAATCCGAGGTCCCCGGATGGGGGCCTTTTTTCGAGGCGACTGCCTTGAACGAGATTGCGCACGACTTCGTGATCATTCGCAAATGATGCGGGGTGTACGTGGAACTGTCAATACACGCGGAACGTGAAACCCGAATGGGACAGAAAAAAAGCCGGGCTCAAGCGAGCCCGGCTTAAGGTATTGGCCACGTGAGGCCGACACAATCACCTTCCAAGAGGGATTACTGAACTCCCGCGCCACTGGAGGAGGGGGACAAATGCGCAACGCGAAGGCTCAGCGTGCAAACATTATGGGCTTGCCGAGCGCCATGCAGCAACCGTTCAGGTCGCATGTCAGACATGCGGAAATCAGGAAGGCCAGCGCTGCGCCTTGCTCACCACGAAGTCGCGGAACACCTGCACGCGCGCGACCGTCTTCAACTCCTCGGGATAGACGAAATAAGTGTCGAGCTGGATCGAATCCGATTCTCCGAACAGCTGCACCAGGCGGCTCTGTTCTTCGATCAGATAGTCCGGCAGCGCCGCGATGCCGAGGCCCTGCTGGCAGGCGCGGACAAGGCCGAGGATGTTGTTCACTCTGAAATAGGCCTCGCGCGGACCAGAGCCGTTGCGGCCGGCTTCGACCAGCCAGTTGCGGTTCTGAAGATGTGGCGCGAAGTTGCCGTCGGAGAGCGTGATGATGCGGTGGGAGTCGAGCTCCTCGAGCGTGCGCGGCGTGCCGAAGCGCTTGATGTAATCCGGCGAGCAATAGGCGTGGAAGCCCATCGCGAACAGCTTGCGCTGGATGAGATCCGGCTGCGTCGGCTTGCGGGTGCGGATCGCGACGTCCGCCTCGCGCATCGACAGGTCGAGCTCCTCGTCGGTGACGATCAGCGAGATCCGGATTTCCGGATAGAGCGCAGTGAATTCGCCGAGCCGCGGGATCAGCCAGTTGATGCCGACGCCGGGCGTGGTGGTGATCTTGAGATCGCCGCTCGGCCGCTCGCGGCTGTCGGTCAGCTTGGCGCGCGCCGCCTGCAGCTGCATGAACACGTCATGCGCGGTGCGGAAGAGCAGGTCGCCCTGCTCGGTGAGGATCAGGCCGCGGGCGTGGCGGTGGAACAGCGAGACCGAGAGCTCCTGCTCCAGCGCCGACACTTGGCGGGACACCGCCGATTGCGACAGGCCGAGCTGCTCGCCCGCATGCGTGAAGCTGCCCGCTTCCGCCGCCGCGTGAAACACCTTCAGCTTGTCCCAATCCATATCCGTAAATCCGTCGCGTGTTCGAGGCATGATCTTTATTCCGCTGCAGCGCGCTCGCTGGCGCGCAGGGCCAGGAAACGTTCGGCTTCGAGAGCTGCCATGCAGCCGAGGCCGGCAGCCGTCACGGCTTGGCGATAGGTCTCATCGGCGACGTCGCCGGCGGCGAACAGGCCGGGCACCGAGGTGGCGGTCGAGTTCGGGGCAACCTCGACATAGCCCGACCGTTTCAGCTTGACCTGGTCCTTCACGAGCTCGGTCGCCGGCGCGTGTCCAATGGCGATGAAGACACCGTCGGTCTTCACGTTCGTGAGCGCGCCGGTCTTGACGTTCTTGAGGCGGACATGGGTGACCTTGTTCGGGTTCTCGGTGCCGCAGATCTCGTCGACAGCCGAGTCCCAGACCACCTTGATCTTCGGGTGCTTGAACAGACGCTCCTGCAGGATGCGTTCGGCGCGGAAGTGATCGCGACGATGCACGATGGTGACCTGCGAGGCATGGTTGGTGAGGTACAGGGCTTCCTCGACCGCGGTATTGCCGCCGCCGACCACCACGACTTCCTTGTTGCGGTAGAAGAAGCCGTCGCAGGTGGCGCAGGCCGACACGCCGCCGCCCTGGAATTTCGTTTCCGACGGGAGCCCGAGCCAGCGCGCCTGTGCGCCGGTGGCGAGGATGACGCTGTCGGCGAGATAGACGTCGCCGCTGTCGCAGGTGAGGCGGAACGGCCGCTGCATAGTCTCCAGCTTGGTGACCAGGTCGGAGACGATCTTGGTGCCGACATGGACCGCCTGCTTCTCCATCTGCTCCATCAGCCAGGGGCCCTGGATCACGTCGGCGAAGCCCGGATAGTTCTCGACGTCGGTGGTGATGGTGAGCTGGCCGCCAGCCTGGATCCCCTGGATCAGGATCGGCTCGAGCATCGCGCGCGCAGCGTAGATCGCCGCCGTGTAGCCGGCGGGGCCGGAGCCAATAATGACGACCTTTGCATGAACAGTGGCAGACATTTTGACGGACGCCTTTCACGGGGGATCTGCAGCGCGGGTGCGGAACGTGCCGGGAGGCCTCGCGGAAGCGCTGAAATATCAGAGCTAATCTAAGCCTTCTGGTGAGCTATGCAAGAATTGCATTCCCTGTCGGCGGATTTTTCCAACAGGGAACAAAAGTCGATTGCGCTGCACGCGCAATAAAATTGCGCAATTGCTGCGGACTGGCTATGAGGATTGCGTCAAATCCACCAATACAGCCGCAAAGGCCAGGAGTTCCAATCACGTGTCGCGGAACCTAGACGAGATCGACCTGAAAATTCTCACCGAGGTCCAGGCCGACGGTCGAATCACGAATGTCGAGCTGGCCAAGCGCGTCGGCATCTCGCCGCCACCTTGCCTCCGCCGCGTCCGCGCGCTGGAGGAGGAGGGCTATATCCACGGCTATCGTGGCCTGCTCGACGCCCGCAAGCTCGGCTTCGACGTCACCGTGTTCGCCGCGGTGCACCTGTCCAGCCAGGCTGAGGCGGATTTACGCGCCTTCGAGGAGTTCGTCCGCGCCGAGCCCCTGGTGCGGGAATGCTGGATGCTGTCGGGCGAGGTCGATTTCATCCTGAAATGCGTCGCACCGGACATGGCCACCTTCCAGGATTTCGTGACGCACCTCACCGCCGCGCCCCATGTGCGCAACGTGCGGACGTCGCTGGTGCTGCATAATTCGAAATACGAGGCGGCCGTGCCGCTTGATGTGAAGGGAAGAAGGTAAGCCTTCTCCCTCTCCCGGTTCTTGCGGGGAGAGGCACACGGCTCTCGCAATACCCCGAAACAAAAAGGCCGCGCAGGGCGCGGCCTTTTCGAAACATCATCGCGCTTGGCGGCAAATGCTTACCGCCACTCCACCTTGGTGATCTCATACGCCTTGGCGCCGCCGGGGGCGTTGACCTCGACGGTTGAACCCTTCTTCTTGCCGATCAGCGCGCGCGCGAGCGGCGAGGTGATGGAGATGCGGCCCTTCTTGGCGTCGGCCTCGACCTCGCCGACGATCTGCCACACCGTCTTCTTCTCGGTATCCTCGTCGACCAGCGTCACGGTGGCGCCGAACTTGATGGTGTCGCCCGACAGCTTGGAAATATCGATGATGTCGGCGCGCGCGAGCTTGTCCTCAAGCTCGGCGATGCGGCCCTCATTGTGGGACTGCTCTTCCTTCGCGGCATGATATTCCGCGTTCTCCGACAGGTCGCCGTGCGAGCGCGCTTCCGCAATATGCTCGATGATGCGCGGACGGTCCTCGGACTGGCGCTTCTTCAATTCTTCCCCGAGCGCGGCAAAGCCGCCCGCTGTCATCGGAACCTTTTCCATCTCTTCTCTCGTCCTTCGGCCGCGCGCCCCGGCAAGACACAGGGCGCGGCAACCTTGATTCGTCAGTACTTCCGGGGCTGAGTATACGGCCACCGGAACGGTTATGTGGGTCTGGCGCCGGAACAGAACAACCACAACGGCCGGACAGTTCCTCCGGCCATTGTGGCTTCATTGCCAGTCACTTAGCGGAAGCGTCGCCGTCGCTAGCGATCAGGTTTCCGAAAAGTAGCTCTGCAGGGTACGAACCTCAAGGTCCCCGCCCAGATAGGCGCGGATGCCCTGCGCGGCCGCCACGGCCCCGGAAAGAGTGGTGTAATACGGCACTTTATGCAAGAGGGCCGCGCGCCGCAGCGAGCGGCTGTCGGCGAGCGCCTGCGGGCCCTCGGTGGTGTTGAGGACGAGCTGGACGTCGCCATTGGTGATGGCATCGACGATGTGCGGCCGTCCCTCAAGCACCTTGTTGACCCTCTCGGTCGGGATGCCCTGATCGGTCAGGAAGCGCGCCGTGCCCGATGTCGCCAGCACCTTGAAGCCGAGCGAATGCAATTCGCGAACGGCCTCGGCGATGCGCGTCTTGTCGCTCTCGCGAACCGAGACGAACACCGTGCCCTTGCGCGGCACCCGCGTGCCGCCGCCGAGCTGACTCTTGGCAAAGGCTATCGCGAAGGAGCTGTCGATGCCCATGACCTCGCCGGTCGAGCGCATCTCGGGGCCGAGCACCGTGTCGACGCCGGGGAAGCGGGCGAACGGAAACACCGATTCCTTCACGCCGACATGCTTGAAGTCCGCCTTCTTCAGCTTGAAGTCGGCGAGCTTCTCGCCGGCCATGATGCGCGCTGCGATCTTGGCGACCGGCGTGCCGACCACCTTGGCGACGAAGGGCACCGTGCGCGAGGCGCGCGGATTGACTTCGAGCACGTAGATCTCGCCGTCCTTGATCGCATACTGCACATTCATCAGGCCGACGACGTCGAGGCCGAGCGCCAGCTCACGCGTCTGCCGCTCCAGCTCCTCGATCATCCTGGCATCGAGCGAGTGCGGCGGCAGCGAGCAGGCGCTGTCACCGGAATGGATGCCGGCTTCCTCGATGTGCTCCATGATGCCGACGATGAAGGTGTCCTTGCCGTCGCAGAGGCAGTCGACGTCGATCTCCGTTGCATCTGAGAGATAGCGGTCGAACAGCAGTGGGTTCTTGCCGAGCACGGTGTTGATCTGCCCGGTCTTGTCGTTCGGGTAGCGTGCCTTGACGTCGGCCGGCACCAGCTCCGGCAGCGTGCCGAGCAAATAGTCGCTGAGCTGGTTCTCCTCGCGGATGATCTGCATCGCGCGGCCGCCGAGCACGTAGGACGGGCGCACCACCAGCGGCAGGCCGAGATCGGTTGCGACCAGGCGCGCCTGCTCGACCGAATAGGCGATGCCGTTCTTCGGCTGCTTCAGCCGGAGCTTGTCGAGCACGCGCTTGAAGCGGTCGCGGTCTTCGGCAAGGTCGATGGCGTCGGGCGAGGTGCCGAGGATCGGCACTTCGGCGGCTTCCAGCGCTCGCGCCAGCTTCAGCGGGGTCTGGCCGCCGAACTGCACGATCACGCCGTGCAGCGTGCCGTTCGTGCGTTCCTTCGCGATGATCTCCAGCACGTCCTCGGCCGTGAGCGGCTCGAAATAGAGCCGGTCGGCGGTGTCGTAGTCGGTCGACACCGTCTCGGGGTTGCAGTTGACCATGATGGATTCGTAGCCGGCGTCATGCAGTGCGAAGCAGGCGTGACAGCAGCAATAGTCGAACTCGATGCCCTGGCCGATCCGATTGGGCCCGCCGCCGAGGATGATGACCTTCTTCTTGTCCGACGGCGAGCTCTCGTCCGCGGGCGCGCCCGCAAACAGCGCCTCATAGGTCGAATACATGTAGGCGGTCGGCGACGCGAACTCGGCTGCGCAGGTGTCGATGCGCTTGTAGACAGGGCGGACGCCGAGTGCGTGGCGCTTCGCCGTCACGTCAGCTTCCGTCGTCTCGGCGAGCACAGCGAGCCGCGCATCGGAGAAGCCCATGGCCTTGAGCGTGCGCATGCCGAAGGCGTTGCCCGGCAGGCCGTCCTTCCGGACCTTCTCCTCCATGTCGACGATGCCGCGCATCTCGCTGAGGAACCACGGATCGATCTTGCAGGAGTTGAAGATGTCCTCGTTCGACCAGCCGAGCCGCATGGCCTGGGCGACCTGGAGCAGCCGGTTCGGCGTCGGCGTGCCGAGCGCGGCGCGGATCGCGTTCTTGTCGTCGTGCTGGCCTAGCCCCTCGATCTCGATCTCGTCGAGCCCGGTCAGGCCGGTCTCGAGTCCGCGCAGCGCCTTCTGCAGGCTCTCCTGGAAGGTACGGCCGATCGCCATCACTTCGCCGACCGACTTCATCGACGTGGTCAGCGTGGTCGATGCGCCCGGGAATTTCTCGAAGGCGAAGCGCGGAATCTTGGTGACGACGTAGTCGATGGTCGGCTCGAACGAGGCCGGCGTCGCGCCGCCGGTGATGTCGTTGGCGATCTCGTCCAGCGTGTAGCCGACCGCGAGCTTGGCGGCGACCTTTGCGATCGGAAAGCCGGTGGCCTTCGAGGCCAGTGCGGACGACCGCGACACGCGCGGATTCATCTCGATCACGACCATGCGGCCGTCTTCGGGATTGACGCCGAACTGCACGTTGGAGCCGCCGGTCTCGACGCCGATCTCGCGCAGCACCGCCAGCGAGGCGTCGCGCATGATCTGGTATTCCTTGTCGGTCAGCGTCAGCGCCGGCGCGACCGTGATGGAGTCGCCCGTGTGCACGCCCATCGGATCGAGGTTCTCGATCGAGCAGACAATGATGCAATTGTCTTTCTTGTCGCGCACGACCTCCATCTCGTACTCTTTCCAGCCGAGCACGGATTCTTCGATCAGCACTTCGTTGGTCGGAGACGCATCCAGGCCGCGCTCGATGATGTCGAGGAACTCTTCCTTGTTGTAGGCAATGCCGCCGCCGGTGCCGCCCATCGTGAAGGAAGGACGGATGATCGCGGGCAGGCCGATCTCGGACAGCGCCATCAGCGCCTGGCCGAGCGCATATTCCTGGTAGCGCTTGCGGCGGTCGCTTTCGCCGAGCACCCATTGCCGTTCGTGTTCCTCGAGGGCGGCACCCGACAGCTTCTCGCGTTCGGCCCGGTGCTTGTCGCGGAAGGACTTCTTCAACTCGGACGCGTTGGCGAGCCGCGACTTTGGCGTCTCAAGTCCAATCTTGGTCATGGCCTCGCGGAACAGCTGACGGTCTTCCGCCTTGTCGATGGCGTCAGCGGTCGCGCCGATCATCTCGACGTCGAACTTTTCCAGCGTGCCCTGCCGGCGCAGCGACAGCGCGCAGTTCAGCGCGGTCTGTCCGCCCATGGTCGGCAGCAGCGCGAAGCCGCCGGGAATGACGTGACGTTCCTTCTCGATGATTTTTGCGACGATCTCGGGCGTGATCGGCTCGATATAGGTGGCGTCGGCCAATTCCGGATCGGTCATGATGGTGGCCGGATTGGAATTGACGAGGACGATGCGATAGCCCTCTTCCTTCAGCGTCTTCACCGCTTGCGTGCCCGAATAGTCGAACTCGCAGGCCTGGCCGATCACGATGGGACCAGCGCCGATGATCAGGATGGTGGTGATGTCTGTACGTTTGGGCATCAACTCTCGCCGAAGTGGATTTTGGGCACAAAAAAAGGGCGCGCTTGCCGCGCGTCCCCTTGAGCCGAGAGCGCGGGGTCTCCCCTCGCGCGCGGGTGGGTCTTAGACCAGTTTTCGGGGCGGCGAAACCCCGAAAAACGCCCATTAACCGGCAATTTTGACGGGTTTTGGCCGTGCCTGCCAGCCACGGGCGAGATGCACCAGCAGCGAGGCCGCAACGCTCGATCCGCCGATCCAGCCAAGATCAGTAGGCGAAAGGGTGGCCAGCACCGCGCCACCCAGGGCCCCGCCGATGGCAAAGCCGAGATACATGGCGGAGGCGTTGAGCGAGAGTGCGATCATCGAGGCCTGCGGCTCGATCCGGATGATGCTGGCGATCTGAGCCGGATAGAACGCCCAGCCCGAGATGCCCCAGAGGAAGATCGCGCCCAGCACCGCATAATGCGCCTGTCCGGGCATCAACTTCAGGACCAGCGAATGCAGGATCAGGGCGCTCGCCATGCCGGCGAGCCCGAGGCCTGCAGTGGCGAGCGTGCCGAGCCGGTCGGCCAGGACACCGCCCAGCATATTCCCGATGGCGGCGGCGCCGCCGAACACCAGCAGCGCGAGGCTGATCTGCGCGGCGTCGAAGCCGAGGCCGTGCAACGGGACCGCGAAATAGGTGAACACGGTGAAGCCGCCGACCGCCCATAAGATCGTGATCAGAAGCGCAATCACGACATTGCTGTGACGCGCCACCGCCAGCCGTTCGCTGAGCGAGGCGGTGTTGCGCGGCAGGCCGCGGGGCAAGCCAAGCAGCAGGCCGGCAAGCGCAACCGCGCCGATCAAGGCCACCATGGCAAAGGTCGCGCGCCAGCCGAGCAGGCTGCCGACGAGATTGCCGAGCGGGACGCCGATCACGGTCGCAACCGTGAGGCCCGAGGTGACCAGCGCCACAGCGCGGCCGCGCCGTTCGGGCGCGGCGACGGCCACCGATACGGCGAGCGCCGTCGGCATGCATAGTCCGGAGCCCAGCGCCATCAGCATGCGGGAGGCCAGCAGCAGGGCGTAGCTGGAAGCCACCGTCGCGACGAGATTTCCGGCGATGAAGGTCGTCAGCGCCAGGGCCAGCACGGTGCGGCGGTCGATATTGTTCAGCGTCACCGCCAGGATCGGCGAACCCACCGCATAGGTGAGGGCGTAGGCGGTGACCAATTGGCCGGCGGCAGGGACGGAAATCGAAAGATCGGCGGCGATCGACGGCAAAAGCCCTGCAATGACAAAGCCTTCGGTACCAATCGCGAAGGCCGCGAGAGCCAGCCAGAACACGCTCATTGGACGATATCCCTATGTTCAACGTTTATTGAACTATTGAATGCGAGGGTCGAGAAGTCAATTGATTCAAGAACTATTGAACATCACGGTCAGTTTGCTATGATTCCAGACCATGAGCCGCACGCCCCTTCATCCCACCCGCGAGCAGATCGAGCTGCCGATGGTTCTGGATTGCCTGAGCGATCCGATCCGGTTGGCCATCGTCTATCAGCTCGCCCAGCAGGAACGTGTCAGCAGCGAACTCTGCTGTGGCGACTTCAGCGGCCTTTCCGGCAAATCCAACCTCGCCTACCATTTCGCCAAGCTGCGCGAATGCGGCCTGATGCTGACGCGCGTGGCGGGCACCAACCGGTTCATGCGGCTCCGCCGCGAGGATCTGGACGCACGCTTTCCGGGGCTGCTCGATGCTGTCCTCAGCTCCGCAGCCAAGGATGCCGACCGGCTACAGCTGCTGTCGGAGTGCGAAACGGTCGAAGTGGATTGAAGTTTGCGAGTTTTCGAGAATTTGCTTTGGGCGGTCCGTTGAAGCGTGCCCGTCTTCGCCCTTCGGGCTTCGCCGAGGCGGCCTTCGCACGATACGGCTTGCCTAGCCGAAGCTGGCGGAGCCAGCGAAGGCTGGAGACCCGGCCTGGATTTGAACCAGGATGAAGAGCGTTGCACCGCCCTCGCGTAGACGCTTCCGCCACCGGGCCGCGACGATCTTTACCTATCGGCGTGCGACAAGCCACCTCGGGCAGTCATTATGCTTAACGGACCAGAGGCGGCCGCGCGATGAAGGTCATGCGCCAGCGATTATGGCCGATATTGGTGTGGGCGCGCTGGACAGCGAAGCCGGCCGCGGTCAGCTTGGCGACGATCTCGTCCTCGCCATAGCGCTGGAGCCCGATGCGCGTGCGCAGATGACGGTAATCTGACAGCGCGGTGCTGATCAGCCCGATCAGCGCGTCCTTCAGGAAGCCGTGACGCAGGCCGAAGCTGAGCAGCGCCATCACATCCCTGAACATGCCGACATTGGGCTGCAAGATATCTCCGAGCACGAGCTTGCCGGATGGGGTCAGCAATCGCCGGATGTTGACAAGCGCGGCATCGAGCTCGTCCGGCGTCATGTATTGCGCGACCGAGTTCATCACCGCGAGGTCGATCGACTGGTCCTGCATTTTGCGGACGTCGTCGAGGGAGCGGACGCGGATCTTGGTGTTCGGGGCAAATCGGGCGATCAGCCGGCCACGCACGCCGGGGGCGGGCTCGGCGAGAATCAGCTTGCCGCAGGCCGCGGCGACCTGGCTCGCCGACAGCGCCTCGCCGCAGGCATAGTCGAGCACGGTCGCCTCGGGCGATGAGATGTAGCCGATGATGTCCCGCGCGATGATCTGGAAGTGCAAGTCGCGATGCAGCTTGCTGACATAGATCGTATGCGTGGAGTCGTAATAATCGATCCAATCGTCCATGGTATTTCGTAGGTCCCGGCCAAACGGTTCCTGTCAAGGAACCGGCGCTGCCCGCCTTGCGTTAGGGGTGCGACGGCGCGCCGTCAATGTCCGCGTCCTAACAGGAAGGTTTCCCGTGAGCAAAGCCCCCACCAAGGTCTCGCCCGATCTCGATACCCCCACCGATCTGTCGCCCGATGGGGTCAAGAAGGTCTCTGAGGCGCTCAACGTGCTTTTGGCTGATGCGTTCGCGCTCTATCTGAAGACCAAGAATTTCCACTGGCACATCAGCGGCCGGCATTTCCGCGACTATCATCTGCTGCTCGACGAGCAGTCCGACCAGATCTTCGCCACCACCGACCAGCTCGCCGAACGCGTCCGCAAGATCGGCGGCACCACGCTGAAGTCGATCGGCCAGGTCGCCAAACTCCAGACCATCAAGGACAACAACGAGGACTACGTCCCGCCGCGCGAGATGCTGCGCGAGCTGATGCAGGACAACAAGCACGTCGCCGCCGCGATGCGTAAGGCGCACGACGTTTGCGACGACGCCGGCGATGTCGCCAGCGCCAGCATCCTCGAAAACTTTATCGACGAGACCGAGCGCCGGACGTGGTTCCTGTTCGAGGCCACCCGCCAGGAAGGCGGCAACGAGGCGTAAGGGACATTGCCGTAGGGTGGGCAAAGGCGCGCTTCTTGCGCGCCGTGCCCACCATCCGTCCTTGCGGCTTGAACTGATTGGTGGGCACGCTCCGCTTTGCCCACCCTACGGCGTCGCGCTTATGGCCGGCTCCACAGCCTCATCAACGCCCCGTTCTTGCCCGTCACCGGATCGGCCGGCGGCAGCGCGACCTCGGGAATCGTCTTCAGTGCCCTGGCATGGTTCTCCGGCGTTGCCCGCGTCACCACCATCTTCGATCCCGGCGGATATGCGCCGATGATGCAGAAATCGTCGCTCGCCCTGATGCACTGATGCCCCGTGCCGGCCGGCAGGATCGCGACGTCGCCTGCCTTGATCTCCAGCTCCTGGCCATGATCGCCGCCGAAGCGGACGCGGGCACTTCCGCGCGCAACGCCGAGCACCTCATGCACCGTCGCGTGATAGTGCAGATAGTCGTAGACGCCATTGCGCCACGTGCCGCCCCAGTTGTTCGCTTCGAACAGATTTTCGATGGTCGCCTCGGGACGCCTGGAATCGAGCTTCACCGCACCCTGATAGACCAGGAAGGGAAGGATGTTGTTGGGCACGAGCCCGTCATCTTCGAACACGATGGCGAGTGGCTCGGCATTGTCGCTGATAACGGACATGGCAGGGCTCCTGCGTGAGCGTAGCAGGAATCAACGAGGGGCGTGAGACGACGTTCCTTGCGTCCAGGCGAACCGCAGCGTCGAGCCCGAATGACATCGAGCCCGGGTCAAGGCCCGGGCTCGATGTCGTCAAGGCAATTGCAGGAGAGCCAGCGTTACGCGCTCTTCTTCTGCCGCATCAGATCCGCGAAGCGCTGGAACAGATAGTGCGAGTCGCGCGGGCCCGGCGAGGCCTCGGGGTGGTACTGCACCGAGAACACCGGCTTGCCGTCGAGCTGAATGCCGCAATTGGATCCGTCGAACAGCGAGATGTGGGTCTGCGTCGCGCCCTTCGGCAGCGTCGCCTCGTCCACTGCAAAACCGTGGTTCATCGAGGTGATCTCGACCTTGCCGGTGGTCTCGTCCTTCACGGGATGATTGGCGCCGTGATGGCCCTGATGCATCTTCTTGGTCTTGGCGCCGACGGCGAGGCCGAGCATCTGGTGACCGAGGCAGATGCCGAACGTCGGTGTGCCCGACTTGATCACGTCCCGGATCACCGGCACCGCGTATTTGCCCGTCGCGGCCGGATCGCCGGGGCCGTTGGACAGGAACACGCCGTCCGGCTTCATCGCCAGAATGTCTTCCGATGAGGTCGTCGCCGGCACCACCGTCACCTTGCAGCCGACACCGGCGAGCAGGCGCAGGATGTTGCGCTTGATGCCGTAGTCGATGGCGACGACGTTGAACTCGGGCTTGTCCTGGCGGCCAAAACCCTTGTCCCACAGCCAGGGCGTCTCGTCCCAGGTGAAGCGCTGGCCCGAGGTGACCATCGGCACCAGGTCCATGCCCTCGAGGCCCGGCCATTCGCGCGCTTCTTCCTTCATGCCATGCAGGTCGAACTCGCCGTTCCTGGCATGCGCGATCACGGCGTTGGGCATGCCCTTGCTGCGGATCAGCGCGGTCAATGCGCGGGTGTCGATGCCGGACAGGCCGATGATGCCGCGGGCCTTGAGCCAGGCGTCGAGATGCTTGGTGGCGCGGTAGTTCGAGGGATCGGTGATCGCGGTGCGCAGGATCACGCCGCGCGCGCCCGGCGTCGCGGCCATGTTCACCGTCTCGATGTCTTCCTCGTTGGTACCGACATTGCCGATATGCGGGAAGGTGAAGGTGATGAGCTGGCCGGCGTAGGAGGGATCGGTGAGGATCTCCTCATAGCCGGTCATCGCGGTGTTGAAGCAGACCTCACCGACGGCATGGCCTTCTGCGCCGAGACCGAAGCCTTCGAGCACCGTGCCATCGGCGAGCACGAGGAGCGCGGTCGGTTTGTGGTCCGGCCAGGCGGTATCGTTGTCATGTTGTGTCATGAGCCCGGTTCATAGTCCGGGCCGGCGCCGCCGTCAAAGCGGACGAGCGCCGATTCACATGCGTTTTTGCATATTTGACAGGTCTCCTCAGGCACTTAAGCTTGGCAGGATAATTTCCGCCAATTTCCTGGGCTCGCGAGGCAATAATGGACCAGACCACCCCGCTTCTGCTGGTTCCGGGGTTGGCCTCCTCGGCCCGGATCTACGCCTCGGTGATCCCGGCACTCTGGCGGTTCGGCCCGGTGATGATTGCCAACCATATTCGCGACGACAGCATGGCGGCGATCGCCCGGCGCGTGCTGAGCGAGGCTCCGCCGCGCTTTGCGCTCGCCGGTCACTCCATGGGCGGCTACATCGCGCTCGAGATCATGCGCCAGGCGCCCGAGCGGGTTTTGAAGCTCGCGCTGATCAATACCCAGGCTCGGCCCGATACACCGGAAGCGACCGCGCGCCGCCGCGGCCTGATGGAGCGGGCCAGGCGCGGCGAGCTGCGCGCAGCGCGCGAGGAGATGTTTCCGGAGCTGGTGCATCCCTCGCGATGCGACGATGCCGGCATTCGAAAGCTCGTGCATGAGCAGGGCGAGGACGTCGGCGTCGAAGGCTATCTGCGGCAGCAAACCGCGATCATTGCGCGGGTGGATTCGCGGCCGACGCTGGCGACGATCAAATGCCCGACGCTGGTGCTGACGGGCGATCAGGACAACACGATTCCGAACGCGTTCTCCAAGGAGATGGCGGAGGGCATAGCGGGCGCGAGACTGGTGATCCTCGAGCGTTGCGGGCACCTGCCGCAGCCGGAGCAGCCCGAGGCGACGACGCGGGCGCTGGTCGAATGGATGGGAGCCCCGGTTGTCTCAGGGCCGCGAACGGCCTAGATCAGGCGTCGGATATTCGAAGGGATCACGATCATGCTGCGCGACGACATCAACAACGCGGTCAAGGAGGCCATGAAGGCCAAGGAGGAGCGCAAGCTGTCCACCCTGCGCATGGTCAACTCGACCATCAAGAACGCCGACATCGAGGCGCGCGGCAACGGCAAGCCGCCGCTGTCGGATGCCGACCTGCTCGGCGTCTTCCAGAAGATGATCAAGCAGCGCCAGGAGTCGGTCGAGCTTTACGACAAGGGCGGCCGCGCCGAGCTCGCTGCCCAAGAGCGCGAGGAAATCGCGGTGATCTCGGCCTACCTGCCGAAGCAGATGTCGGACGACGAGGTGAAGAAGGCGATCGCGGACGCCATCGCCGAGACGGGCGCTGCCGGCATGAAGGACATGGGCAAGGTGATCGCGGTGTTGCGCGCGAAGTACGCCGGTCAGATGGATTTCGGCAAGGCCAGTGGCCTCGTGAAGGCCGCGCTGACGGGCTAGCTTCTTCCCCTCTCCCCCTGCGGGAGAGGGTGCCTCGCGAAGCGAGGCGGGTGAGGGGTTCTCTCCGCGGGTGAATCTCTCACAGTAGTTCACGTGGATAGATACCCCTCATCCGGCGCTTCGCGCCACCTTCTCCCGCAAGGGGAGAAGGTGCACCTTTGATGCCGCGTCAGTTCGGTCTACTCTCTCCCGATAGACAAATCGGGGGCAACCGATGACCGGCGCCATCAAACCGTTTCGCATCGCCATCAGCGACGACATTCTCACCGACCTCAAATCGCGCCTCGCCCGCACGCGCTGGCCGGAGGCGGAGCTGGTCGACGACTGGAGCCAGGGCGCGCCGCTGAAATGGATCCAGGAGATCTGCGCCTACTGGGCCAATGGCTATGACTGGCGCGCCCGCGAGGCAAAGCTCAACCGCTTCGACCAGTTCATCACCGAGATCGACGGGCTCGACATCCACTTCCTGCATGCGCGCTCGAGGGAGCCGTCGGCGCTGCCGCTGATCATCACCCATGGCTGGCCGGGGTCGATCGTCGAATTCCAGAAAGTGATCGCGCCGCTGGTCGATCCGGCCGCGCATGGCGGTAATCCCGCGGATGCGTTTCATGTGGTGTGTCCGTCGCTGCCGGGCTTTGGCTTCTCCGCCAAGCCAAAGACCACCGGTTGGGGCGTCGACCGCATCGCCGCGACCTGGGCGAAGCTGATGGATCGGCTCGGTTACGCGCGTTACGGCGCGCAGGGCGGCGACTGGGGCTCGGCGGTGACGACATCGCTGGGCGCACAGGACGCCGAGCATTGCGCCGGCATCCACATCACGCTCGCTTTCAACGCGGCGCCGAAGGTCGAGGGCGAGCCGACGGCGGAAGAGAAGCGCGCGCTCGCGGGCCTGAAGCATTATGTCGATCTCGATTCCGGCTATTCCAAGCAGCAATCGACGCGGCCGCAGACGCTCGGCTATGGCCTGACGGATTCGCCGAGTGGGCAGGCGGCCTGGATTTTGGAAAAATTCTGGGCCTGGACCGATTGCGACGGCGATCCCGAAAACATTTTTGACAAGGACGAGCTGCTCGACAACGTCATGCTCTATTGGGCGACGGAGACGGCGACCTCCTCCGCGCGGCTCTACTGGGAGAGTTTTGGCAAGCGCCGCACTACGCCCAAAGTCAACGTGCCGACCGGCGTGGCCGTGTTCCCCAAGGAGATCATCACGCCGGTCAGGCGCTGGATGGAGCCGAACTTTCCTAACATCACGCACTGGAGCGAGATGGAGAAGGGCGGGCATTTCGCCGCATTCGAGCAGCCGGAGCTGTATGTTGGCGACGTCAGGAAATTCTTCCAGACGGTGCGCCGTTAGGGGATGCCTCCGCATCGTCATGCCCGGGCTTGTCCCGGGCTCCCACGCGCTTAAACTCAGGTCGAAACAAGAACGTGGATGGCCGGGACACGCCCGGCTGTGACGACGCTGCCGGGAAACGACCATGCTCACCGAAGCCGCAACCTACGACGAGCTCTATCGCAACTTCCGCTGGGACGTCCCGGCGCGTTTCAACATGGCGGAGGCGTGCTGCGACCGCCATGCCGACGGCACGGGCCGCCTCGCGCTGGTCTATGTCGACGAGAACGGCGCAATCACGCGCACCTCCTTCGACGAGGTCGCAGAGATGTCGCGCCGCTTCGCCAATGTGCTGAAGGCCGATGGGCTCGTGCGCGGCGACCGTGTCGCGGTGTTCCTGTCGCAGTCGCTGGAGCTGCCGATCGCGCATATGGCCGCGTTCCGCTCCGGGCTGATCTCGATCCCGCTGTTCGCGCTGTTCGGCGAGGACGCGCTGGAATTCCGCCTGTCGAATTCGCAAGCAAGAGCCATCATCACTGACGAAGCGGGCTGGGAGAAGCTCACGAAGATCCGCGATCGGCTGCCCTATCTGCAGGACATCTATGTCACGAGCGGCGCCGTCCACGCCGGCGCAAAACCGTTCTGGCCGGCGATCGAAACCGCGTCCGAGGACTTTGCGACCGTCGACACCTCCGCCGATGACCCCGCCCTGATCATCTACACGTCAGGCACGACAGGCAATCCGAAGGGCGCGCTGCATGCGCATCGCGTCGTGCTCGGCCACCTGCCGAATGTCGAGATGTGCCACAACTTCCTGCCGCGCCCCGGCGATCTGATGTGGACGCCGGCGGATTGGGCGTGGATCGGCGGCCTCGTCAACGGCCTGTTCGCGTTCTGGTATCACGGCATCCCCCTGGTCGGTCACCGTGCGAGAAAGTTCGAGCCGCAGGCGGCGATGCAGATGATGGCCGACCTCGGTGTCCGCAACGTCTTCCTGCCGCCCACCGCGCTGAAGCTGATGCGGCAGGCCGGCGTGAAGCATCCGGGCGTCAAGCTGCGCAGCATTTTCACTGGCGGTGAATCGCTCGGCGGCGAGCTGCTCGGCTGGGTGCGCGAGACGTTTGGCATCGATGCGCATGAAGTGTTCGGCCAGACCGAGTGCAACCTCGTGATCGGCAGCAACTCCAACCTGTTTCCGATCCGCCCGGGGTCGATGGGCAAGGCGACGCCGGGCTTCGACGTCCGCATCGTGAACGACAAGGGCGAGGAACTGCCGACGGGGCAGCGCGGCATCATCGGCGTGCGCCAGCCATGCCCGTGCACGATGCTCGAATACTGGCGCAATCCAGACGCGACGGCGAAGAAATATGCCGGCGAATTCCTGCTGACCGGCGATCTCGGTACCCGGGATGAGGACGGCTATTTCTGGTATGTCAGCCGCGAGGACGACGTCATCACCACCGCCGGCTATCGCGTCGGCCCGTCCGAGATCGAGCACACGCTGATGAAGCATCCGTCGGTGGCGATGGCGGCGGTGGTCGGCATCCCCGATCCGATCCGCACCGAATCGATCAAGGCCTGGATCGTGCTGCGTCCCGGCTTCGCGGCAAGCGACGCGCTCGCGCGCGAGATCCAGGAGTTCGTGAAGGTGCAACTCGCCGCGCACGAATATCCGCGCTTCGTCGAGTTCGCGGAGACACTGCCGATGACGGCTACGGGCAAGGTGCTGCGGCGCGAGCTGCGGGCGCGGGGTTAGGCTCTTTCAGACAATGGCAAAGACGTCTCAAGCTGCGGGGCTTCACCGCGCCTCACTTCCGAAGCTGCACGATCTCGATGCGGCGCTGGAGCTGATGTATTACGGCTGGCGCGGGATGACGCTGGAGGCCGACGAATATCTTGCGAAGCAGGGCCTGTCGCGTCCACACCACCGCATCCTCTACGTGGTGGCGCGCCGTCCCGATATCGCGATCGGCTCGCTGATCGAGATCCTCGGCATCTCCAAGCAGGCCCTGAACCGGCCGCTCAACCTGCTGCTGGAGCGCAAGCTCCTGACGTCGAAGCGGGCACCCGAGCAGCATCGCTCCAAGCTGTTGCGCCTGACGGAGGCCGGGCGACGCATCGAGCAAAAGGCATCGGATCACGAGCGCAAGGTCCTGCGCGAAGCGTTTGATCGCGCCGGGGCGTCGGGTGCGGCGGCATGGATGGCCGTCATGGGGGCGATCGCCGACAACAACTGACGGTTCCTCAAGTCAATATAGTTGACATGAGGTGCGAGCTTTGCCACTTTCCCGGCAACGAGCCAGGGGAGGGCTCCGCCATGAGCGGATGGAAAATGGATCGCGCAGCCGCCGAGCGCTTTGTCGCGGCATGGTGCGCGAGCTGGCGCCGGGTCGATATCGACGCGGTCGTCGCGCATTTCGCCGACGATGCGCAGATGCGCAGCCCTCTGGCACTATCATTGACCGGTTCTCCGGTCGTCAGCGGCGCCGAGAACATCCGCGCTTATTGGCGCGAGGCTTATGGCCACATCGAAAGCGCCGACCTGAAGATCCTGAGCTGGAGCTGGGACGAGGCGATCGCGCGCCTGACGGTGTGGTGGCAGCTCGGCGACACGCGCGCCAGCGAGTTCATGGATTTCGACGATGCGGGCCGTGTGGTGCGCAGCGAAGCCTTCTACGGAAAATGATCATGCACCTTTCGGATTTCGTCCTGCTCCTCAACACACTCTGGTTCGGCGGCGCCTTCATCCAGTTCAGCGTCGCCCAGGGCAACACGCTGAAGATACTCCTGCCGCGCGAAGAGCGCAGCAATCCGATCGCGCCGACCCTGGCGGCCAGCGTGGCGTTCCTGGGCGGGATGAATCTGCCGATCGGGCTTTTGTCGTTCTATCTTCTGGCCGCTCGTCCGGCCTTCTTCCAGCCGATCGAGGCGCAGCTCGCGCTGTTCTTTGCCGCCTGCCACTTCAGCCAGTTCGCCTATAACCTTCCGGTCCTGATGCGCGGAGGGCGCGTCGGGGTGGCCTACTGGCCCGTGCTGAAAGGTCCGATGCTCAGGATCTTCGTCATCGACGCGGCTCTGTTCGTAGCCAATCTCGGCGTAGCGCTCCGGCTGGCGTTCTCTTCCTGATTTCAGCGCGGCGACGCCGACAGGGCGGACCGCAGCATCGCGGCAAGATCCTTCCGCCGGAACGGTTTTGTCAGGATGCGGGCGTCGCCGACCCCGTCGGGCGTCTTGACGGGATTTTGGGTGTAGCCCGAGGTGAAGAGCACCTTGAGCCCGGGCCGCAAGCCGGTCGCTTGCCTGGCAAGCTCTGGTCCGAACATGCCGCCCGGCATCACGACGTCGGTGAGCAGCAGGTCGATGTCGCCGGGGCGGCGCAACAGTTCGAGAGCCGCGGGACCGTTCGACGCCGCGATGACGCGATAGCCGAGGGTCTTCAGCTCGCTCTCGACATAGGCCCGAACCATGTCGTCGTCCTCGACGACAAGAATGGTCTCGCTTCCGTCGGGGGCGACGATCCGTTCCGCGGGTGACGGCTGCTCGTTCGGTGGCGTTGCAAGGCGGGGAAAGAACAGCCTGACGACGCTGCCTTGTCCCGGTTCGGACTGCATCTGCACAACGCCGCCGGATTGCCGCACAAAGCCGTAGACCATGCTCAGGCCGAGGCCGGTGCCCTTGCCGACCTCCTTGGTGGTGAAGAACGGCTCGAACGCCCGGCTCGCCACCTCGGCGGTCATGCCGCTGCCGGTGTCGGTCACGGCCACCATGACGTAGTCGCCCGGCCGCGGCTCGCCGTTGACGTCCAGGTCGGATTCACCGAGCGAGGTGTTGCGCGCCTCGATCGTCAGCTTGCCGCCGAGCGGCATGACGTCGCGCGCGTTGAGCACGAGATTGAGCAGCGCAGTTGTCAGCTCGCCGGGATCGACGCTGGTCAGCCACACATCCGGTTCGAGCGCGAAGGTGCATTCGATGTGCTCGCCCAGGGGCCGGCGCAACAGCTGCTCCATCTCGTGAATCTTCGCGGCGATGTCGATGTCTCGCGGCCTCAGGGGCTGCTTGCGCGCGAAGGCGAGCAGGCTCCGCGTCAGGTCGGAGCCGCGCTCGGCGGCGGTCGCGATGTCGTTGGCGATCCGGTGCAATTCCTTGTTGCCGGCCAGCCTGTCGGCAAGATGCTCGGAGTTGCCGAGAATGACGGTCAAGAGGTTGTTGAAATCGTGCGCCACGCCGCCGGTGAGCTGGCCCATGGCTTCCATCTTCTGGGATTGGCTGAGCTTGTGGCTGAGGTCGGCGATGGCGGCGCGTTGCTGCTCGAGCGACTCGGCGGTGTCGTTGAGCAGGGTCATCAATCCGCCCAGCTCGCCGCCCGGGTGGGGAGGCGGAATTCGCGCGCTGAGATCTCCGAGCCCAAGTTTCTTCGCCATGGTGGCGAGACGTCCGACCTGGCGCCCGACGCTCACGGTCGCAAGGATCCAGACGGCCGCGAGCAGCAGCAGCGAGGCCACCGCGAGTATCGCCACATCCTCGTAGAGCCGGCGATTCGCCGCGGCGACCAGTCCGTCCTTGGACCGTCCGACCATGATGTAGAGGCCGGCATCGCGGGTCGAAGGCGAGCGCGCGGCGACAGCCCAGACCTGCGTCCGGCCGTCGCGATCGGTCACCTCCTGATACGCCTTCCGGTCGGGCGTTGCAGCGAAGCGGAGCAGGTCGGATCCCGCGATCGACGTGCCGACCGGCTCGGTCCAGCCTCCGCGGGAGGGCGCGACCAGAACCGTTCCCTTGCTGTCGAGGAGCAGGATCTCCTTCTGGCCGAGCAGCCGCTTGTCGTGAAACTCCGCGAATTTGCGCAGGTTGAAGGAGGCGAGCAGGACCAGCTTCAGGGCGCCCGTCTCCGATCGCACCGGATAGGCGATCTGGAGCACCGATAGTCCGGTCAGCCGGCCGAATACCGGCTCGAGCGCGATGCCGCGCGACACCAGGGCCTGCTTGAAATAGGCGCGATCCCGGAGGTCGAGGGTGCGGTTGGTCCGCAGCGAATCGCAGAACAGGCTGCCGTCGGGATCGATGGTCAATATCCCAGTGAATTGTGGGTATTCCTCGCGCACTTCCGACAGGAACGCCGAGCACGCCGCCTTGTCGCGCGTGTCGAGGTCGCGTGCACGGGCGAGACCATAGTGAAGCTGGGCGGTGCCCTGGATCTTCTCGTCCAGGTCGCTTGCAATGTCGTCGGCTGTCGCGGTCAGATTGGCCAGGGCTGCATTGATTTCGCTGCTGCGATTTTGCACGAAACGTAAGCCGACGAGGATGGCGGGCACCAGCATGGCCGCAATGACGAGTATCAGTAGCCGGGTACGCAAGCTCATCGGTCGGGCGGTCCAATTTGGTCGTCGCGCGTGCTGGTTCGAAGATGCAATCTGCGGCACCACCCTCCGCTCAGTCCATAGGCATCGCGCCGAAAAGGCCCCCGCGGGGAAAATTTCGGCCGCGCACATCACGGATGAGTCCCCGGAAAGTTCGCCCGCGAAGCTCTGTCGGGCGGGTGTCGGGCCTCCCGGGATACCGTCATCCCGCGCGTGCGCGCAGGTCGCGAGGGCGCTAATATCAGGATCGCGCGCGACGGAGATCGTGCCGGTGATGAGGAGAGGGAGCCGCATGTCGATCTCGGGCAAAGTCGATCCGGTGGTGCGTCCCGTGGCGGCGACCGACATCGCCGAGGCGCTGGTCGAGGGTTTGCGCGATTTCCAGGCGCTGCCGCTCTACGGGCTCTGCTTCGGCGCGCTCTACGCAGGCGGCGGCATCGCCATCATGCTCTGTCTCACCGCCTTCGGCATGGTCTATCTCGTCTATCCCCTTGCGGCCGGCTTTGCGCTGATCGGGCCGTTCGTGGCGATCGGCCTGTACGAGGTCAGCCGCCGCCGCGAGCGCGGCGAGCCGGTCTCCTTCGGCGCGATCTGGTCGGCGATACGCGCGCGCAGCGAGATCGGCTGGATGGCCTTCGTCACGCTGTTCATGTTCGTGATCTGGATGTACCAGGTGCGGCTGCTCATCGCGCTGCTGCTCGGCCTGCACGCCTCGTTCTCGAGTTTGCAGGAATTCATGACGGTGGTGCTGACCACGAATGAGGGCCTGCTGTTCCTCGCCATCGGCAACGCGGTCGGTGCCGCGCTGTCGCTGATCTTGTTCTCGCTGACGGTGGTGTCGTTTCCGCTGCTGCTCGACCGCGAGGTCGATTTCGTCACCGCCATGGTGACGAGCGTGCGTGCGGTGGTGACCAGCCCGCTGCCGATGATCTCGTGGGCCGCGGTGATCGTGATGCTGCTGATCGTCTCGGCGCTGCCGTATTTTCTCGGACTGGTCGTGACGCTGCCCGTGCTCGGGCATGCGACGTGGCATCTCTATCGGCGGCTGGTGGTGCCGGTGCCGTAAGAGGGGAGCCGGACGCAACGGAAGCGAGCTATTCGCCCGTTGCCAGGCGGCGAGCGCCGGATGAGGTCAGCTCGAGTTCGCCGAGCCGCCTGATCGCATAACCCAAATTGGCCAGACGTTCGCCGTGCGCGTGCGGAATGTCGTCTTGACCCTTTCCGACCAGGGCCAAGGACGCAAATTCATCGGCGGTGAGCGCTGGGGTGCTGTCTGTCATCAGGCAACCTCGTCGGTCCATACCTTGAAATTGAGCAGGGTATTCGGACCGAAGGTCTGGACGATCGGGACGTCTGCTGCATCGCGCCCCTGCGCGATCAGCACGCGGCCGATCCGCGGCGTGTTGTTGCGCGGATCGAACATGTGCCAGCTTCCACCGACGAAAGCCTCGAACCAGGCGGCGAAATCTCCCGCAGGCCACGGCTGTGGCGTGCCGATGTCGCTGAGGTAGCCGGTGCAGTAACGCGCCGGAATGTTCATGCTGCGGCAGAACGCGATGGCGAGATGGGCATAGTCACGGCACACACCCTTGCCTTCGTCGTAGGCTTCCCGGGCCGTCTTGGTCGCGCGTGCGTGCTCATGGCCGAACGTGATGTGGCGATGAACAAAATCGCAGATGGCCTGGACCCGCGCCCAGCCCGGCGGCGTCTGTTCGAACAACTTCCATGCGATATCCGACAGGCGATCGGTCTCGCAGTAGCGACTGCCGAGCAGATAGACGAGCGTGTCGGCCGGCAGTGCTTCGACGGCGTGCTGAAACGCGTTCGGAAACACCGGGTCGGGCAGGCCGCTGTCGCGAACGACGCCATCGCCGGCAAGACGGAGGGTGCCGGCCGGCGCAACGATGCGGCTGCACCAATTGCCGAAGAGGTCGCGATAGGGATTGATCGCCACCGAAGGTCGGGTGGTCAGCAGGTCGGGCACGACGATATCTGAGGCGCGCGTGAAGTGCGTGCCCAACACCATGATCATAGGCGTCGGCTGCGGGAACTCGTACAGCATCTCGAACCCGACGCGGAGCTTCATGCGAACTTCTTTCTCTTGGCTAAGCTCCCAACATGGCTACGAAGCGATCGAACACAAGGCATTCACGGCCTTATTCGATCGAGAGCGGCATTTGGCGCTTCAAAAGCGGGGCGCGGGCGAGAAAACGATAGCTAATTGCGGCGATTGCGCGCACGGTGCGCCAATGTCGGAAAGAGCGGTCGTCTCTGCGTGCGCTGCGTCACGACGATCTGCGCGCGACTTGAAGCGACTCATTCTTCGCACCGGCGGAGCCTTCTCATCGCGACGGCGATCGTCGCGCTTATTGCCACTTCCTGCGGGCGAGCCGGACGCAGCAGGCGTGCCGCGGACGCCTGAAAAATTCCACAGCGGTTCGATACGAGATCGAACGCCAACCGAAAGCACATGATGCAAACTCTCTCCCCACGGCACGTCAAGACAGACGAAGCGCTCCGGCTCGGCGTGGAGTCAGGCTGGTACGCGATCAAGGTCAGCGGGACCTTCGTCTCGGGCCCGCACGACTCGGAAGGGGATTGCCGTCGCAAGATCGACGAGATTCAACCGCCGGTGAAGAAGAAGCGATAACAGTGCCGATTTCGGCCGCTACGGCGTCTTGATCCCCATCGCCTGCAACGCCGCCAGCATCTGCGCTGGCGGTGTCATTTTGATCTGCGGCGCCTTGCCGGTTTCCAGCAAACTCTTCAGTCCCGACAGGATCGCGGGCCAGCCGGTGCGGCCGCCGGAGAGGATGTCGTCGCTGAGCGGGCGGTCGTGGCGTTCGCTCATGGTGAGGCGGACGGCCTCGCCGGCTTGCTCGATCTCGTAGGTGACGAGCGTCGTGCCGAGCTTTGCGACGAGGTCGGGCCAGTTGACGTTCCACGTCACCGTCAGCTTGTTCGGCGGATCGTATTCGAAGACTTCACCCGAGATGTGCTCCGAACCGTCAGGCGCGCGCACGGTGAAACTGGCGCCGAGCCTCCGTTCCATCTCCACGGCAAAGCCGGAAAAGTACTTCCTGCTGAACTTGGCCGAAGTCAGCGCTTCCCACACCTTCTCCGGCGTGGAGACGATGTAGATGGTGTAGACCGTCAGCGGTTTGAACTGATCGAGGTTCATTTTGCGTCGAATCCCTTGTTGAGGGCTGCGCGTGGAATGCCGAGCAGCTTGCCGGTCTCGAGCAGGCTCTTGAGCTGGGACAGGATCGCCGGCCAGCCGTTGGAGACGGCGCCGAGATATTTGCCGCCCTCGACGAAGCCGTCATGCAACACGGTCAAACGCACGAGCGAGCCGAACGGTTCGATCGTGAAGACGACGCGCGATATCGGCTCGCCGCGCAGCTCTTCGAACTTCTGGTGCTTGAAGCTGTAGGACAGGCGGCGCGGCGGATCGGCCTCCAGAATCTCGCCGGAATCGGTGACCTCGCCGTCGAGCGTGAGCGCGAAAGGCGAGCCGACCTTCCAGTCTGACCGGACCTCGGCGCCGAACCAGTATTGCCTGGTGAACTCGCTCGACGTCAGCGCCTCCCACAGCCTCTCCGGCGTGGTCTCGATATAGCTCACATAGACGAATTGGGGCTTACTCATCGCGCTTCTCCAACTGACGTTTCAACTCGCTGAGCGCGGCGAGCTTGCCGCGCTCGAATTTCCTGATCCAGCGTTCGCCGATCTGATGGATCGGCACCGGATTGAGGTAATGCAGCTTCTCGCGGCCATGCCTGATGGTCGTGACCAGGTTGGCCTCTTCGAGAATGACAAGGTGCTTGGTCACGGCCTGGCGCGTCATCGCGAGGCCTTCGCAGAGTTCGTTCAGCGTCTGGCCGTTCTTGGCGTGAAGCCTGTCCAGCAGCGACCGTCGTGACGCATCGGCAAGCGCTTTGAAGACCTCATCCATGGCGGCGATAATAGGCAACCAAATGGTTGCATGTCAAGATGGTGTCTTTGGCGCCCGGAAATGGCTGTGCTAGCCTCGAAGCTCAGCCAACGCAGATTGGTTCCGGGAGAGCTTTGATGTTCCGTTGCGTCCCACTCGTTGCAGGCCTTTTCCTTTTCGCCTGCAGCACCACGGCCCAGGCACAACAGAAGCAGACCATCGGCGCGCCGCCGGAAGCGTCCAACATGAAGCTGGTCGGCACCAACGACCTGCAGGCGCGCAGTGCGTACCAGCCGACCATCCATCACCAGGGCGATCGCTGGATCGCCTATATCGGCCATCACGGCGGCACCGACGACGTGCCCGCGCCCGTCAACCCGATGACGGGGCAGGCCGAACCGAACGGAACGTCCATCGTCGACGTGACCGATCCCGCGCGTCCAAAATATCTGCGGCATCTGCCGGGCCAGGAAGGCAAGTACGAATCCGGCGGTGCGCAGATGGTACGGATTTGCGACGGCAAGTCGCTGCCGAAGGGCGATCCCAATGCGGTCTATATGCTCCGCACCTTCGGCAGCGAGGCGCATGAGATCTGGAACGTCGCCGATCCCGCCAATCCCGTGCTCGTTACCCGCATCGGCGGCCTGAAGGACACCCACAAGAGCTGGTGGGAGTGCGACACCGGCATCGCCTTTCTCGTCTCCGGCGCGCCGGACTGGCGCACGCGGCGCATGACGCAGGTCTACGACCTCAGCGATCCCGCGCATCCGCAGAAAATCCGCGACTTTGGCCTGCCCGGCCAGGAGCCGGGCTCGACCGGCGCCGTACCGACCGAATTGCACGGGCCGATCTCGACCGGGCCCGACGGCAATCGCGTGTTCTTCGGCTACGGCACCAACAAGGGCGGCATTTTGCAGATCGTCGATCGCGACAAGTTGCTGAACGGGCCGAAGGAGCCGACGCCGGACAATCTGCGCTATCCCGAGATTTCGCGCATGCCGATGTCCGCCTTCAACGGCGCGCATACGACGTTCCCGATGCTCGACATGCCCGTCGCGGAATTCGCCGAGGACAAGGACGGCAAGACCCGCGACATCGTCATGATCGTCGACGAGGCGATTCTGAACGAATGCGGCGAGGCGCGGCAGATGGTGTGGTTCGCCGACGTCACCACCGAGACGCGGCCGATGATGATCTCGAGCTACACCGTGCCGGAGGCGGGTGGACAGTTCTGCCAGCGCGGCGGCCGCTTCGGCTCGCACTCCTCGAACGAGAGCATGGCGCCGGTCTATTACAAGAAGATGGCCTTCATCGCCTTCTTCAATGCGGGCGTGCGCGCGCTCGACATCCGCGATCCCTATCATCCGAAGGAGGTCGGCTATTTCATCCCGGCGATCACGCAGGCCACCGACAAGCGCTGCATTCCCGTCGAGGGCGGCGAGCGCTGCAAGGTCGCGATCCAGACCAACAATGTCGAGACCGACGATCGCGGCTACATCTACATCGTCGACCGCGCCAACACCGGCCTGCATATCCTCGAACTGACCGGACCGGCGCGCGCGGCCGCCGGCCTGCCGAGGAACTGACGATGCGGCGCGGGGCGGCAATTGCAGCTGTGGCCATCGCGCTCGGTGTGTCCGGCGTCGGGGCCTATCGGCTGGCGCCGGCGGCGGAATCGGCGGGCTGGCGCGAAATCGCATGGCCGTTCCCGCGCGACGGCTGGCCCGCCGGCCGCGCGTTCCGCTGCGACGGGGCCTGCGCGGGCACCGAGCTCTACGTGCGCGCCAAGCGCGGCTTCTGCAATTGCGACCGCGGCGTCGCCGACGACGATGAGGTCGATCGCGTTGCCGACATCGATCTGATCAGCCCGCGCTTTGCCGCCGTCGCGCCGGGCGAGGAGGTGGGACTTGGCGAGATGCGTGGCCGTGCCAGGCGCTATGATCTCGATATGGCCGACGGCGTCCGTCATGCCGCGATCGGCATCGCCGTCTCGCGCCGCTGCGATCTCTTCGTCGCTGCGGCCCAGGGGCGTGGCGAAGCAGGCGCCGTGCAGCGCGCAGCGCTGGCGTTCCTGGAGACGCCGGAGATGAAGGTATGGGCGACCGCGGCGCTGGACGGACAGTGAGTGTCATGCATTAATGTGCCAAACCGCTCTCAGCGAGTCCTCCCCATGATGTCCATGCAAGCCTATTTCGCCTTCGTCGCCGCCTGCATTGCGCTGGCCTTGCTGCCGGGGCCGATCGTCACCCTCGTCGTCGCCAACGGCCTGCGTCACGGCACGCGCGCGGCGTTGACCAATGTCGCGGGCGCGCAGGCCGGGCTCGCCATCGTCATCGGCATCGTCGCGGTCGGCCTGACCTCGCTGATGGCGACCATGGGTTACTGGTTCGACTGGGTGCGCTTTGCCGGCGCCGCCTATCTGATCTGGCTCGGCATCAAGCTGATCTGGGCGCCGGTCGAAGGCCTCAATGTCGACGAGCCGCCGGCGCCGCCGCGCGGCGGGTTCTTCCTGCAAGGTTTCCTCGTGCTGCTGTCGAACCCGAAAGTGCTGATCTTCTTCGGCGCCTTCATTCCGCAGTTCATGGACATGAACCGCGACCACTTCCCGCAAGTCGCGGTGCTGGGCGCAACCTTCATGGTCACCGCGGCGGTGACGGATGCGCTCTACGCTCTCGCCGCGGGGCGTGCCCGGAAGTTCTTCTCGGCCCGCCGGACGCGGCTGATGTCGCGCATCTCCGGCGGCTTCATGATCGGCGGCGGTATCTGGCTGGCGCTGACACGGGCAAAATAACCTCCCTCGTACCGGTTCGCGCTTGAACCCTTCGCGGCGGCGATGCGTCCAATCGGGCATTGCCGCTGACGAAGGAATTTGGCCGTGCCCGATCTGCCCTGGTTCGTCTATGCGATGCTGTTCGCACCGCTCGGGCTGTTACTGGTCGCCTCCGTTGTGAAGACCTGGCAGGTGCGCGAGGCGCGAAGCTGGCCGCAGGCATCGGGCAAGGTCGTCCGCTCGGTCGCCGAGGTGCGTGAGGTCAGGGTGTCCGACAGCGACCGCGAGGAAGGCTATCGGCTCGAGAGCCGTAATTTTGCGAACGTGACTTACGAATATCCGGTCGGCAGCCGCAAGCTGAGCTGTAACCGCATCTCGATCGGCGAGGACCTCGGCAATTTCGAGGTCGCCGAGAAGCTCGCAAAATATCCCGCCGGCAGTGTCGTCACCGTCTATTACAATCCGCGCCATCCCGATCAGGCCGTGCTCGAGCGCGACCTGCCCAAGGGGCTGTGGGGCTGCCTCGGCATCGGCACGGCGATTGCGTTTGGCATCGTGTTCGGCTCGGCGTTCGGGCTCAACCAGACTTATGCCTACCTTGCGCACCACATCGGGCGGCCCGATCTCGCCGGCCTTGTCGTCGGCTTCGGCGCGTTCGGCCTCGTCATCGCGCTGATGGGGTATGGGGTGCGGCGGCAGGCGTTGAAGGCGGCGCGCTGGCCGGTGGTGCCGGGCACGATCAAGCTGTCGGGGATCGAGCAATATCACGAGGCCAGCGAGCCGGGCGAGCGCCGCGGCACCGAGATGTTCGGCAAGCGCGTGACCTACACCTATCGCTATCAGAATATCAGCTACACCAATGAATGCGCGCGCGTCGCGGCCGGGACGCAGTCCGGGTCCGACGAGATGTTGAAGAAGCTGATGTCGCGCTACAAGCACGGCGCGACCGTCGAGGTGCGCGTCAATCCCGACAACCCGGCCGAGGCAACGCTCGATACAAGCGGCCCCGTCCGCATCGCCTGGCTGCTGTGGGGTATCGCTGCGATTTTCGCTGCGCTCGCGGTGTTCGTCGCGACGCGGGGCGGGTGAGCCTGAGACAAATGCTCAGCAGCTTCGTCGTACTCCGCTGCGCTCCCTCCCCCGCAAGGGGGGAGGGAACACAGCGTGCCCTACACCAACAGCTCCGCCTTCAATTCCAGCTCGATCTCCGCAAAAATCCTCGCCAGCCGCTCCGCCCATTGCTGCTGGCCGGACTGATCCGCGATCAGATCCTGGCGGATCTCGATGCCGGTGTTGACGAGGCCGCGGGCTTCGCCGTGGACGGGGATGGTGTAGTCGCTGAGGTCGCTCACCGCATAGGGCTCGTTGTCGCCGACGACGAGATCGCCTTCAGCGCGCAAATGTTTCAGCAGCAGCTGCGGCAGCACGGTGTCGCGGTTATACAGCGTCGCGATGTGCCAGGGCCGGGCGACGCCGGCATAAACCGGCGTGAAGCTGTGCAGTGACACCAGCACCGTCGGCCGCGTGTCGTGCAGGCGGCGGTCGATCGCGGCATCGATGCGGCGGTGATAGGGCTCGAAGATCTCGCGGCGCCGCGCGGTACGCTCGCTCGCTGAGATGCCCTCGTTGCGCGGGATCGCAGTCGCCTCGGATATCACGGGGACCGAGCTTGCTACGCCGGGCGAGCGGTTGCAGTCGATCACGAGCCGCGAATAGCGCTGCGCGATCAGATGCGCATCGAGCATTTTTGCCAGCCGCTCGGCGACGCCGGCAATACCGATGTCCCAGGCGATGTGTCGCGTCAGCTCGCTTTCCGCGACGCCGAGGTCGCCGAGCGCGCGCGGCAGAATCCGTCCGTAATGATCCGAGGTGAGCAGGAAAGGCGATGCCCCATCCGCATTGACCTCATGCACCGGCGGAATGTCCCCCGCGCCGAGCAGTTGATCGGTCGCGTCGGCCGTGTTCAAGTCCATCCTGATTGCCTATGGAAAAAGCAGTTGCCGTCTAAATTGGGCAGCAATCGCTTGCAGGTAGGTCCACCCAAAATCATCATGATCGTCAGACGATGCCGTTGCCGGCGATTCATCACAAGACCAAATCTCGCTTGCCCCCGGGACTTCGCTGGGACGAGGAAACGTGCGGCTGTCGTTTCGCTCGATTGACGGCTATAGACACCCCATGACCTCCGATCGTCTTTTCGTCTACGGCACCCTGATGCGCGGCTTCGACCATCCGATGGCGCGGCTGCTTGCAGGACATGCGGACTTTTTGGGTGACGCGACGTGTCGCGGGCGGCTCGTTCTGGTGAAGCATTATCCCGGATTGCTGCTGTCGAACGCGGCCTCCGATGTCGTCCATGGTGAGCTTTTTCAATTGCGCGTGCCCGATGAGCTCCTGCGCGAGCTCGACATGTACGAGGCCTGCGGCGAGGGCTTTCCGGAGCCGACCGAATATCTGCGCAAGCTGATCGACGTGACGCTGCCTGATGGCACCACGGAGAAGGCCTGGACTTACGTCTACAATTGGTCCGTCACCGATCTGCCGCGCATCGAGTCCGGGCGCTTTCTCGAGCACTAGGCGCGGATGCGGACTTCACCTCTCCCGCGCAAGCGGAGCGAGGGATCGCACCTTCATCGTGGCCGGCGTTCGATCACTAAGCCGACAGCACTTCCTTCACCAGGCGCACGTCGATCTCGTGCTCGACGTAGCTCCACTCCTCGGTCTGCCTCAGCATCGCCACCAGCTCCTCGAACAGCGAGGCATCGGGGGGCGCGAACTCGAACCATGTCAGGAAGTCGAAGGGACCGCCGAGATCGCGGCTGTGATAGAGCTGCCGCGCGATGGCGGGCAGGAAACGAAGAGTGCTGGCGATGTGGTGCGACTTGTCCTCGAAGATCTTGCGGCGCTCTTCCTGCGTCAGCTCCCACCACGCCTCCGATTTGCGGATCGGAATCAGCGCCGCGGAAGTGGCCTCTAACCGGCCGAGCTCGGCCTGCACCGCGGTGAGCTGCTGCTTCTCGGCGCGCTCAGTGTAGCGCGGCGTGCTCGCAACGCCGACCAGCCGCCACGCATTGCGAGAGGGCACCAGGGGCAATGAAATCGCCTCGCTGTCGGTCACCGACAGCGCCGGCACGAAGGGCAGGGGCTCGCCCACCACGGGTGAAATCGAGGTCACACGCCAGCCCCCGCTGTGGCCGCCGCGAAACATCCTGAACATGGCCTATGGAAGCGCGGAACCGGTCCGGGTTCAAGTCTTTCCGCGGTCATTCCGGGCTCGATGCTTCGCATCGCCCCGGAATGACGCCTGTGCATAGGTCGAATAACCCGGATAAGCCGGACAAACCTGACTTTTGGGCAGGCCGCGCCTATATCCGTAACCCCTTCGCCCGACTCACGTTGATTCGCGCCAGACCCAGAGCCCATGCGCTTCACGCCCCAGTTCCTCGACGAGCTTCGTGCCCGGCTTTCGGTCTCCGAAGTCGTGGGCAAGCGCGTGAAACTGAAGAAGGCGGGGCGGGAATGGAAGGGGCTGTCGCCGTTCCAGCAGGAGAAGACGCCGTCCTTCTACGTCAACGACCAGAAGGGATTTTACCACGACTTCTCCTCCGGCAAGCACGGCGACATCATCACCTTCGTGATGGAGACCGACGGCCTGCCGTTCGCGGAGGCCGTGGAGCGCCTCGCCAACATGGCGGGGCTGGCGCTGCCGGCGGTAACGCCGGATGCGGCGCGGCACGAGCAGCGGCGCCGCACGCTGCATGACGTGATGGAGCTCGCCGCAAAATTCTTCGCCGAGACGCTGGCCTCGCGCGTCGGCGCCAAGGCGCGCGGCTATCTCGCCGATCGCGCGATCTCGCCGGCGACGCAGGTGCAGTTCCGCCTCGGCTATGCGCCGCCGCCGCCCGAGCGCTTCGCGCTGAAGGAGCATCTCGGCAAGCTCGGCGTCTCCGTCGAGGACATGATCGAGACCGGGCTGCTCGTTGCCGGCAACGACATTCCCGTGCCCTACGATCGCTTCCGCGATCGCGTGATGTTTCCGATCACGGATCTGCGTGGCCGCGTCATCGCCTTCGGCGGGCGCGCGCTGGAGAAGGACGTTCCGGCAAAATACCTGAACTCGCCGGAGACGCCGCTCTTCCACAAGGGCGACAATCTCTACAATCACCAGACCGCGCGCAAAGCCACCCACGATGGCAGCGCGCTGATCGTGGTCGAAGGCTATGTCGACGTCATCGCTATGGTGACGGCAGGCTTTGCAGGTGCCGTGGCGCCACTCGGCACCGCGCTGACCGAAAACCAGCTCGCGCTGCTCTGGAAGATGGCGGACGAGCCGATCCTCTGCTTCGACGGCGATCGCGCCGGACAGAAGGCGGCTTACCGTGCCGCCGACCTTGCCTTGCCATTTCTTGCGCCGGGCAAGAGCCTGCGTTTTGCGCTGCTGCCGGAAGGTCAGGATCCCGACGATCTCGCCCGCTCGGGCGGCCGCGGCGCGATCGAGGATGTCATCGCGGCGGCGAAGCCGCTCGCCGAGATGATCTGGTCGCGCGAGCTCGAAGGCGGCAACTTTGCCACGCCCGAACGCCGTGCCGCGCTCGAAGCGCGCGTCAAGGAGCTGTCCAACGGCATCCGCGACGAGGTGGTGCGGCGCTATTATCGCGACGATTTTGCCGAACGGCTTCGACGCACCTTCGCGCCCGAGGGCGGGCGCGGCGGCTTTGCCGGCCGGGGCAATTTCCAGGGCAATTCCGGTCGCTCCTTCCAGCCCCGCAACGGGGGGCAGGCGAATCGATTCGGGGGGCAGGGATTCGGTAGCCAAGGGCGGCGTGGGGCCCCCGGTCCCGCCTTTATTCCCTCCGGCCCCTATCAGGCGGCGAGTCCCCAGCTGGCGGCCAGCCCGATCATGAAGGGCCAACGCAGCGCCATATCCCGGCGCGAAGCCCTGATCCTGCAAATCCTGATCAACCACCCCTGGCTGCTGCACGACCACCTTGAGGAGGTCGCCGCCCTGGAGCTGGCCCATCCCGAGGCCCATAAGCTCCGGGCCGGCATCATCGCCGCCTTTGCCAACGACCACCACCACTCGCCGGACCCCGGCGAGCTGGCCGAGAAGATGCGAGCCGACATCGAGAAGGGTGGATTTTCACAGCTTCTTCAAAGGGTTGAGAACGGTATCACGACCGCGGCGGTGTGGGGTGCCCGCGAGGGCGCCGCCCGCGACGACGTTCTCTCCACCTGGCACCAGCTCGTTGCCTTGCATCGGCAATACCATTCACTACTTAGAGAACTGAAAGACGCCGAGCTGGCCTTGGGGGAGGACCCCAGCGAGGCCAATTTGGCGTGGCTGCGTGACGTCAAGGCTCGGATAGGAGAAGTCGACGGTACCGAGGCCCTGATCGAGGGTTTTGGCGAGCTGTCGGGCCGGTTCCAGAAGAGCGTGTGATGAAAGAATCATGCGGACGGCCGGGACCGGAACCGCTAAAAGACTCGCCAAATCCAAGGTTTGGCGGCAAAAACAGGGTTAATCGAGGCTTAACGGTCTTGTAGCACTTTGGCCACCAGGCGGCCGCAGGCAGAACAGACGCGTCAGGAATAAATCCGCGCAATCGCTGTTGGCACTACACCTGCATCCGCTGCGACAAAGAGGCTCACGAAGCGTTAGGCAAATCCGGCGAGAGAAAAGGTCGGGGTGGCGAGAGATATCCGCGCCGCCCTTTCCGTGTCGCGATCTGACGAAGCGAGAGCGTCGAACAACAGGTTCAAGTGAATTCAGGCGGGCGGGCCGTTCGGCCTTCTGCATGAAGCGCGTTTAGGAGCAATGGATGGCCACCAAGGCAAAGACGCTGCAGGCGAAGGACAAAGAAAAGGACGACAAGGCAGCGGACGCGCCGGAGAAGGACTCCCAGGACGCGCCGTCGCCGTTGCTGGATCTGTCCGACGCGGCCGTGAAGAAGATGATCAAGCAGGCCAAGAAGCGCGGCTTCGTGACCTTCGATCAGCTCAACGAAGTTTTGCCGTCCGACCAGACCTCCCCCGAGCAGATCGAGGACATCATGTCCATGCTCTCGGACATGGGCATCAACGTGACCGAAGCCGACGATAGCGACGGCGAGGAGGACAAGGACGAGGGCGGCGAGGACGAGACCGACAATGAGCTCGTCGAGGTCACCCAGAAGGCCGTCACCGAGGTCAAGAAGAGCGAGCCGGGCGAGCGCACCGACGACCCCGTGCGCATGTATCTGCGCGAGATGGGCACGGTCGAACTCCTGTCCCGCGAAGGCGAAATCGCGATTGCGAAGCGCATCGAGGCCGGCCGCGAGGCCATGATCGCAGGCCTCTGCGAAAGCCCGCTGACCTTCCAGGCCATCATCATCTGGCGCGACGAGCTCAACGAAGGCAAAATCTTCCTTCGCGACATCATCGATCTCGAAGCGACCTATGCCGGGCCCGACGCCAAGGGCGGCATGAACACCGCGATGATCGGCGGTCCGACCGGCGAGAATGGTGAAGCGTCCGCCGAAGGCGGCGAGGTCGCAGCCGTGAACGGAGCTGCGCCGGCGCATGTCGCGCCGCCCGCCGCGCCGCCGTCGCCGACCCCGTTCCGCGCCGCGCCTGCGCCCGGCAATGCCGGCGAAGGCGAGAAGGATCCGGGCGAAGCCGCCGCCGAAGCCGACATGGACGAGGACGACGAGTTCGAGAACCAGATGTCGCTCGCGGCCATCGAGGCCGAGCTGAAGCCGAAGGTCGTCGAGATCTTCGACAAGATCGCCGACAGCTACAAGAAGCTGCGCAAGCTTCAGGAGCAGGACATCCAGAACCAGCTCGAGAGCACCTCGCACGGGCCCTCGCTGTCGCCGCACCAGGAGCGCAAATACCGCAAGCTCAAGGACGAGATCATCGTCGAGGTGAAGTCGCTGCGCCTGAACCAGGCGCGTATCGACTCACTGGTCGAGCAGCTCTACGACATCAACAAGCGCCTCGTGTCGCACGAGGGCCGCCTGATGCGCCTTGCCGACAGCCATGGCGTCGCGCGTGAGGACTTCCTGCGCAACTACACCGGCTCGGAGCTCGATCCGCGCTGGCTCAACCGCGTCTCGAAGCTCTCGGCCAAGGGCTGGAAGAACTTCGTCCATATCGAGAAGGACCGGATCAAGGACCTGCGTCACGAGGTGCACCAGCTCGCCGCGCTCACCGGCCTCGAGATCGTCGAGTTCCGCAAGATCGTGCACTCCGTGCAGAAGGGCGAGCGCGAGGCACGCCAGGCCAAGAAGGAGATGGTGGAAGCCAACCTCCGTCTCGTGATCTCGATCGCCAAGAAGTACACCAACCGCGGCCTTCAGTTCCTCGACCTGATCCAGGAAGGCAACATCGGCCTGATGAAGGCGGTCGACAAGTTCGAGTATCGCCGCGGCTACAAGTTCTCGACCTACGCCACGTGGTGGATCCGGCAGGCGATCACCCGCTCGATCGCCGACCAGGCGCGCACCATCCGCATCCCCGTGCACATGATCGAGACGATCAACAAGATCGTGCGCACCTCGCGCCAGATGCTCAACGAGATCGGCCGCGAGCCGACCCCGGAAGAGCTCGCCGAGAAGCTCGGCATGCCCTTGGAGAAGGTCCGCAAGGTCCTCAAGATCGCCAAGGAGCCGCTGTCGCTCGAAACCCCCGTCGGTGACGAAGAGGATTCACACCTCGGCGATTTCATCGAGGACAAGAACGCGATCCTGCCGATCGACGCCGCGATCCAGTCGAACCTGCGCGAGACCACCACGCGCGTGCTCGCCTCGCTCACCCCGCGCGAAGAGCGCGTGCTGCGGATGCGCTTCGGCATCGGCATGAACACCGACCACACGCTGGAAGAAGTCGGCCAGCAGTTCTCGGTGACGCGCGAACGTATCCGCCAGATCGAAGCGAAGGCGCTGCGCAAGCTGAAGCATCCGTCGCGGTCGCGGAAGCTGCGGTCGTTCCTGGACAACTAATTCGGATCGTCGTGCCCGGGCCTGATCCGGGCATTCATCCAAACGCAAACGGCGGGCCGAAAGCCCGCCGTTTTCTATTTGTACTGACGCTTCGCAAGTCGGGCGGAGCCTACTTCTTCTTCGCGCCGACCCGGTCGAGGGTCTTGATTGCCAGCGGCGGGCGGCCGGACTTTTCCGCGATCTCGCGGTCCTGCTCCATGATGAAGCCGCGCGCGGGCTCGTCGCCGTCCAGGCCTCCGAGCAGCTCCGCAGGCACGCGCCGGTTGGAGCGTTGGGAGCCGTCTTCGTAGAAGACGTTGAAAAAGGCGAACTCGCCCTTGGGATTGGTTCCAGGTTTTTTGGCCATGGCGGGCTTGTCGTCGATCAGGGCGCTATAGTCAAATGACTTTGGCGGGTTTTCCGGTGGTCACACGGACCTGTCGCGGCGGTATCGGCTGCGCAATCGATCGATGAAGTCCGTTTGCTGGATGTTCGGATGCGTCCGGCGCTTCGTAAAATCCGATGCGACCCTTCGCTCAATAAACGGCGGGCCGCAAAGCCCGCCGTTTATTTTTGGTCTTCAGCGTCGCCCGGGGCTGGCGGGGCGACAACCTAGAATAGAAGACTATAACTTGCGCCATAGCGTGGCAAGGCAAATCGTTGACGCTGTGATGTCGCATCGAGCGCGTCAGATATGCGCTGGTCGCGATGTCTGGTTTTGATGCGCATCAAAGCAATTGTTTGGATGGCCAAATCACTTTGTTCATATTTCCTGCTCTCGCAACGCAACGAGAGGTGCGTGCTTTGTAAGAAAGCGCGTTCGCCTGCACGTCTTCCGTCCGCGTGCACAGGTTGTGTTCCATTGTACGAACGAGTTCCATGTCCGCGGTTGCACACCTCACTGCTTACACGTGCTGAGTTCCTGTACGGCGAGCCGCTTCTCCAGCGACAACGCCATTCAAGAGATACTCGGAGCGCAGATGGGAAGATGAGTGAGGCCGTCACGGCGCCACCAGCTCCACGCGCCGGTTGAGCGCGCGGCCGGCGTCCGTAGCGTTGGAACCGACGGGTGACAGCAATCCGACGCCGGCGGTGCGCAGCCGCGTCTGCGCGATCCGAAAGCTTTTCACGAGTTCGGCTGCGACCGCTTCGGCGCGGCGCTTCGAGAGATCGAGATTGTACTCGTAAGCGCCCTGGCCGTCGGTGTGGCCGACGATGAAGACGTTGAGCTGCGGCTGACTCGTCAGCAGCTTTGCGATCTGCTCTAGCGTCGGGCGGCTCTCCGGCTTCAGCACCGCCTTGTCGGTATCAAAATAGATGCCGTAGAGCGCGATGTGGCCGGTCTCGCCAAGGCCCTTCGCCATCGCGGCAGCATCGACCATCTTGTTCGCGATGGCGCCGAGCTCGGCGACCGTGACCTGCGCGGTGATGTCCTGGTTGTTCTGGCTGACGATGACGCTGGCATAGGTCTCGCGTCCGCCTTCGATCTTGCGGCCAGAAAAATAGCGGTAGTTGAAGCCGTCGACCCACATCTGCGGCACCGGCAGCGTGTCGATGCTTTCCGTGAAGGGAATGGCACCGCAGGCGTCGGTGTCGCAGGCGAGCAAGGTCTCGAAGCCGGCTTTCGCAAGCTGCGTTTCGAAATTGCGCGCCACTTCCAGGATCGAGGGGCCCGGATTGGTGCGATAGGCGATGCGGAAGATGCGGCCTTCGAGCCGCCGCGCATCGACCGGCTGGCCGTCCCTAAAGGCGGCCGCCTGCATCCGTGCGGCGTCAAAATCCTTCGTCACGTAGCCGGTGATGACGCTGCCGGTGAAGCGGCCGATGCCGGGATAGTCGCGGCTGCCTGCGACATCGCGGGTCTGCGCGGCGGCGGCGGTGGCTGTGAAGGAGAGCAGGGCGAGGACAGCGAGCATCCGGTGCGGAATGGACATGGTCATCTCGATCGGTTGGGGACGGGGCGAGCGCAATTCATTTGTCGCGGCCAAGATACGATCGGTTCTGGCGAGGATCTGCCGCTTTGACGCGAATCCGGTTCCCGGGCATGATCGCGCGCTTTCCGCGTTCATTCTTCAAAGGATTTTCCCGCATGTCGAGACTCGCCCTGGCCACCGCCTTCATCCTCTGTCTGGCCGGCGGATCGGCGCAGGCCGCGCGCTGCGGCGGCGACTTCAACAGCTTCGTCGCCAGCATGAGCTCGGAGGCGCAAGGAGCCGGCGTCTCGGCGAGCGTGACCAGCGCGGCCTTCAGCGGCATCGCCCAGGATGGCGCGGTGCTCGCGTTCGACCGGCGCCAGCGCTACACCTTCAACAAGAGCTTTGAGCAGTATGTCTCGACCCGCGTCGGTCCCGGCCGCATCAATGGCGGCAAGGCACTGTTGCAGCGCCACGCGGCGCTGCTCTCGCGGATCGAGCAGCAGTTCGGCGTGCCCCGCTACATCCTGGTCGCGATCTGGGGGCTGGAAAGCGATTTCGGCAAGGGCGACATCGGCAAGCTGCCCGTGATCCGCACGCTCGCCACGCTCGCGCATGATTGCCGCCGCACCGAGCTGTTCCAGGGCGAGCTGCTCGCCGCGCTCAAGATCGTGCAGCGCGGCGACCTGCCGCTGCGCGACCTCATCGGCGCCTATGCCGGCGAGATCGGCCAGACCCAGTTCCTGCCGTCGTCCTACATCAAATACGGCGTCGATTTCGACGGCGACGGCCACGTCGACCTGCGCCACAGCGTGCCCGACGTGCTCGCCTCGACCGCGAACCTGCTTCACACCAGCGGCTTCAAGATGGGCCAGCCCTACGGCGAAGGCACCGCCAATTTCGAGGCGATGCGGGAGTGGAACAGGGCGGTGATCTACCGCAAGACGATCGGCTATTTTGCGGACCGGCTGGCGGGGCAGTGAAGCGGGCTGGTGTAGAGATGCGGAGCGCTCGCGCCTCATACTAGGTGTCATCGCCCGCGAAGGCGGGCGATCCAGTATTCCAGAGACAGCAGCGATAGAGCTGAGAAGCCGCGGCGTACTGGATTCCCCGCTTTCGCGGGGAATGACAGCGCGACGTGTGGCGAGGTCAGCGCATCCCTGACGCCGTCCCCTTTGCCATCTTCTCCAGCTTCCGCTGCAACGGTGCCCAATAGGTGCCGGGGCGGAAGCGCTGCAGAATGTCCATGAAGCGGGCGTCGTTGCCGATCAGGATGCGGGGCTGGTTGTTCTCGATGCCCTTGATGATGCGCAGCGCGCGTCTTTCGGCGTGGTCTTTGCCGCGCTCTCGAACCGCTCGATCGATTGCGCGCGGCGCGCATTGTCGGTGACGCCGACCCCGGTGCGCGAATTGCGCGCGATGGCGGTGGCGACGCCGCCGGGATGCACCACCGACAGTCTTACAGGGCTGCCCGCCACTGCGAGCTCATGGCGCACGCTCTCGGAAAAGCCGCGCACCGCGAACTTGGCGGCGGCATAGGCCGACTGTCCTGGCGGCGCGATGATGCCGAAGATCGAGGAGACGTTGACGATGTGCGCCTCTGCCAGCGTCTTCAGATGCGGCAGGAAGGCGCGCGTGCCGTGCACCACGCCCCAGAAATTGATGTCGAACAGCCACTCCATCTGCGCCTGGTCGATCTCCTCGAACGATCCCATCAGCGCCACGCCGGCATTGTTGATGACGATGCCGAGCGCGGGATGCGCCGCGATCGCATCACACGCGAACTCTGCGATGTCGCCGGGCTCGCTGACGTCGACGCGATGCACGCTGACCTTGCGCGCGGCACCGATCTCGGCGGCGAGCGTCTTCAATCCGGCCTCGTCGCGGTCGGCGAGCGCGAGATCGCAGCCGCGACTTCCGAGCTCGATTGCCAGCGCGCGCCCGATGCCGCTCGCCGCTCCCGTGATAGCGGCGGCGCCGCGAATGGCAGTCATGATGTCCCCCCGTCAAGCCGGTCGCGTGGAACTAGGATCTACATTTTCCATGATGGAACTGAACCACCGGCGAACTGGCTCCTTAACATAGGTTACGCAAGCAAGCACTGGAGCAGCCCCATGGGACAGGCAGAACCATTTCGCGCGACGGCGCTGATCGTCGAAGACGACGTCATGCAACGGGAGATGCTCAGTCTTCTGCTGGAGGAGAGCGGCTATCAGGTCATCCAGTGCGACAGCGCCGAGGCTGCCCAGCGGGTGCTCGACAAGAGCGCCGGCGCGCTCTGTCTGATGCTGACGGACGTCCAGCTTGCGGGGCGCATGACCGGGGTCGAGCTCGCGCACGTCGCCAAGGACCGCAATCCAAAGCTCGACATCGTCGTCACCTCCGGCCGCCCCTTGGCGCAGCCCTTGCCCGATGGCGCGAAATTCTGGGCCAAGCCATGGGCGCCGCTCGACGTGCTCCGCGAGGCCGAGCTCGCGCAGCTGTCCTGACGATTGATCCGGGGGCTCGCTTTCTTGCCGTGAGGCGCGGTGATAGGGTCTGCTCATGACCTTGTCCTTCCTGCTTACCTCGCTCATCGTCGTCGCCTCGCCCGGCACTGGCGTGCTTTACACCCTGGCTGCGGCGCTGACCCGCGGCTCGCGCGCGAGCATCGCTGCCGCCTTCGGCTGCACGCTTGGGATCGTGCCGCACATGATAGCTGCGATGCTTGGGCTTGCCGCGGTGCTGCATACCAGCGCGCTCGCCTTTGCCGCGCTGAAATGGGGCGGCGTCGCCTATCTGCTCTACATGTCCTGGCAGGCGCTGCGTGAGACCGGAGCGCTCGCGGTCGATGGCGAGATCAAGGAGCGGTCGAGCCGCCGCGTCATCGTCACCGGCTTCCTGATCAACATCCTCAATCCGAAACTGTCGATCTTCTTCCTGGCCTTCCTGCCGCAGTTCATTGCGGTGGATGAAGCCCACGTGCTGGCGCGGATGCTGGAATTGAGCGGCGCCTTCATGGCGATGACCTTTGCGGTGTTCGTCCTCTACGGTCTCTGTGCGGCGTCGGTACGCGATCGCGTCATCTCCCGGCCGCGCGTCATGGCCTGGCTGCGTCGCAGCTTTGCCGCGTTTGGTGCCAAGCTGGCGTTTGCGGAGCGGTAGGCTTCGCCTTCATCTCTCCCCGCTTGCGGGGAGAAAGCCGCAGCTGAGCGTGGAGCAATAAAAAAGCGGGCCTTGTGCCCGCCATCTTCAAACTCTTCAATCTTACCCGACGCCCGGGCGGAGCGAGGCTCCACCCGGGCAAAGAACATGCTGGCTACTTCTTCTTCGCGGCCTTCTTGGCCTTTTTCTTCGTCGCCTTCTTCGCCTTCTTCGCTTTCTTAGCCATAGTATCCTCTCAAGGGTTCATGGTTAAACGCGACACGAGGGATGCTCGGCGGAGGGCCAGCCTCGCAACATCCTCGACCACAAACTCAGCAGATTCGCGGGCGGCTGCCCCGTGCTGTCATATCTGTGTCATTACGTTATCCACAGCTCAGATGCGTTTTCGGGTGATTTTTGCCCGCGAATCCGCATCGCAATGCGCATCGGCGTGACCGCGCAGGGAGGCCGCGACATGCCTAACGATCCGATAATCGCGGCGCACTGTTCATGAATCCAAAACCAAGGGCGAGCTTTCGCAGATCGCAGTGAGGTTCTGTTAAGTGCAATCCGCGCATTCTTCTCCGCAAGAACGCGGGGAAGGGTCATGGACGAACGGCTGCGAGAGACGGGGGGGGGGCGACGCTGCGCGTGCCGCACGCGCCATGCTGAACGTACCGACACTCTGGACAGTCTTCGTCGTCAACTTCCTGGCGCTTGGCCTGATCTGGGCCTACGTGACGCGCTCCTATCCGAAATTTGCGGCCGCGCGGTTCTGGATGGCATCGTCGTTCGTCGGCGCCGCCGGCGCGATGACGGCCCTAGTCCGCCTGTTCGTCGCCTCTCCCCTGCCGCTTCTTGTCGGCGCTGCCGGTATCATCGCGGCGAGCTGCCTCGCCGCCATGGGCATTCAGCGCTTCTATGACCGGCCGGTCTCATGGCGCGTCATGGCCGCAACGGGGGTGCTAAGCCTCGCCGGCGTCGTGTTCTTCGTGGTCGGCTTCGAGCACATGCAGCTGCGCATGCTCAGCTACACGCTCGGCCAGGCCTTGCCGCTGGTGCTGGCGCTGCGTCTGCTCCTGGCGCCGCCGGAAGGCCGCGTCAGCCCGGGCGCACGGCTGTCCGGCATCGTCATCCTCACCATCATCGGGATCTTTGCGGTTCGCACGCTGGGCAATCTGCTCGGCCACGATTTCTCGGCGCGCGCCGGCGGTCAGGCTCATGGCGTCATGGTGCTGGGCCTCCTGTTCCTGTCGATGACGCTCAATTTCGGCTTCCTGCTGATGGCGATGGATCGCCTGCGCAACGAGGTCGCCGACCTCGCACTGCTCGACGATCTCACCGGCGTCGCCAACCGGCGGCATTTGTTGCAGCGCCTGTCCGAGGAATGCGCCCGGTCCGAGCGCAGCGGCGAGCCGTTCTCGCTGATGGTGATTGATCTCGACGGCTTCAAGGCCATCAACGACACCCATGGTCATGCCGCGGGCGATGCCTGCCTGCGGCACTTCACCCTGATGGCGCAAACGCGGCTGCGGCCGGGCGACATGCTGGCCCGCACCGGCGGCGACGAGTTCTGCGTCGTGCTGCCGTCCTCGTCCCTGCGCGAGGCTGCCGCGATCGCTCGCCGCGTGCTCGAGGTCTGCCGCCAGGACGCCGCGGCCTGTACAACCAGGGACATCCCGATCGCGATCTCGATCGGCGTTGCCGAATGGGACCGCGGCATCGGCCAGTTTCCGGACCGCCTCATCGCCCATGCCGACCACGCCCTCTATGCCGCCAAGAAAAACGGCAAGAACGACTTTGCCGTCTACGATCCGGCCCCGCCGCTCTCGCCTGAGCGGCCCGGGCTCGGCGAGGCCACGCGCAAATTCGCATAAAGCCTGCTACGATTTGGGCCGCCCTGGACCCGTATGATGATCCTCCGCCTGCTCGCGGCTTTTCTCGCCGCCCTTCTTCTGCTCACCCCAGCCGCCGCAACGGACGCCGAGCTCGCGAAGATCGCGCGCGTCTCCGGCACGCCTGACATTCCCGGCCTGAAAATGGTCTGGCTCGCACCATGGGGCGATGTCCGCGACGCCCATCCCTGGCGCAACATCATCGTGCACCAGACCGAGGGGCCGACAGGTTCGGCGCGCGGCGGCGCGGCGGAGCAGTCGAAGAACCCGACGCGCCGCGGCGTCACTGTGTGGGTCGAGACCGACGGCACGGTCTATTGGGCGGTTGCCGAGAACCTGATGCCGACCCATGGCGACGGCGCCAACCGCAACGACAACAAGTACATCGACAACCGCTCGACCTATCGCCAGGTCGTGCGCGACAACTCGATCGGCGTCGAGTTCGCCGGCAACTATCCGGATGTCACCGCCGGCCCGACCGAGGCGCAGGTCGCCGCATGGAAGATCCTCGTGAAGGTGCTGCGCGCGCGCTACGGCATCCCGCTCGACCACGTCTATGCGCACAACTGGATCGACTACAAGGACGCCCGCTATTGCGAAGGCTGCTGGCTCGCGACGCTGGCGCGGATTTGGGGGGAGTGACGGGCAGGCGCGTCCGGCAAACCGAAGGCCGAAACCTCCGGTGCCGGACGGCCATCGAGAGTGTAAGTCCACCGGTCTTCCCAGGCTCAGGGGAATGCCTTGGGAAGATCGGCGGAAGGCTTCGTGACGATCTGGTGCGCGTCGCGCCAGATCACTTCGCGCTGGCGCGAGGTTGTAATCGTGCGCACCGGCAGGCCACCCTCCTCGAGCAGCCAAGCGCAGTAGCGCGCGCGGCTGACAGCCTCGCGGGCTTGAGGATCGAACCAGCAAATGCCCCAGATCGAATCGCGCCGCTTGAAGTGACGCGCGATGCGTCCAGGAAGCGGCAGATGCTGCGCGAACCAATTGAACTGGTCCGAGAGCTCATGCCGGATCCAGTCCGGACAGTTGTTTCGTTGGACATACCAGGACGCACGAAAGAAGCCGCTCTCCACGCGACTGTGCGGGTGGATGAGCGGTGTAACGAACCGCAAATACATGACGACACGGCGCGACGCCTTGTTGCGTCGCGCCCCTCGCAGCCAGATGCAATGAATGGAGAACAGCCGCGAAGCGGCGTTCAGCTTATGACCGATTGCCGATCAAAGAGGTCGGCGGTCAGAACGTATCGATCTACTTTTCATGCCGCCTCCCTTGGTTGCGCTGAACAACAAAGGCGCGATATCGCGCCGGGCGGCAGCACATACATCAGCAAGCGTCCTGCGGCAAGCGTGATCGACAAGGACGATTGAGCGGGAAGCATCCATGACGCGCTCCGGAATGGCGAGCTAAACCGGCTGCGCCATCCATCCGAACAGCCGCCGCATCAATCCCGGCCGCCGTGGCAATTCCGGCGGGCCGTCCGACGCCAGCACGCGTTTGAAGAAGTAGTCCAGGAACACCATGTCGTTCGGCTCGGTGACGGAATTGTTCGTCGCCGAAGAACACGCTGTAATTATAGAAGAACGGGCCCATGAGCGGGATCGTCGCGGTCGAGGCATAGTCCTTGGAGATGACGAACTCCGCGGGATCGAGCCCGTGCTCGCGCATCGCCTGCTCGACCAGCGGCAGCTTGCGCATGAACTGGGCGGAGAAGCCGCCGACGGTGGATTGCAGGATGATCGACACGGTTGGTGTCCGTTCAGTTGAGGCCGCCGGCCCGATCATTCTGGGTCGGTTGACCGGACGCGCGGGTTCAAGGCAAGCCCGGTTCTATGTCGGCCAGGGGAAGGAGACTGTGATGGCGATCTCACTTGGCAAGACTCTCCGCCACAACCACCGCTGTCATCGCCCGGTTCAAGCCGGGGCACGACAGCGAGTGTGGAGGTACGGCGCGTCGCATCGCGCAGAGAAGGCACGGCGGATCACTCAAACAGAGCATCGCCACAAACAAAAAAGCCGGCGTTGCCGCCGGCTTTCTGTCTCTTGTCGATCCGCCAATATCTACCGCGAAAGCCCGCTTAATGCGCGGCTTCCAGCGCGGCCTGTTCCGCCCGTGCGATCGTGCCCTTGACCGCGGCCTGTACCTTTTCAAAGGCGCGGACTTCGATCTGGCGGACGCGCTCGCGCGACACGCCGAACTCGGCGGCAAGGTCTTCCAGCGTCATCGGCTCATCGGCGAGGCGGCGAGCCTCGAAAATGCGGCGTTCGCGCGGGTTGAGCACGCCCATGGCGCCGTTCAGCGCGTCACGGCGTTCGTCATACTCCTCGTGCTCCGCCAGCATGGCTTCCTGGTTGGGCGTGTTGTCGACCAGCCAGTCCTGCCATTCGCCGGCTTCGCCGTCATCGCGGATCGGAGCGTTGAGCGACGCGTCACCACCGAGGCGACGGTTCATGTCGATCACGTCCTGATCGGTGACGCCGAGGCGCTTGGCAATGATCTTCACCTGGTCGGGGCGGAGATCGCCCTCGTCCAGCGCGTTGATCTTGCTCTTCGCCTTGCGCAGGTTGAAGAACAGCTTCTTCTGGTTCGCGGTGGTGCCCATCTTCACGAGCGACCAGGAACGCAGGATGTACTCTTGAATCGACGCCTTGATCCACCACATCGCGTAGGTGGCGAGACGGAACCCCTTTTCGGGTTCGAAACGCTTCACCGCCTGCATGAGGCCGACATTGCCTTCCGAGACGACCTCGGAGATCGGCAGGCCGTAGCCGCGATAGCCCATGGCGATCTTGGCCACGAGGCGGAGATGGCTGGTGACGAGTTGGTGCGCCGCGTCGCGATCGTCATGCTCACGCCAACGCTTGGCGAGCATGTATTCCTGCTGGGGTTCCAGCATCGGGAACTTGCGGATCTCGGCGAGGTAGCGAGAAAGGCCGGATTCTCCATTGAGGACCGGCAAAGCAGCGGTACGGGCCATGATGAAGCCCTCCAAGGTTCAGGCCCCCGATAGCGGCGGGCCAGGCAGACGACCGCTGTGTTAAAGCCGGCCGTAGCTGCGATGTTCCGTTGGTCATTTCCAACGCAAGCGCAATATACCCCAAGGGGGGTCAAAAAGGGAAGGATTGCTGACGTCACGTCCCCGTGTGGCAGCTATAACTTTTTGTAATGTAACGCTTTTCCAAGGTGGCCTGCGTCATAGCGCCGCTTTCAGGGCACCCTGAAGGAGAAGCAAATCCTTCGGCAGCGGCGCTTCCCAGTGGAGTAATTCTCCGGTTCGCGGGTGCTCCAATACCAGCAAATAGGCATGCAGGGCCTGCCGCCCCAGCGTGGCCAGAGTCGCCTGCGACTCGGGGCCGAGGTGGTTCGCCTTGGTCTTGAAGTGCGGGCCATAGACGGCGTCGCCCATCAGGGGATGACCGATATGGGCGAGGTGGACGCGGATCTGGTGGGTGCGTCCGGTCTCGAGCTCGCAGGCGAGCAGGGAGGCGATCGGCTTGCCGTCACGCCCCGCAAAACTCTCCAGAAGCTCCCAATGCGTCACCGCCTCGCGGCCGCCCTGGCGCACCGCCATCTTCTCGCGCGCATACGGGTGGCGGTCGATCGGCGCATCGACGGTGCCGCGGTGGCGTCCCGGCAGCCCCCAGGCGAAGGCCATGTAGCCGCGGCGCATCGCGCCCGTCCGGCCGTGGTCGGCGAATTGCGCGGTGAGCGAGGCATGGGCGAGGTCGTTCTTGGCGACTACCATCAGCCCGGTCGTGTCCTTGTCGAGCCGGTGCACGATGCCGGGCCGGCGTACCCCGCCGATGCCGGAGAGCGAGCCGCCGCAATGGGCGATCAGCGCGTTGACCAGCGTGCCGGTCTCGTGGCCGGCCGCGGGGTGGACGACGAGGCCCTTCGGCTTGTTGAGGACGACGATGTCGTCGTCCTCGAACACGATATCGAGGGCGATATCCTCGCCCTTGGGCTCGGGCGGGGCCGCCTCCGGCACGTCGATTGTGATCGTATCGCCGGATGTGACGTGATAAGCGGGGTCGCGGATCGCGGCGTCCTTGAGGCTCACCGCGCCCGCCAAAATCAGGGCTTTCAGCCTCGATCGCGACAGGTCGGTGAGGTGCGCCGCCAGCACGCGGTCAAGCCGAGCCGAGCCCTCGTCGCCGGCGACGACAACTTCCAACCTTTGCGCAGAGCCTGAGCTATCCATGACGACGTCTGATACCGCTGTTCCCGAACCGAGCCCCGAGCAGGCCGCGCTGTTCGCGCGGGTGCGGCGGATGATGCTGATCGCGGGGTTGACCACGGCGCTGGCAATCTGCGCCGTCCTGATCGCGGTGGGCTACCGCCTTTTCAAGTCGGAGGGAAGGGCGTCCGAAATGGCCGGCGACGTCACCGCCGCCCTGCCCAAGGGCGCCAAGATCGTCTCGACCGGGGTCGCCGGCGACCGCCTCGTGATCACGCTCGACGTCGGCGGCGTCATCGAGATCCGCACCTTCGACGCCCACACCCTGAAGCCGGCCGGAAAGCTGAAATTTGCCAATGAGCCGTAGGGCTGGCCACGGCTGTTGATCGTTCTCCGGTCCAGTTTGTCTTGCCGCGCAACTTCTGATTTAGCTCTTGGGCTTGGGAAGTTGGGCTGGGACTGGGAATGGGACGTATCAAGTCGCGCGTCGTCGCAATTGCACTCGTTGCCGGGTCGTACGGATGCGCTGGATTTGCGGCGCTCGCAGAGCCGGCCAAGCAGCCCACAGCGCCAGCCAGGCAGGCTGGACTTGCCGCGCCGGCCAAACAACCCGCGGCGCAGGCCAAGCCAACGGGCTCGCGGAACGCACGGCTCTATTTCCTGCGCGAGAAGGGCATTTTCGGCGCGATGGGCGGAATGGCAGCCTCGTCGGAAATCCTGATCGACGGCAAGTCCGTCGGAAAGGTCGACATGGGGACGTTCTTCTTCGTCGACCGGCCGCCGGGCGTCCACAAAATCGCCTCCCACATGAAGATGTCGATGACGGACTATGAGGTCGAAGTCCCCGTCGAGGCCGGCAAGACCTACTATTTTGGCGTCGGGACGCAGCGGACGGGCGCCATCGGCCAGGACCTCCTCAACCAGGCCGTCGCCGGCAGCAGCGGCCAGCAGATCCGCTCCTCTTCGCCGTTCAAATCCGCCTTTGCGGGCGCAGGCCTGTTCCGCCTGGAGCCGGCCGCCGGCGCCGCGGCGATCGAGAAACTGAAGCAGCCGTGAGTGTTCCCGGCGGTTTCGTAGGGCGCGCGGCGGCCCGCCGCGCAATTAAGCCTAAGCCGCGTTGACCGTGCATATCCGGGGTTTTCGCCCCCGATCGAGGCTTGCCGCCGACAAAATTCGCGGCTATGTCCTGTCCCTCACGCTCCCTTCGTCTAGCGGTTAGGACGCGGCCCTCTCAAGGCTGAAACAGGGGTTCGATTCCCCTAGGGAGCGCCATTCCGGCTCCATCGAGCGTTGATCACTCTCCTCTTGGCCGGTCTCAGGCTTTCGCCGCAAAACCCGCCCTCATCCTGAGGGCCCGCGAAGCGGGCGTCTCGAAGGATGGCCGCAGGCGAGCCTCCGGCCAATATGGTGACAGTGCACTCAATTGATTCCTGACAACATTATCCGCATCATACATCCGTTTCGCTCGCACAGCCGTTCGCGACCAGCCGCACCGCGTCATGCAGTGTGGCAACGCCGCGCGCGGACCATTTCGGGAATGGAAATTAAGTGCACTGTCACCGTAATGGAGAACAGCGCGCAACGCTTTCTCGAGTTGATTGGCCGCAGCCGGAGTCGCTGATTTCGCATCTCGCACTTTGCGGACGTGTCGAGGTGGTATCGTCGCGAAGGTTAGCGGCGTGCTCGCCCCCTAGATTCGCCTCGCGGTGCTAATCTAAGTTTGATTGATCATCTTTCGTCTAGGGCTGGATGTTGCATGATTCTAAATCCGCGGACCCCATCGGAGCTCTTGCTCTATTGCGTCAAACGGATCGAGTGTAATGTCGGGAACGGTCGCCTGTCGGTGGGAACCGGCTACATCTGCGGCATTGGGCATTCATCTGGGATGATGGTCCCCATCTTGATTACGAACAAGCACGTCCTTGAAGGCGCGAAGAGCCTTCGCATATGCATGCACACTGGGCTCAATGGCACCGATGAAGCGCCGGACGGCGGAATCACTTTTATCGAAACCCCTGCAATTCTAGCGACGACCGTCTTACACGATGACCCAGCGATCGACCTGTGTGGGATTCTATTGGGACCTCTTATTAACTTCTGGAAGCAGGCAAATCCGGGCCGATCTGTTTTCTATAAGGCGATCATGGACGACTTGATTTACGGGCCAGTTGAGGAACTGGACGTCTGTGAACAGGTCACAATGGTTGGATGTCCGAATGCCATATGGGATGAGCACAACGGATTTCCTTTATTTCGTCGAGGTTTTACTGCGAGCCCGCTAACTGCGAACTTTCAGGGGCGTCGCGAGTTCGTTGTAGACATCGCTGTGTTTTCGGGCTCGTCGGGGTCGCCGATTTTTTTGATGGACAACGGGCCATACGTTAGTTCGGATGCGCCTGACAAGCTTCAGCTCGGTCGTCGATTTGGGTTGCTCGGCACGCTTTGGGGTGGACCCAGAATCACTGAAGCGGGTCTCGTAGAGATTAAGCCGGCGCCAACTTCAGCCAGCGCCGACATCGCTATCGATGTGCGGATGCACCTCGGTTACGTGATTAAAGCGTCGGAGACGCATCACCTCCTCAAGAAAGCAGCCGCTGAATTCGGCAACATAGACCTCACCGCAATAAAGATGGTTACGACTCTGATGTCTCCAACTGGCGATGCGCTTAGAGAAACGTTCAGGAGAAACGCATTGTGCTTTTGCGGAAGCAAAAGGAAGTTCAAGCATTGCCATGGACAAATCGTTACCGCTCAGCAACAGCCAGAAAGTTGAGCGCGCGTCGCGCCGCGCTTGCTAGCCGCCGACCAGCGATAATCAGACCCTATCGAAGTTCAGCACGGCTTATGCGGGGGGCCTTGCGTGTGCATCCGTTCAGTATGGGGGAGTGTGGGTGCCAGCCGGCGCCCGGTCTTCCCTGCGCCCTTTTTTCGGGAGGACATGACGCGAAGCACAGCTCGGGCAAAACATGCCGCGAGGATGCGAGCACTTGGCGATCGGCACGCGAACTGACGAAGCGGCGTTGTGCCCCTCCAGGCCGAACACTCCTGCGAGCACCGACCTCCCGCGCAAGCATGCTGCATCGGCATCGACGGTAGTGGTCGTCCCCTTCAAAATCTGCATCATGCGCGCCGGGACGGTGCGCGATGCGGCCGAGCTCATCCTCCGAAGCGGCTGCCGGGCCTTTGGAGGCCATGGCTTTCTGCTTTTTGGAGTTTTGACATGAGCGGCTTGGTGATCTCTGGCGGCCGGGTGGTGGATCCCGCGAGCGGGATGGACGCCATTGGCGATGTAGCAGTGATGGATGGCAAGATCGCCGCGGTCGGCACGGGCCTCAGCGGCACCGAGCGGGTGATCGACGCGACGGGGCTCGTGGTCGCGCCGGGCTTCATCGATCTGCACGCGCATGGCCAGTCGATCCCGGCCGACCGCATGCAGGCGTTCGACGGCGTGACGACGACGCTCGATCTCGAGGCCGGCGTGCTGCCGGTCGCCTCCTGGTATGAGCGCCAGGCGCGGAAGGGACGCGTGCTGAACTATGGCGCCGCCACCAACTGGGCCTTTGCGCGCCTCGGCGCGATGACCGGCTCGAATGCGGAGAGCTCGCTGGAGGCGTTCGGCAACGCCATGCGCGACCGCCGCTGGATGGACAACGTGGCAAGCGATGCGGAGGTCGCCGGCATCCTCGAGCGTCTTTCGCGCGGTCTCAACGAGGGCGGCATCGGCATCGGCATCCTGAACGCCTATGCGCCGGGCGCCGGCGTGCAGGAGCTGACGGCGGTCTGCCAGCTCGCGGCGAGGCAGGACGTGCCGACCTTCACCCACGTCGCCTATATGTCGCGCGTCGACCCCGAAAGTGCGGCAGAAGCCTATATCCGCCTGATCGGCTATGCCGGCGCCACCGGCGCGCACATGCACATCTGTCATTTCAACTCGTCGAGCAAGACCGACATCGAGCGCTGCCGCGTGCTGGTCGAAAAGGCGCAGGCGCAGGGCCTCCCGATCACGGTCGAGGCCTATCCCTACGGCACCGGTTCGACCGTGCTGGCCGCGGCCTTCTTCAGCGACCCGGAGTTCGTCGAGCGCAACGGCACCGGCTACGACTCGGTGCAGCGCGTGACCGACGGTCACCGCTTCCGCGATCGCGAGGAGCTGCTGAAGGCGCAAGCCGAAGAGCCGTCCTCGCTGGTGCTCTGGCACATCCTCGATACCGACAACAATGCGCATCATCGCGATCTGCTCGATATGTCGGTGCTGTATCCCGGCGGCGCGATCGCGTCCGATGCGATGCCGTGGACGACGTCGGACGGCAAGACCTACACCGGCGACGCCTGGCCGCTGCCGGATGACGCCACCTCGCATCCGCGCTCGGCCGGCTGCTTCACGAAATTCATTCGCGAATGGGTGCGCGAGCGCAAGGCCGTGTCGCTGCTCGAAGGCGTGCGCAAATGCGCGCTGATCCCCGCAGAGATCCTGTCGCAGAGCACGCCCGCGATGCGGGCCAAGGGCCGCCTTGCCAAGGACGCCGATGCCGACATCGTCGTGTTCGACTACGAGAAGCTCTCGGACCGCGCGACCTTCACGGCGATGAACCGCCCCTCGGACGGCGTGCGGCATCTGATCGTCAGCGGCCAGCCGCTGATCAGCGATGGCGTGCTGGACGTGGCGGTGCGGCCCGGCCGCCCCGTGCGTCGCCCCGTCGTCGAGGGCTGATCCCATGCCGGTCCCCATTCTCCTGGTGACGGGCTTTCTGGGGGCAGGCAAGACCACGGTCGTCAACCATCTGCTGGCGAACGCGGAGGGACGGCGTATCGCGGCAATCGTCAACGATTTCGGCGCGATCAACATCGACGCGGAGTTGATCGCGGGCGCCAGCGACGGCGTGGTCAGCCTCGCCAATGGCTGCATCTGCTGCTCGCTCGAAGGCGATCTCCTGCGCACGCTCTCGACGCTGTTGCGACGCGATCCCAAGCCCGAATATATCGTCATCGAGACCAGCGGCGTCGCCGATCCCGCCGACATCGTCCGCAACCTGATGGACCCCGTGATCCTGCGCGAGGCGCCGCTGGAAACCGTGCTCTGCGTGATGGATGCGGCGACGCTACCTGTGGCCCTGGATGATGCGCTCCATCGTTCGCAATTGCGCGTCGCCGATATCGTGGCGCTGAGCAAGCTCGATCTGGCGGACGAGAGCGCAGGCGCCCGCATGCGCGAAGCCATCCGCGCGCAGCGCGTCCCCGCCGTGGTGGTCGATGCCAGGCACGGCGAGATTCCGTCCGCGCTGCTGTTTCCCGCGGCTGTTGATCGTGCGCCCGCGCCGCGCGACCCTGGACCACGACGGCTGTCCGAGGAGCGCTTCGAGACGCTGAGCTGGACCTCGGACCAGCTGCTGTCGCTGCCGCGCCTGCAGCAGGCGATCGGCCGCCTGGCGCCAAAGCTTGCGCGCGCAAAAGGCCTGTTCGAGACCGTCGAGCAACCCGGGCGCTAGATGGTGCTTCAGTTCGCCGCCGGCCGCGCGACGCTCGCGCCGGGCGATGCACCGGCGGAGGGCGTGCCGCGATCGCGGATCGTCTTCATCGCCGAGCTCGGCGTGCTCTCGAAGGCCGAGTTCGACGGGATCATGGCGGCGTGCGTTGCGGGTGGGTGAAGCGAGCGATCACGCTAGAAGCAAGCCCCTCACTTCAGGCAAATTGCGCGATGCCGTTTCCGACGGACCAGTTCTCCGCGGGGGCGTCGAGCACGTTGACGAACACGTCCTCGGAGCGGATGCCCGGGTTTTCGCCGAGCAGCTCCGCGATCCGGCGGTACAGCGCCTTTTTCTGCTCCGGCGTGCGCGATGCGAATACGGTGATCTGGATCAGCACGGCGTCGTCGTTGCGTTTGACGCCATAGGCATTGCCGCAGCGGAAGTTCGAGGCGTCATGCTCGCTGATGGTCATGAACTCGTCGCCCTCGGGCACGTTCAGCGCCTCGCGCATGGCGAGGTACAAACCATCGAGGATCGCCTGCCGATAGGCTTCCGGTTTGCCGGCGCGCATTGAGATGTGAAGGAGAGGCATGGGCGGGTCCCTTTTGGCATGCGGGCCCGATCGGCCAGGGCGCACGCAAGCGCCGGCCGTTGGGCCCATTGACGGAACGGGCTATCAATCCCAATTAGTTTTTGACACGATGTCGAGAAAACACGTTATTGACATCGTGTCAAATACTTTTGCCGGGCAGAGGAGCAGGATTTGAGGCCGCGCGAGTTCGACCACGACGACGTCCTGCGTATCGCGTTCGACCAGTTCTGGCGCAAGGGCGTGCGCGGCACGTCGCTGTCGGACATCGCGCGCGATGCCGGTGTTCAGCGCGGCAGCCTCTACAATGCCTTCGGCAGCAAGGAGGCGCTGTTCCTCCAGGCCTATGAGCGTTATGCGGGCGATTATCTCCTCGCCCTGCAAAAGGCGCTCGGCGCGGGCTCATTGCGAAAACGCCTCACGGCGTTTTTCGACCTGACCATCACCAACTTCCGCTCGGGCTCGCCACCGCGGGGATGTCCGACCACGCGCGGATTGATGGAGCTCGGCGCGGCCGAAGGGGAAGGCTTGGATGAAGACGCGCGTCAGGCCTTTGCGGGCCTCATCTCGCGCATCACCATGCTGGTTCAAGAGACGCTGGCGGAAGGCGCAGAGCGCGGCGAGTTCAATGGCAATCCCGCGGCCGCAGCGCTGCACATCATCACGGTGACGCGCGGCCTTGGCGTGCTCGAACGTGCCTTCGGCGACGAGCCGCAGCTGCGCAAGATCGCGGCTCACACCATCGATCTCGTGCTCGGCAAGAAGGGCGGTTAGGTCAGGCCGCAAAACGACGACCCCAGCGGTGGTGATCCCTGGGGCCGTCTGGAGGTTTTATGGAGGGCATCGAGCACTGCGTCTCCATGGCGATGTTGATAGCGCAAGGTCGCTTGAGATGCGACTAGAACCCATCAAAGCGTCAGCACAAGGCAAGCGCGTTGACGGCCCGCGTCGTCGCGATCTCGTTCTCGTTCCCGACGAACTGGCAAACGATGGATTCGAGTTCGCCCGGCTGGTTGCGGCGCGCCACCGCCAGCAGTCGCATCAATTCCGCCTCGTCGGCGAAGCGATAGGCCGCTTCCCAGCAATCGGAGGCGCCGGTCGCATAGGCCGCTCCGATGAATCGGAACAGCGACAGCGCGACGCGGGAAAACTCATCGTAGCTCTCGACGCAGGGACGCGCCGCAAGCGCGGCCTGGAGCGGACAGAGCCGCGGCTGGCCGGCTGTTTCGACTGGCGCAGAACCACACGTATCGTGGAGCATGAACGATCCCGTCAGTGCAGCGTGGGACTTCCGACCAGCCAGCTCTTCATCGCCATCGTCCGGTCATGGTCGAAAGACTGAACGTGCCGGTCGGGCAGGATGAGGCCAGCCATGCGGAAGATCGTTGCAAGCCCCCGCACGGGTGCGAGAGCCCAATCGGCACCGACCGGCGGCAGCCAGCTCTCGAACTGCTCGCGCGCGACGTCGATGCGCTCCTGCTGTGCCGCGGCGATGGCCCGCAGGATCCCCTGCTCGCTGTCCGACATCTTCGGACAGGTCGGGCAATGAACTTCGATGGCCGTATGCGCCGTGCAAGCGAAGATCTCGATGATGGATTCCAGCGACGGCACGGCGTCGCCCACGCGAAAGTGGTCGTACACTTGCTGGATATCGGCCGCGGTCGGAACGGCGCTTCCGCTGCGTGCCTTGGCTCGAAATCCCCAGATGAAGAGCCGCTCCGCTGCGCACAGCGTGGGAAGGTCGAGGGACTTGCCATATGTCGATTGATGCATTGAGCCTCTGGCCTTCTGTGCAGCTCACGCCACAGCTTGCGCTGATGATCTGCGCCGATCGTTCCGCCAGAGCCGACCGCAAGTCAACGCTCGGAGCGCCGATATCGAGGTCTTCTAGATCTAAAGAGCCGGGATCCCGGATGCAGCCAAGCCTCGCCAGCCTGCCAAGCCGCACGCATTACGCCGGCGGCCTCCAACGCAATTTTGCGGGGATTTGGAGAACCCGAATGCTTAAAGCTTCGCTAAGGGGTGCGGGATAAACTGGCATATCAGCCCTTCCAATTCTTGCGAGCACCGATGTTTTTCTCCCGCATCAGTTTCAAGCTGGTCCTGATTGTCGGCATCAGCCTCCTCGGCATGATCGCTCTGGCGCCGATCGCGCTCTCGACCCTGCGCGCGCAGATGATCGCCGACCGCCAGGCCAAGACGCAGCACATGGTCGACGTCGGCTACGGCATCCTGGCACACTATCAGAAGCTCGAGAGCGAGGGGAAGCTGCCGCGCGAACAGGCGCAGGTCGCCGCGATCGCAGCGATCAAGAGCCTGCGTTATGACAAGGTCGAGTATTTCTGGATCAACGACATGGCGCCCAAGATGGTCATGCACCCGATCAAGCCCGAGCTCGACGGCAAGGATCTCTCCGGCATGAAGGACCCTGCCGGCAATGCGCTGTTCGTGGGCTTCGTTGACGTCGTCAACAAGCAGGGCGCGGGCTTCTACAGCTATCTCTGGCCGAAGCCGGGCTTCGAGCAGCCGGTCGGAAAAATCTCCTATGTGAAGGGCTTTGCGCCCTGGGGATGGATCATCGGTACCGGCATTTATCTCGACGACGTCGATGCCGTTTTTCGCCAGAATGCGACGACATTCGCCTACATTTGTCTGGCCGTCCTGGTCCTGGTGCTGGCCTGCTCCTTCGTAATCGGCCGCAGCGTGACCCGGCCGCTCGCGAACATCACCGCGCTGACCGAGCGGCTCGCCGCCGGCGACAGCGCGTTCGAGGTGCCCTACACCGGCCGCAGCGACGAGGTCGGCGGGCTCGCCAAGGCGCTTGCCGTGTTCAAGGACAATGCGTCGGCGGTGAGCCGCATGCATGCGGAGCAGCAGGAGACGAAGCAAAGGGCCGACGACGAGAAACGCAAGACGATGGCCGATCTCGCCGGCAGGTTCGAGGCGAGCGTTCAGGCCGTCGTCCGCGACGTCTTCACCGAGGCGCGCGCGATGCAGCAGGCCGCGCAAGGCATGTCGGAGACCGCGAACAAGGCGACCGACCGCGCAAGCTTCGTCGCGACCGCCTGCCAGCAGGCGTCGAGCAATGTGCAGACGGTGGCGTCCGCCGCCGGCCAGCTGTCGTCCTCGATCACCGAGATCAGCCAGCGTGTCGCGCAGGCTGCAAACGTGGCCGACAAGGCGGCCGCGGACGGTCAGCGCACCAACGACACCGTGCAGGGGCTGGCCGCCGCCGCGCACAAGATCGGCGAGGTCATCGACCTCATCAACCAGATCGCATCGCAGACCAATTTGCTCGCGCTCAACGCCACCATCGAGGCGGCGCGTGCCGGCGAGGCCGGCAGGGGATTTGCCGTGGTCGCGAGCGAGGTGAAATCGCTGGCGAGCCAGACCGCGAAGGCGACCGACGAGATCGGCGCGCAGATCACCGCGATCCAAGCCGAGACCAACCAGGTTGTCGGCAACATCGAGAGCATCCGCAAGACCATCATGGAGGTCAACGAGATCTCCTCGTCGATCGCCGCCGCTGTCGAGGAGCAGGGCGCCGCGACGCAGGCGATCGCCCACAGTGTGCAGGAGGCGGCGTCCGGCACCGACCAGGTCTCGCAGAACATCTCCGGTGTCACCGACGCCACGGCGGAAACGGGCCAAGCCGCGGGCCTCGTGCTGCAATCGAGCGGCCGGCTGTCGCAGAAGCTGCAATCACTGGAGAACGAGGTCAGCACCTTCGTTGCGGGCGTGCGGGCGGCCTGACATCGCGTTCATACTATCTGCCGCGGCGCGGATTATGCGCCTCGTCACGGCGCGCGCTGGCAACTGATATTCCGGCCTGCGGGACCGGCTATTGCGACGGGCTTTCTCGCCCTTGACGAGCGCGGTTAAAGTGAAGAAGCAGGATCATCGAACCTGCCGACCCGCGCCTCGGCCCGCGGGCATGGAGACGCCGCATGTCGTTCAAGAAACTCCTGATCGCCAACCGTGGCGAGATCGCCATCCGTATCGCGCGCGCGGCGGCCGATGCCGGCATCGCGACGGTCGCGATCCATCCGGCCGATGACGCGCTTTCGCTGCACGCGCGCGTTGCCGACGAGGCGATCGAAATCCCCGGCCGCGGCGCGCGGGCCTATCTCGATATCGAAGCGGTGGTGAAGGCGGCGAAGCGCGCCGGCTGCGACGCGGTGCATCCCGGTTATGGCTTCCTCAGCGAGAATGCCGCGTTCGCCAAGGCTTGCGCGGATGCGGGGATCGCCTTCGTCGGGCCGAAGCCGGCCGCGCTTAAACTGTTCGGCGACAAGGTCGCGGCCCGGCAACTGGCCAAGCGTTGCGGCGTGCCGATCATCGCCGGCACCAGCGGGCCTTCGTCGCTGGAGGAGATCACGGCATTCTTCGAATCCCTCGGCAAGGGCGCGGCGATCGTGATCAAGGCGATGGCTGGTGGCGGCGGCCGCGGCATGCGCGTCGTGGAGAATGCCGCCGATCTCGCGGAAGCTTATGCGCGCTGCCAATCCGAGGCCAGCGCGGCGTTCGGATTCGACGGCGTCTATGCCGAGCGCCTGATCCGCCAGGCCCGCCACATCGAGGTGCAGATCATCGGCGATCGCCATGGCGCGATCTCCCATCTCTGGGAGCGCGAATGCACCATCCAGCGCAGGCACCAGAAGCTGATCGAGGTGGCGCCGAGCCCGTCGCTCAGCGACGCCTTGCGCGGCCGCATCATCGAGGCTGCGAGGCAGCTCGCGACCGCGGCGGCTTACGACAATCTCGGCACCTTCGAGTTCCTGGTCGACGGCACGGCCGAGGACAGCTTTGCGTTCATCGAGGCCAATCCGCGGCTTCAGGTCGAGCACACCGTGACGGAGGAAGTGCTCGGCCTCGACCTCGTCCGCGCCCAGCTTGCGGTCGCCGCCGGCGCAACATTGGCATCCCTTGATCTGGCACAGGGCGCCATCCGAAAGCCGCGTGGCTATGCCATGCAGCTCCGCGTCAACATGGAGACGCTGGACGAGCTGGGGGCGACGCATCCGACCGGCGGCGTGCTCGCCGTGTTCGAGCCGCCGTCGGGGCCCGGCGTCCGCGTCGATAGTTTTGGTTATGCCGGCTATAAAACCAGCGCGGCGTTCGACTCCCTGCTGGCCAAGGTCATCGTGCACACGCCGGGCGAAGCCTGGCACGACGTCGTGGCAAAAGCCTCGCGCGCCTTGCGCGAGTTCAGGATCGATGGCGTCGTCACCAACATCGCCTTCCTCCAGGCCGTGCTCGCACATCCCGATTTCAGGACCAACCGCATCGCGACCGATTTCATCGATCGCAACATCGCAAAGCTGGTCGAGGCGGCCGATGGCGCGGCAAAGCCGCTCTATTTTGCCGCCACCGAGCGAAGCGGCCATGGTGCGGAGACGCACGTCGCGCAGATCGTGCCCGAAGGTGCGGTGATGGTCGCTGCGCCCTTGCAGGGAACCATCGTCACCATCCAGGTGAAGGAAGGCGAGATCGTGCGCCCGGGCCAGCAGCTCGCCGTGATCGAATCCATGAAGATGGAGCATCTGGTCATGGCCGAGCAGGGCGGCCGCGTCATGAAGCTCGTCGCCGGCGATGGCGTGACCCTGATGCATGGCGAACCAATCATGTATCTGGAGCCGCTCGACGTCGCGGCCGATGCGTCGGCAGCGGAGGCCGATGTCGATCTCGACCACATCCGCCCTGATCTCGCCGAGATGATCGCGCGCCAGGCCAATACGCTCGATGCGAACCGGCCGGCCTCGGTCGAGCGCCGCCGCAACACCAACCAGCGCACAGCGCGCGAGAACGTCGCGCAGCTCGTCGACGACGGCTCGTTCATGGAATATGGCAGCCTTGCGATCGCAGCGCAGCGACGTCGCCGCAAGCTCGACGATCTCATCAAGAGCACACCGGCCGACGGCCTCGTGATGGGTGTTGCGACGGTGAATGCCGAGAAGTTCGGCGCCGAGGGCGGCCGCTGCATCGTCGTGGCCTACGACTACACCGTGCTCGCGGGCACGCAGGGCCACATGAACCACAAGAAGATCGACCGCATGCTGACGCTGGCGGAAGACTGGCGTGTGCCCTTGGTGTTTTACGCCGAAGGCGGCGGCGGCCGGCCCGGCGACACCGACCGACTCGGCATGACCGGCCTCGACGGCCCGTCCTTCGTGCAGTTCGCACGGCTCTCCGGCCTCGTGCCGGTTATCGGCGTGGTCTCCGGCTACTGCTTTGCCGGCAACGCCGCGATGCTCGGCTGCTGCGATGTCATCATCGCTACCAGGAACGCCTCGATCGGCATGGGCGGTCCGGCGATGATCGAAGGCGGCGGTCTCGGCGTCTATCATCCGGCCGAGGTCGGCCCTGTTACGTTCCAGTCGCCGAATGGCGTCATCGACATCCTGGTCGAGGACGAGGAGGAGGCGACGCGGGTGGCTCAAAAATACCTGTCCTACTTCCAGGGTGCGGTGACGGAGTGGCAAGCGGCCGACCAGCGCCTGCTTCGCGGCGCCATCCCGGAGAACCGCCTGCGGGTCTACGATATCCGCAGCGTCATCGATCTCGTCGCCGACAAGGATTCCGTGCTGGAGCTGCGCCGCGACTACGGCGTCGGCATGATCACCGCGCTGATCCGCATCGAGGGCAAGCCGTTCGGCCTGATCGCCAACAATCCGCGCCATCTCGGCGGCGCGATCGATGCCGACGCCGGCGACAAGGCCGCGCGCTTCCTCCAGCTCTGCGACGCCTTCGATCTGCCGATCGTCTCGCTCTGTGATACGCCCGGCTTCATGGTCGGCCCGGAGGCCGAGAAGACCGCGATCGTGCGCCACGTCTCGCGCATGTTCGTGACAGGTGCCAGCCTCACCGTGCCGCTGTTCGGCATCGTGCTGCGCAAGGGTTATGGGCTCGGCGCGCAGTCGATGATCGGCGGCGGCTTCCACGCCTCCTTCTTCACCGCGGCCTGGCCGACCGGCGAATTCGGCGGCATGGGCCTGGAGGGGTATGTCCGCCTCGGCTTCCGCAAGGAGATGGAGGCGATCGCCGACCCCGAGGAGCGCGAGACCTATTATCGCAACAAGGTCGCCGAGCTCTATGCCAACGGCAAGGCGGTCTCGATCGCCTCGGTGTTCGAGATCGACAACGTCATCGACCCCGCCGAGACGCGGCGCTGGATCATGGCGGGCGTGCGCTCGGTGCCGAAGCCGCCCGCGAGGACGAAGAAGAAGCGACCCTGCATCGATACGTGGTGAGCGCAGTGCAGCAATAGCTGCGTCCCGGTTCCCGATTGACATCCCCGCCTGTGCTGCCAGACTTTGCACAATAATGCAGGGTGGAGACGTCCGCGATGGCCAGCCTTTCGGCCTCGAACCATGTCGCCCGTGTCTTGTCCGTCGCCAACCACGTGGCCGACGTCGATGCCTCGTCGCGGATCGCCAATTCCTGGCGGCGCTGCGTAATCAGCCACAAGCTCGACCCCGCCCGCCAGGGCCCGCCGCAGACGCTGACCGAGGCCGAGATCCGGCACGTCGCCGAACCGATGGAGGAGACGATCCGGCTCGCGATGCCCGAGCTCGACGATCTCGCCCGGGTGCTGCGCGAGGCCGGCTACTGCGTCAATCTGGCTGATACGAACGCGACCATGCTGTTCAGCCGCCTGCCGGGCGAAGCCGACGCAAAGATGTTCTTGGACTGGAAGATCTACACCGGCTCGAATTTCGCCGAGACCTTCGAGGGCACCAACGGGCTCGGCACCGCGCTTGCCGAAGAGAAGCCCATCCTGGTGCATCGCGACGAGCATTTCCGCGCGCAGTGGCACATGTTCTCCTGCGCCGTGGCGCCGTTGTTCGATCAGGCCGGCCGGCTCGCCGGTGCCGTGAACATCACCTCGTGCCGCGAGGATCTCGAACGCGCCGCGCATCAGCTCGCGCTCGCGGTGACGATGGAGGCGACGCGGCGGATGGAGGGCGCGATCTTCCGCGGCCATTTCCGCAACGCTTGGATCGCCACCGTGCCGGGCGACGGCGGCAGCGGCCTGCTTGCCTATGACGACGATCGCCGCATCGTCGGCGCCTGCCGTTCGGCGCGCGCGCTGCTGGGCCTCACAGACGGCTTGATCGCATCGGGCATCGATCTGTCGCGCTATATCAAGTTCGATCATCACGCGGCGCGTGGTGCGGACGAGGTCGTCGAACTGCGCCGCGCCGACGGCAGCGCGCTCGGGCAGGGACATGTCGCGCCGCCGCTGCGGGCGAGGCCGTCCACTCAGCGTCGTGACGTTCCCGTCGATCGTTTCGATTCGCTGCATCGGCTCGCAGGTCGCGATCTCGGCCTGATCAAAAGCGTCAAACGGCTGCGGAGCATCGGCGACCACAATCTGCCGGTGCTGCTGCATGGCGAGACCGGCGTCGGCAAGGACGTGTTCGCGCGCGCGATTCATGCGGCGAGCAACCGCGCCCGCAACCATTATGTCGCGCTGAACTGCGCGGCGATGCCGGAGAGCCTGATCGACGCCGAGCTGTTTGGCTATGAGGCCGGCGCCTTCACCGGCGCGCGCCGCGACGGCTCGAAGGGTCTGATCGTGCAGGCCGACGGCGGCACGCTGTTTCTCGACGAGATCGGCGACATGCCGATCGCGCTGCAGACGCGCCTCTTGCGCGTGCTCGAAAACCGCGAGGTCTGGCCGCTCGGCGCGCTCAAGCCGGTGCCGGTCGACATCCGCCTGATCAGCGCGACCCATCGCGACCTCGGCCGCATGGCGGAGGAGGGCGCCTTCCGCGCCGATCTCTACTTCCGGCTGCGCGGCATGGACGTGCGACTGCCGGCGTTGCGCGAGCGCGCCGACAGAGACGATATCATCCGCCAGATCGCGCGCGAGGAGGCGCCGGATTGCCGCCTGTCGGACGAGGCCTGGGCGTTGCTCTCGGCCTATCCCTATCCCGGCAACATGCGCCAGCTGCGCCACGTGCTGCGGCTTGCCGGCTGCACCGCGGAGGACGGCGTCATCATGGATGCCGATCTCGATCTGCCTCCGTTCGGTGGGTGGACGGCAGAGCCCGATCTCGCAACGGCCGAGCGCGCGACGATCGTCGAGGCGCTACGCAAGCATGGCGGCCGCGTGACGGAAGCTGCCCGCGCGCTGAAGCTGAGCCGCGCCACCCTGTACCGCAAGATCAAGCAGTTGAAGATCGAGACGGCGCAGTAGCGTTCAGTCGCATGCGGCGTTCTTTCTTCCTCTCTCCCCTTGTGGGAGAGGGTGGATCGCCGCGTAGCGGCGAGACGGGTGAGGGGTCTGCCTCCGCGATTACTCCCTTTCGAGTTTGCGGAGACATACCCCTCATCCGGCGCTTCGCGCCACCTTCTCCCACAAGGGGAGAAGGGAAAACAGCAAGCGAGAAGCTTACGAAAAATCGCTCCAGCTCAGATGCCGCGAATCGAGGTCGCCGACTGAAACGGTGCCGCGGATTTCGTGAGGGACGTGGAAGCTGCTGCGCAGATACACCAGCGGCGCGGCCTCGTCGGAATGCGTGACGCCGCGCACCTCGCCGACGAAGATCGAATGCGTCTTGGTCTCGAATTCCTGCGCCAGCAGGCAGTCGAATGCGGCGACCGCATCCGTCAGCACCGGAGCGCCGGTTGTGCCGCGCGTCCACTGTCCGAACGCAAATCGGTCGTCGCCGTTGACGCCCTTCTGGCCGCTGAAGGTGAGCGCGAGCACGGCGTGGTCCTCGTGCAAGAAGTTGATCGCGAAGGCGCCTTCCTCGCGGATTCGCGCATGTGCGCTGGCGTTACGGTTGACGCAGACGATCAGGGACGGCGGATTGTCCGATAGCGAGCAGGCTGATGTCACCGTCAGCCCGGTGCGCTTGCCGTGCTCGGCGCCAACCGTGACCAGCGCAACCGCGCCGGCGCATTGGCGCATTGCAAGTTTGAAATCCTTTGCGTCGACGCTCACGCCGAAATCTCCGAAACGGGGGCGGGTGCGACACGATTGCGCCGCACCCGCCGCGCGTCAAGCGGCCTTCTTCGCGGAGCCGAGATGCTTCAGGCGCGGCATCACCTCTTTGCTGAGCAGCGAGAGCGAATGGCGCCAGGCCTCCGGCTTGTGCTTGTAGTCGAAGCCGAACACTAGCAGCACGCCGAAGCCGCCGACCTCGTCGTAGATCTTCTCGATCTTCTCGGCGACGGTTGCGGGCGAGCCGACGATCCAGTTCCGCTTGGCGCAATATTCGACGGTGACGTCGCTGTCGGGCACGTCAGGCGCGTGCTTCAGATAGTCCTTGAAGCCGAAATGGCCGAGCAGCGGCAGGAAGTACTCGCCCATCATCCGGCCCATCATGTCGCCGGTCGAGAGCTTCCAGGCCTCCTCGTCGGTGTCGGCGACGAACACCTCACGTACGAGGCGCCAATCCGCGCGGTTCGGCTTGCGGCCGGTCTTGGCGGCGCCGATCTCGACCGAATCCCAATGGCTGCCGACATAGGCCGGATTGAGGTTGAGGCTCATCGGAATGAAGCCGCGCTCGCCGGCGAGTTTCAGCGTGTCCGAGTTCTTCGAGAGCCCGGCAACGCCGATCGGCGGATGCGGGGCCTGGAGCGGCTTGATGTGGGGCTTGAGGAAGTCGAACATCGTGTCCGGCTTGGTCACGGTCCAGAACTTGCCCTTGTAGGTGAAGGGCGCGGGATCGGACCACAGCTTCAGGATGATCTCCAGCGCCTCGCGGGTCATGTCGCGGTTCTGTCCGCTCATGCCGTCGACGTTGAACATCGCCCAGTCGCTCGGCAGACCCGAAGCTGCGACGCCGAAATTGAGCCGGCCCTCGGAGAGATGGTCGAGCATCGCGACGCGGTTGGCGAGCTCGGCCGGGTGGTGATAGGGCAGCAGGAAGCCGCCCGGCCCGATGCGGATATTCTTAGTCTGCATCAGCGCCTGTGCGATCAGGAGGTCCGGCGTGGGATTGGGTTCCCAGGGCGCGGTGTGGTGCTCGCCGACCCAGGCTTCCTGGTAGCCGAGCTCGTCGAGCCAGCGCATGACCTGCAGGTCCCAGTCGTTTCCTTCCTTCAGGCCGCACTCCGGCGGATGCGAAGGCATCGTGAAATAGCCGATCTCCATGGGTTTCCTCATCTGATGTTGACGCGTCTTGTTGCGCGTTCCTGGACTTGAACAGGACAGCTTTAGCAAGCGGTGTGCCACCGCATCGCAAGCCGTGTGCCAGCGCGACGAGCGCCTCAGACCTGCGAAAAATCGCTGGTTTGAGGCGGCAATAGCCGATATCCCGGGGCAGATTTGCGCGCCGTCGTCTCATTGTCGCGAGACGGCGTCTTAGCCGTGAGACCAAGGATACCCGTTGAGATGACCGAACCCGCCTATGTCGCGGTGGACTGGGGCACCAGCAGTTTTCGGCTGTGGCTGATCGACCGCGCCGGCCAGGTGCTGGCTGAGCGCCGCAGCGATGAGGGCATGCTGGCCGCGGCCAAGGCCGGCTTTGCCGGTGTGCTGCAGTCGCATCTCACAGCTGTCGAGGCCCCGGCCCAACTGCCGGTGCTTGTCTGCGGCATGGCTGGCGCCAAGACCGGCTGGGTCGAGGCCGGCTATGTTGACACGCCTGCGCCGCTCTCTGCTGTGCTGAAGCAGGCCGCGCTTGTGCCCGGCGAGACGCGCGATATTCGTATCCTGCCCGGCATCGCGCAGCGCGATACCAGGGCGCCGGACGTGATGCGCGGCGAGGAGACGCAGCTACTCGGTGCACTCGGTCTCGAGGCCGCAGGCGAAGCGCTGGTCTGCATGCCCGGCACGCATTCGAAATGGGTGCGCGTGAAGGACGGCACGGTCGCGCATTTCTCCACCTTCATGACCGGCGAGCTCTTCAGCGTGGTCTCGCGCGAGACGATCCTGTCGCTCGCGGTCGCCGGTGCCGATGACGCCGAGGATGTCGCGAGCTTCAAGGCGGCTGTGAAAGTCGCCTATGAAGCGCCGGCCTTCGCGGCCAACCTTCTGTTCACAGCGCGGTCGCGGCAGCTCCTGTTCGGCGGCACACCGGCCGCCGCGCGCGAAACGCTGTCGGGCACGTTGATCGGCGTCGAGCTGGCGGCAGGGCTCTCCGGCACGGTGCCGAAAGCGGGCATCACGCTGATTGCCTCCGGGCGGCTCGCGATGCTGTACCGGCTGGCCTTCGATGCGCTGTCGGTCACCGTGCAGTCGATCGATGCCGATGAAGCCGTTCGCCGCGGCCTGTCGATGGCTGCTGCCGCGATCTGGACGAAATGAGAGGAATCTTGAGATGAGCGTTCCCTTTCCGCCGATGCAGCGGCCGCTGGTCGCGATCCTGCGTGGTGTGAAGCCCGAGGAGACCGAGGCGATCGTCGGCGTGCTGATCGAGGCCGGCATGACCGCGATCGAGATCCCCCTGAATTCACCGGAGCCGTTCCGCTCGATCGCGATTGCCGCGAAGCTCGCGCCGGCCAGCGTCCTGATCGGCGCCGGCACGGTGCTGACCGCCGCAGATGTCGATCGTCTCAACGACGTCGGCGGCAAGTTGATGGTCTCGCCGAATGTGGATACGCAGGTGCTCACGCGTGCACATCAGTACGCGATGGTGACGTTGCCGGGCGTGTTCTCGCCGACCGAGGCGCTGCTCGCGGCGCGCTCCGGCGCATCGGGTCTGAAATTCTTTCCGGCCAGCGTGCTCGGTGCGTCCGGTATTGCCGCGATCCGCGCCGTGCTGCCGGCGGGCGTGATGATCGCCGCCGTCGGCGGCGTCTCCGACCAGAATTTTGCCGAATACATGAAGGGCGGCGTGACCGCGTTCGGGCTCGGCTCCAGCCTCTACAAGCCCGGCATGACGGCCGCCGATGTCGCCGCTCGCGCAAAGGTGACAATCGCGGCCTATGATCGGGCGATTGTGAAAGACTGACCCAGCAATAAACAAGCCGTGATCCCGTCATAGCCGCGCTTTATCCTATCTTGCTGCAGCAGCGAGATCAGGAGACCGACATGGCGATCAACAACGTAGCCGATCTGTTCGTGGCAACGCTCGAGCAGGCCGGCGTCAAGCGCATCTACGGCATCGTCGGCGACAGTCTGAACGGTCTCACCGAGGCGCTACGCCGCCGCGGCACCATCGAATGGATCCATGTCCGGCACGAGGAGGTCGCGGCCTTCGCGGCCGCCGGCGAAGCCGAGATGACGGGAAGCCTCGCTGTGTGCGCGGGCTCCTGCGGCCCGGGCAATCTGCACCTGATCAACGGCCTGTTCGATGCGCATCGCAGTCGCGTCCCCGTGCTTGCGATCGCGGCGCAGATCCCTTCGGCCGAGATCGGCGGTGGTTATTTCCAGGAGACCCATCCGCAAAACCTGTTTAGGGAGTGCAGCCATTATTGTGAGCTGGTGTCGGATGCGAGCCAGCTGCCTTACGTGATCGAGAACGCCATCCGTGCGGCCGTAGGCCTGCGCGGCGTCGCCGTGATCGCAATGCCCGGCGACGTCGCGTTCCGCAGCCCGCCCAAGCGCGCGCTGTCGACGACGCGCGGGCTTGCGCTGTCGGCGCCGAAGGTCGTGCCGCAGGCCGACGAGCTGAAGGTGCTCGCGGACCTCCTGAACGGTGCCGAGCGCATCACCCTGTTCTGTGGTCGCGGCTGCGCCGGCGCGCACGCGCCGCTGATGCAGCTGGCAGAAGCGCTGAAGAGCCCGATCGTGCATGCACTCGGCGGCAAGGAGCATGTCGAGTACGATAACCCCTACGACGTCGGCATGACCGGCTTCATCGGTTTCTCCTCAGGCTATGCCGCCATGCACGCCTGCGACGCGCTGGTCATGCTCGGCACCAATTTCCCTTACAAGCAGTTCTTCCCGACCGACTGCCAGGTCGCGCAGATCGACATCCGCCCGGAAAATCTGGGACGGCGCTCAAGACCAAGACGCAGCGGAGGCATCTCGACGACGCCATCGCGCATTACAAGAAGGCGCGCGAAGGGCTCGACTCGCTTGCGAAGGGGACACCGGGCAGCAAGCCGATCCATCCGCAATATCTGGCAAAAGTCATCAGCGACCATGCCTCCGATGACGCCGTGTTCACCGCCGATGTCGGCACACCCACGGTGTGGGCCGCGCGCTATCTCGACATGAACGGCCGCCGCCGGCTGATCGGCTCGTTCGTGCACGGCTCGATGGCCAACGCGATGCCGCAGGCGATCGGCGCGCAGGCCTCGCAGCCCGGCCGCCAGATCATCTCGCTCTCCGGCGACGGCGGCTTCACCATGCTGATGGGTGACCTCATTACGCTGACGCAGATGAAGCTGCCGGTGAAAATCGTGGTCTTCAACAATGGCGTGCTTGGCTTCGTTGCGCTGGGGATGAAGGCGGCCGGTTTCGTCGACACTAATGTCGATCTCGAGAATCCCGATTTCGCGGCGATGGCGCGCGCAATGGGTATTTTCGCCAAACGCGTCGAGGACCCCGGCGAGCTCCCGGGCGCCGTGAAGGAGATGCTGGCTCATGACGGACCCGCGCTGCTCGATGTCGTCACGGCGAAGCAGGAGCTGTCGATGCCGCCGACCATCACGCCCGAGCAGATCAAGGGCTTCAGCCTCTGGGTGCTGCGCGCGGTGATGAACGGTCGTGGCGACGAGGTGCTCGATCTCGCTAAAACAAATCTGCTACCGCGCTAGCCCCGCTTCACCGAAGGCGCGGGCAGCCGCTCGTGGCGGTGCTGGAAGCGCTGCCAGTGCAGCACGATGCCGATCAGCAGGGCCGGCACGAAGCCGAGTGCGATCAGGAAATACGGCAGCTGCGTCGGCGAGATGAATGCAATGGCGATATCGGAGATCAGCCAGAGCGCTGCGAACATCACCGCGAAATCGGTGCGCGGGCAGCGCAAATAATAGAACACGGCGGTGATGACGATGGCGGGCCCGATCGCGATGCCGATCATCACCGCGGTCAGCTCCTTCGGCGTCAGCGCGTCGAGCACCATCGACGCCAGCAGCCAGAGCGCGGCGAACATGGCGATGATGTCGAGCGGATGCCGCAATCCAATACCTCTCGCAGGAACCGCGCTATCGTTGTGGCCGGAACTCCGGTCGTCAAGGGAAAATACGCCTATTCCTCGTCACTTCCGGGCGTTGGCCGCAGCATGAAATGGCCGAAAGCGGTGGCGATCGGCTTGTTCGCATCGTCCTGCCAGGCCCGCGCCTCGAAGGCGACGATGCGCCGGCCCTGTTTCACGATCGAGACATTGGCGACGGTATCGAGGGCACGTCCGGAACGCAGATAGTTGACGGTGAGTCCGATCGGCTTGGGCAGCGCCGCGATGCCGAGCTCGCGCCTCACGCCGAGGATCGCGGAGGTCTCGAGGAAGGCACCGGTCATGCCACCATGGATCGCGGGCAGGATCGGATTGCCGATGATCTGCGGCGAGAACGGCATCGTCAGCGTACCGTCGTTATTGACGCGAATGCCGAGGCAGCGCGCGAACGGGCTGTTGGCGAACGGGCCGTCCGGATCGTCGGGCGCCTCCAGCGTCGGGATGCTGCGCGAATCCATCCTGCGGTCCGCGAGCATGTTGGTGCGGTTGGCGCCGATCATGAAGCAGGCGGTCGCGGTTGCGACCGGATCGTCCTCGGAGTCCTGATAGGCGGTGGAGCGCACGAAGGCGATCGAGCGCGTGGTGCGGTAGCAGACCGAATGCGCCTTGATGTCGAGGCCCGGCGTTGCCGGCTTCTGATAATCGATGCGCAGGTCCAGGGTTGCGATCGCGCGCGTGCCGTCGAGTGCAAGTTGCACCGCCATGCCGCAGCTCTCGTCCAGCATTGCCGTGACGACGCCGCCATGCAGCACGCCGGTCTCGGTGTCGCCGACGAAGACCGGACGATAGGGCAGGCTGGACCAGGCCTCGGCGAGCGCGAAGCGGTCGAGCTGGAGCCCGCTGATATGGCCGTAGTCGGAGCGGCGGCCCTTGATCGCCTCGGCGAGTTCCTCGAACGGCAGCGTGGTGGGTGAAGTGGACATGACGACGTTCTAGACCAGTGTCGGTCGCCGCGCAAAACCCCGAAAGGGGCTCATTAGGCAGGTCTGTCTGGGCCGGTTTGGCCTCGACATGGTGTGCCGAAGCAACGATGGTGGGCGCTTCGTCCGTCGACTAGCCCCAAGGAGTGCCCATGGCCGACCCCGAAACACCCGCCACCAATCAGGGGCCCGTGACCATTTCGAGCTCCAGCTCGGAACGGGCACCGATCATCTATTTCGACGGCGCATCCTGCTTCGGACACCACAACGGCGCGATCCAGATCGAGCTCGCCGCGAACCTGCTGATGCCGGTCGGTGCCGCCGTCAGGGTCGACGTGGTCCAGACCGCGCACTTGCGTTGCAGCGTGGCCGCAGCGCTGGCGCTACGCGAGGCCCTCGACAAGGCGCTGGCGATGTACAGGCAGGGGCAGCAGCAGCCGGCGGAGGTGATCCCGACGGTGAAGAACTGAGATCGCGGGCGATCGCTTTTGAATGCGATCGCAATCTCTCAGCCCACATGCACCTTCGGCTTCTTGCCGCCGTTCCACTTGCCGTCGAGCGCGCGCTCGATCTGGGCGGCGAGTTGCAGGAGCAGGCCGTCATTGGCCTGCTTGGCGATGGCCTGGATACCGAGCGGCAGGCCGTGGTCTTGCTCTGCCATCGGCATCGAGATCGCGGGCATGCCGCAGAGATTGGCCAGCGGCGTGAAGGCGAAGAAGCGCCAGAGATTGCCGAACCAGTCGAGGACGTCAGGATTGTCGGAGATGGTGAGATATTCCCTGGTGCCGACTTTCGGCGTCGGCAGCGCGGTGATCGGCGTCAGGATCACGTCCCACTGCTCGAAGAACGCGCCGAAGCCGCGCGAGGTCGTGTTGAACACGCCTTGCATCTTCGCGCGTTCCGCGAAGGTCGTGTGGCGACCGGCCTCCCAGATCCGGATGTTCATGGGCTCGATCAGATCCTCCGGCGGCTTTTCCAGCCCGCGTGCGGCGAGCATGTTGGAGATCACCACGGCAAAATTGCTGATGTAGCAGGTGGTCTGTGCCGCGAACGCGGCGCGGAAGTCGAGCTCGGGCAGCGCGTATTCGACGTGATGGCCGAGGCCTTCGAGGAAGCGGCCGGTTTTCTCCAGCTCGGCGGCGATCTCCGGCGTTGCGGTGTAGTCGCCCCAGGTGTGCGACAGCGCGATGCGAAGCTTTGACGGGTCGCGCTTGATCATCTCCGAATACGGCTGCGCCGTGGTCCAGAACGGCATGAACTCGCCGGGCGCAGGCCCGCGCGCGTGATCGACGAAGGCAGCGGTGTCGCGCACCGAGCGCGATTGACAGCCCTGGATCGAGACGAGACCGGTGAGGTCGGACATGTGTGGGGCCAGCGAGAACACGCCGCGCGACACTTTCAGCCCGATATTGCCGTTGACGCCGGCGGGAATGCGGATCGAGCCGCCACCGTCGGTCGCATGCGCGATCGGGACGACGCCGGCCGCGACCATCGCCGCGCTGCCCGCCGACGAGCCGCAGGTGGTGTAGTCGGTATTCCAGGGATTGCGCGTCACGTAGACGGCGGGATTGTCGGCCGAGCTGCACACGCCGAATTCCGGCGTCGTGGTGCGTCCGATCAGGTTGAGGCCTGCCTGGCGGAATTTACCGGTGAGGAACGTGTCGGCCGCGGCGCGATTGCCGCGCATCAGCAGCGAGCCCATTTCCTGGAGCCGGCCCTTCATGGTCGGTCCGAGGTCCTTCATCAGGAAGGGCAGGCCGGCGAACGGGCCGGCGAGATTGGCGCCGTCCTTGGCCGGATCGGCGATCACGTCCTCGAACAGCTCGACCACGCCCGACAGTGCCGGATTGACCTTGGCCACGCCCGCCGCGGCCTGGCGCGCCAGCTCCTTCGCCGTCAGCTCGCCCTTGCGGACGCGCGCCGCCAGTCCGACGCCATCGTGCTGCGCCCATTCGTTCCAGCTCATCGGCAAAGTCATGAAGTCCAAATCCCCGTGGGTAGCGGCGTCACCTTTTTCGCAAGGGCCCGCGTGAATCAACTGAGCCGGCGCGAAGGGCAGGGTTGCGCCGGGCGGAGAGGTCGCCGCGTCATTAAGACAGCCGTGCGATCACCGCAACCGGGCCGCCGCCCGCCGGCCCCTGATGCTCGGCGCCGCCGGAGACATAGACCGCGCCGGTGCCGGCAAGGCCTGCGATCAGGCCGCCGACGGCTGCGCGGGCGTGGCGCGTCGAGCTGATGTCGGTATCCTCCAGCATGGTGTGGCGGAAGCCGCGCACGCTGCCATCAGGCGAGGCCTCGGCCTTGGCGAATATATTGACGAGCTCGCGGTCCTCGGTGGCTAGCGGCGCGACGCCAAGCCCAACACCAAGGCCAACACATTTCAACGCCGACACCACCGCCGGAGCATCGATCGCATCGTTCATCACGGCGTGGCCGATCTCGAACTCGCTAGCTGAAGACGCCGAGTTGCCGAGCACGATGATGACGTTGTGCATCAGCTCGATCCCAGACGAGGTGGACGCAACCGACGAGAACAGATCGTAGCGCCGCAGCACGTCGTCGTCGCCAACATCGGAAGCGATCTCGCCGAGCGCGACCGCGACCCCAAGCGCGGAGGCGCCGCGCGAATAGGCCATCGAGCTGTAGGCGCTGGTCGTGGCCGTCTTGTTGCCGCGCGCGTTTGCCGCTTCGACGCGGTCGCTGGTGAGCAGCGGGCATTTGATCTGCACGAAATGGACGTCAGCGGGATCGGTGATGCCGGCATCCGCCATCGCGGCAGTCACCGCCTTGGCCGTTTCCATGATCTGTGCGGAGCGGCCGATCTCTTCGGGGAGGAAGTCCCGCGTGTGCGCCATGCCGATGCTCAAGCGCTTGCCGGACATGCCTGCCGGGCGCTCAGCCTGGCGCCGCGTGAACACCGTGATATGCGGGCTGAGCACGCCTTCGGTGCCGCCCGACATCACGAAGGCGATGCGCTGCTCGACTGCCTCTGGCGAAAGGCCGAGTTCTGGCGCCAGCGCGGTGCACAACGCTGCAACGGCATACTCCCGCGTAAAATCGTTGACGCCGCCATTGCCTTCGGTCTTGCCGAGGATGGCCAAAATCGTTGTCGGGTCGATCGCGCCGGAGCCGATCATGGCCATGAGGCCGGAGACGTCGCCGGGGCCGGTGGTGGCGACCCTGAAGACGCCGACCGATGCTGTCCGCATTGCAGTCCTCGTGTGGAGTTCGGTGGTCCGGCGGGTCAACCAGCCGTGGAACGGAGGCGCATGTCAAGGCGCAAGCGGGGGTGCAGGCACCCACGAATGTGGCGAGATCGCATCCGGTTCAACAAAAAAATCCTCTGTCGACGGTTGCGCGCCGCACCTTGATGAATCAACCTCGGTTGGTCCATAAGCGGCGTCCCGCTGCCGGTGGTTCGCCCCCGCGTCGCGTGCTTGGATAGAGGGATTCTCGCGTGGCAAATATCAACCAGAAAATTGCGCAGGAGCTTGGGGTACGGGCGGAGCAGGTCGAGGCGACGGTGACGTTGCTCGACGGCGGCGCCACGGTTCCCTTCATCGCCCGCTACCGCAAGGAAGCAACCGGTGCGCTCGACGACGCGCAATTGCGCACCCTGGAGGAGCGCCTGGGCTATTTGCGCGAGCTCGAAGACCGCCGCAAAGCGATCCTCGAATCGGTCCGCGAGCAGGGCAAGCTCGATGCCGCGCTCGAAGCCTCCATTCTCGCCGCCGACAGCAAGGCGCGTCTGGAAGACATCTACCTGCCGTTCAAGCCGAAGCGCCGCACCAAGGCCGAGATCGCCAAGGAAGCCGGGCTCGAGCCGCTCGCCAATCAGCTGATGGCGGAGTCGGGCAACGATCCGAAGGTCGTGGCCGAAACCTTCATCAATGCTGAGAAGGGCGTGGCCGATGCCGCTGCCGCGCTCGATGGCGCCCGCGCCATCCTGGTCGAGCGCTTCGACGAGGACGCCGACCTGATCGGTGCTTTGCGCGAGGAGGTGTGGACCAACGCGCGCATGGCCTCTAAGGTGCGCGACGGCAAGAAGACCGAGGGCGAGAAGTTCGCCGACTATTTCGAGTTCTCCGAGCCGCTGACGAAGCTCCCGTCGCACCGCATCCTCGCGATGTTTCGCGGCGAGAAGGAAGAGATCCTCGATCTCCAGATCCAGGCTGAGGCCGAAGCGCCGCCGCCGGGCGTGCCGAGCGCTTATGAATTGAAGATCATGAAGCGGTTCGGCATCGCCGACCTCAAGCGCGCCGGCGACCGCTGGCTGATCGATACCGTGCGCTGGGCCTGGCGTACCAAGATCCAGGTGCATCTCAACATCGACCTGCGCATGCGGCTGTGGAATGCGGCCGAGACCGAGGCCGTGCGCGTCTTCGCCTCCAATTTGCGCGACCTGCTGCTCGCGGCACCCGCCGGCACCCGCGTCACCATGGGCCTCGATCCCGGTTATCGCACCGGCGTCAAGGTCGCCGTCACCGACGCGACCGGCAAGGTGGTCGATACCGCAGTGATCTATCCGCACGAGCCGCAGCGGCAGTGGAACGAGGCGCTCGCGATCCTCGGCAAGCTTGCCCTGAAGCATCGTGTCGAGCTGATCGCGATCGGCAACGGCACCGCCTCGCGTGAAACCGACAAGCTCGCAGGCGATCTCGTCAAGGGCCTGGCCGAGCTGAAGATGACCAAGATCGTGGTGTCGGAAGCCGGCGCGTCGGTCTATTCGGCCTCGGCCTTCGCCTCGGAGGAGTTGCCGGGTCTCGACGTCACCCTGCGCGGCGCGGTCTCGATCGCGCGGCGGCTCCAGGATCCGCTCGCCGAGCTCGTCAAGATCGAGCCCAAGGCGATCGGCGTCGGCCAGTACCAGCACGACCTCGGCCAGGCCAAGCTCGCCAAGTCGCTCGATGCCGTGGTCGAAGACTGCGTGAACGCGGTCGGCGTTGACGTCAACACCGCCTCGGCACCGCTTCTGGCCCGCGTGTCGGGCGTCGGCTCCGGCCTTGCCTCGAGCATCGTGGCACACCGCGACGCCAACGGCCCGTTCAAGTCGCGCAAGGCGCTCAAGGACGTGCCGCGGCTCGGGCCGAAGGCGTTCGAGCAGTGTGCCGGCTTCCTGCGCATCCTCGGCGGCGAGGACCCGCTCGATGCGTCCGGCGTGCATCCGGAAGCCTATCCCGTGGTGCGCCGGATTCTCAGCGCCACCAAGAGTGACATCAAGGCACTGATCGGCAGCAGCGAGATCGTGCGTACGCTGAAGCCCAAGGATTTCGTCGACGAGACCTTCGGTCTGCCGACCGTCACCGACATCCTGCGCGAGCTCGAGAAGCCCGGCCGCGACCCGCGTCCAGCGTTTAAGGCCGCGGTGTTCAAGGAGGGCGTCGAGGAGATCAAGCATCTCCAGAAGGGCATGATCCTCGAGGGGACCGTGACCAACGTTGCCGCCTTCGGCGCCTTCGTCGATATCGGCGTGCACCAGGACGGCCTGGTTCACATCTCGGCGATGTCCAGGAACTACATCAAGGATCCGCGCGAGGTGGTGAAGCCCGGCGACATCGTCAAGGTGAAGGTGCTGGACTTCGAGGTCGCCCGCAAGCGCATCTCGCTGACATTGCGCCTCGACGACGAGGTCGGCGCCAAGAAGGATGCGCCCGGCATGCAGCGGGACAACAGCTCGCGAAACCCCGCGCGCATGACGTCGTCGGCCCCGCGCAACCAGGAATCCTCCGGCGGCGGTGCCCTCGCGGAGGCCATGCGCCGCGCAGCCGAGAAGAACGGCGGCAAGCGGGCGTGATATTTTAACCTCTCCCCGCTCTTTGCGGGGAGAGGCCGGATCGCGCCAGCGATCCGGGTGAGGGGCAAGGCATGCGGCTGACCAGATCAAAGGTCCCTCCGGCTCGTAACTTGACGGTGCACGGGACAAGCGTTGCGATCACTTTTTAGATCGCATTCGCGGACGCAGCCCCTCACCCCACCTTCTCGCCGTCAGAGCGGGGCGAGGGAGCGAAAGAGCGTTCGTCCCTAACACCTGCGTCAGAATCTGGCGCGGTTGTAAGTTGAAGGTGCCTGTCCCTTCCTCTCATCTGATCCTCCTCGCGCGGCAGAAAGATCGCCGCGCAGCACGGAGGATGCTTCGATGGACAACAGGCTTCTCAAAGGCGTCACTGCGGTGACGCTCGCCGCAATGATGGCGCTCGCTTCACCTGTGCTTGCCCGTGGCGGTGGCGGCGGCGGTGGCGGAGGGCATGGCGGTGGTGGCTTTGGCGGTGGCGGCCACGGTGGCTTTGGCGGCGGCGGGCATTTCGGCGGCGGCGGAATGCATGCGGGCGGCTTCGGCGGTATGCGCGCGAGTGGTTTCGGTGGCATGGGCGGCGCACGCTTTGCTGGCGGCCCGGGCTTCGGTGGCGCCCGCTTCGCCGGTTCGCCAATGGCCGCCCGTGGTGCCATGGGGCCGCGCTTTGTCGGTGCACCATTGGCGACCCGCGCCGCTTTCGGCCCGCGGTTTGCTGGCCCGGGCTGGCACGGCAGGCCGTTCATTGGCCGCCATGCCTTCTTCCACCGTCACCGCTTCAACCGGTTCGCTTTCGTCGGCGCGCCGTTCTTCTATGCCAACTATGCCAACTATTACGACGATGGTTGCTGGCGCAGGAGCTTGACGCCCTATGGATGGCAATGGGTCAATGTGTGCGGAGACTATTGGTAGTCGCATCGCGGTACCGCACCATTGTCGCGATCGCCACCGGGCGGTTCCGCTCAGCCCCGGAACGGGATAGTCTGGTGGCGATCGTCGCGCGGAGTTTTGCATGACCGGAGGTCACCGCCGCATCCTGGTCGTCGAGGACGATCCGGAAACCGCAGGCCAGCTCGTCGAGGAACTGACCACCTCGGGCTACGACGTCGATCTTGCCGCGACAGGTCGTGAAGCTCTGAGCCACGGCGTCGCCCGCGACTACGCCGTGATCACCATCGATCGCATGCTGCCCGACATCGACGGCATCACCGTGATGCGCCAGTTGCGCGACGACGGCATCGCCGCACCCTTCCTGATCATCTCCGCGCTCGGCGAGGTCGACGACCGCGTGCGCGGTTTGCGCGCCGGCGGCGATGACTATCTCGTCAAGCCGTTCTCCTTCGTCGAGCTGCTGGCGCGCCTCGAGGCGCTCGGCCGCCGCAGCGAGACCGTCGCCAAGGAAACGATTTTGCGGGTCGGCGATCTCGCCATCGACCTGATCGCGCGCAACGCCAGCCGGCGCGGCCGGAAAATTCCGCTGCTGCCGCGCGAGTTTCAGCTGCTCGAATATCTCGTCCGCAACGAGGGCCGCGTCGTCTCCCGGGCGATGCTGCTCCAGCATGTCTGGGACCTGCATTTCGACCCCTCCACCAACATCATTGACGTCTATGTCGGGCGGGTCCGACGCAAGGTCGACGACGCCCAAGCCTATCCGCTGATCCATACCATCCGCGGCATCGGATATTGCATCCGTGCTCCTGGCTAAGACGCTCCGCTCCTCCACCTTCCGTCTGGCGCTGATCGCGATCGCGACGTTCGGGCTGATCGTCGCGGCGATCATGGCCTATGTCTATTTCGGCACGATTGCCTATGTGCAGGGCCGGGTCGGCGACGCCGGCGATCACAGCGGCTTCACCGCGATGATCGAGCTCGCGATGGTCGCCGTCGCCGTGCTGCTGGCCGTGCTGGCCGGGGTCGCGGCCGTGCTGGTGACGCGGCGCACGGTCGGACGGATCGAGGAGATCAATGCGACCAGCCGCGCCATCATGCTGTCGGGGCTCGACCGGCGCATTCCCTTGCGCGGCAGTCACGACGAGTGGGACCGCGTCGCCGAAAACCTCAATCAGATGCTCGACCGCATCGAGACGCTGATGGGTGAGGTCAAGCAGGTCAGCGACAACGTCGCCCACGATCTGCGCACGCCGCTGACGCGCATGCGCGGCCGGCTGGAAAAGGCCTATCACACCCCGCGAAATGGCGAGGCCGATGCGACGCTGATTGGCGATACCATCGCCGATCTCGATTCGGTGCTCGGGATGTTCGCTTCCATCACGCGGATCTCGGAGATCGAGACTCGCGCCCGCCGGAGTGCGTTTCGCAAGCTCGATCTCGCTGAAATTGCCGGCGAGGTCGTCGAGCTCTACGACGCCGCGGCCGAGCAGGTCGCGACCCGCCTCAGCCTTGACGGCGACCGCGAGGTGGCAATTACGGGGGACCGCGACCTGCTGTTCGACGCCATCGCCAATCTGGTCGACAACGCGATCAAGCACGGCCGCGCGGGCGGGCAGGTCACGGTGACCTGTCGCAGCGCCGGCGCCGGGGCGGTGATCGCGATCGCCGACGATGGTCCGGGCATTCCCACCGGAGAGCGCGATCACGTCTTCAAGCGCTTCTACCGACTCGAACAGAGCCGTTACACGCCGGGCAACGGTCTGGGCTTGAGCCTGGTCGCGGCCGTTGCCGGTCTCCATGGCGCCGAGATTGCACTGCACGACAATGCGCCGGGCCTCACGGTCCGGCTCAGCTTCCCGGCGACATCAGCGCGATAGGAGCTGACGGCGTCATAGCTCGATCACGCCGCGGCGTGCCGCATGCGCGACCGCGTCGGTGCGGCCGGTGGCATCCAGCTTATCGAGCAGCGAGCCGACGTGGAATTTGACCGTGTGCACGGAAATGCCGAGCTGGCGCGCGATCAGCTTGTTGGACGCGCCTTCCGCCATCAGCGCCAGGACATCGAGCTCGCGCTGTGTCAGTGCGATGTCTTCCGGCATGCTGCGCGGATCGCGGGCCATGATCGTTGCCGTGGCGGCCTCGCCGGGCGCGGCGAGCCGAAGCCCGGCGATGTTGCCGAGCAGGACCGCCAGGCGATCGGCGAGGGCGGGATCGTCGATCTCCAGGGCGAGCACGATCTCGGGCGCGTTGTCCTCGCTCACGCCTCGGGCCTCTCGCCGATCGTGACCTTGAAGCTGACCGGCTCGCCGCCGCGGCGCACCGCGACATCGACCACCGTGCCGACGCTCGCAGGTCCCAGCGTCCGCGACAGCGCACGCACGCCGGAGAGCTTCTGGTCGTTGACCGCCACGATGACGTCGCCCTGGCGGATGCCGGCTGCAGCCGAAGGACCGGAATTGTCGACATTCATCACCATCGCGCCGATGCCATCGTCGAGCCGCACCGGCTGGAGCCCGAGGCCGAGATATCCGCGGGCGATGCGGCCGCGCGTCTCGAGTTGTGCCGCGACCCGCTCGATTGTCGCCGTCGGGATCACCAGGACCCGCCGCGGCCCGAGCACGGCCATGCCGAAGGCGTCGCCTGATGCATCGAGTGCGAGCCCGCCTTGCTGCGCGAAGCGCAGGCGCACGTCGAGCTCGATACGCGCATCGATGTCGCCGCCGCGCAAGGAGCGCCAGCTCTTGCCGGACAGTGATACCATGCCGAGCGCCGCGCTCGGCGCATCGCGATCGGTGGCGACGACGACCGACAGCGTGCCGAGGGGCGGAACGGTCGCGGCCAGCTTGACCGGCGCAAGACTGGCATCGGTGCGCAACAGCGCGATGTCGGTCGTATGGTCGCGGCCGACGATTGTGGCGGCAGCATTGCTGCCGTCGGGGAGGCTGATCTGGATATCGCCCTCATCGGCCAGCGCTTCGTCCGCGGTGACGATCAAGCCGGGTTTCCAGACGAAGCCGGTGGCGCGGGAGCGATGCGAATGCACGGCGACGACGGATGGCGCGGTGCGCGTCACGACATCCGCGAGCGCGGACGAAAGGGACGACAGAGGAGTGGGGTCGGTCATGGAAGGCTCCTGTAAATTGTCCTCAATCTGGGATGTCGCGGGCGATAGCGAAACTGGCCGGGTGGCCAGGACAGACGGGGCGGACCGGCTTCCGCAGGACTACGGCCGACGAACATGTGATTGGGAGGCGCTCACGGGAACGTGTAGCAATCCAGGAATTGCACTGTACGACCTCCAGCGTTTCCAGCGAGCCCCGACCGATGACCGTCGACCTCACCCGCCGCACCCTGCTTCAACTCGCCGGTGCGACCTCGCTCGCGATGGCGGCCGCCGCCGCCGCTCGGGCCGAGGGCATGCCGCAAGGCGGTGGGCCGACCTATGCCAGCCGCACGCCGATGCGGGTGGGCATGGTGACGCTCCGGGTCAAGAACCTCGACAAGGCCGCGGACTACTACCGCGACGTGATCGGGCTGACCGTGATGGAGCGCTCCGCGACCGCCGCGACGCTCGGCACGGCCGGCATCACGCTGCTCGTGCTGGAAGCCCGTCCCGAGGCCGCGATCGAGCCGCGCAATGCCGCGGGCCTCTACCACACCGCCTTCCTGATGCCGTCGCGAAAAGATCTCGCGCGCTGGCTGGTGCACGCAGCCTCGCATCGCGTGCCGCTGTCGGGCTTCGCCGATCATCTCGTCAGCGAATCCGTCTATCTCGACGACCCCGAAGGCAACGGCATCGAGGTCTATGCCGACCGCGATCCCTCGCAATGGCAGTGGAGCGAGGGCAGCGTGAAGATGGCGAGCGACGAGCTCAACATCCCTGACCTCTTGTCTCTCACCAACACGCGCGTCACAGACTATGCCAAGGCGCCGGACGGTCTGCGCGTCGGCCACATGCATCTGCGCGTCGGCGATCTCGCCGAGGCCGAACGGTTCTATCACGGCGCTGTCGGCCTCGATCCGACCCGCCGCCGTGGCGGCGCCGCGTTCCTGTCGTCGGGCCGCTATCACCATCACCTCGGCATGAACGTCTGGCAGAGCCAGGGGGCCGGCCAACGTGACGATCAGACGACGGGGCTTGCCTGGTTCTCGCTGGTGATGGCGAAGCAGGACATTCTCGCCGCGCAGGAGGAACGCCTGCGCAAAGGCGGTGCGCAGGTCACAGCGCTCGCCAACGGTCTGGAGGCCGTCGATCCCTGGGGCACGCGGGTGCGCCTGATCAGGGTTTGATCGCCGGCGCGGGCATTGCTATGACCGGTCAGGCGCTAGCCAATTTTCCGGGGTTCAGCCTGACATGCCCGACTTTCACGGCGTCTTTCCCTACCTCGTTTCGCCTGTCGATGCCGATGGCACGGTGCGCACCGAGGTCCTCGGCAGGCTCTGCGACGATTTGATCGGCGCAGGCGTGCACGGGCTGACGCCGCTGGGTTCGACTGGTGAGTTCGCCTATCTCAATGCCGCGCAACGCACCGCGATCGTGCAGACCACCATCCAGGCCGCGAACGGCCGCGTGCCGGTTGTGGCCGGCGTCGCATCCACCTCGACGGCGGACGCAGTGGCGCAGGCGAGGGCGTATCAGAAGTGTGGTGCCAACGGCATCCTGGCGATCCTGGAAGCGTACTTTCCGCTCGCGATGCCCAGGTCGAATCCTACTTCCGCAGCATCGCGGATGCCGTCGACATCCCGGTCGTCATCTACACCAATCCGCAATTCCAGCGCTCCGACCTCACGCTCGACATCATCGCGCGCCTCGCTGAACATCCGCGCATCGGCTACATCAAGGACGCCTCGACCAATACCGGCCGGCTGCTCTCGATCATGAACCGCTGCGGCGATGCCTTGCGCGTGTTCTCGGCTTCCGCCCATATCCCGGCGGCGGTGATGCTGATCGGCGGGCTCGGCTGGATGGCGGGACCGGCCTGCATCATCCCGCGCCAGAGCGTCGCGCTCTACGACCTCTGCAAGGCCGGCCGCTGGGACGAGGCCATGGCGCTCCAGCGCAGGCTGTGGCGGATCAACGAGGCTTTCGCTCGCTTCAACCTCGCCGCCTGCATCAAGGCGGGGCTGGCGATCCAGGGCTACGACGTCGGCGATCCCGTCCCGCCGCAGGCCGCGCTGTCGGCCGACGCCCGCAAGGTGGTGGAAGCGGCGTTGAGAGAGCTTTCTCCGTAGCAGTGCCGTAGGGTGGGCAAAGCGTAGCGTGCCCACCGTCCTGGTCGCGTCCGTTGGATGATGGTGGGCACGGCGCAAGCGCGCCTTTGCCCACCCTACGGAATCGCGGATTTGCGAGACGGCATGCCGAAATCGTGGATATCCCGCCCAAAACCGCGGCTGGTATGCCTCCGATCGATCCGCTAAAAGGCTGCCCGCAGTTTCGAAAAGACCCTGAGGACCCCACGGAATGAACATTCTTCCCGGCAATTTGCGTTTCGGAGCGGGCCAGCCCGTCAAGCGTTTGGAAGACCAGCGGCTGCTCACCGGGAAGGGTCAGTTCATCGACGACAAGCCGGAGGAGGGCGCGCTGTGGTTGCATGTGCTGCGCTCGCCGCATGCCCACGCGAAGATCGTCTCGATCGACACCGGCGCTGCGGCATCGATGCCGGGCGTCACCGCGATCTACACCGGCGCTGACCTCGTCAAGGACGATATCGGCACCATTCCGACCCTGAGCATCTTTAAGCGCCCCGACGGCAAGCCGATGACGGTGCCGCCGCGCCGCCTGCTCGCCCATGAGATCGTCCGCTACGCCGGCGAAGCGATTGCGGCGGTGGTTGCTTCCTCCCGCGCGGAAGCACAGAGCGCGGCCGAAGCGATCGTGATCGAATACGACGTGCAGCCCGCGGTGGTCGATCCCGTCGAGGCGGTCAAGCCCGGCGCGCCCGTGGTGTGGCCCGAGGCGCCCGACAACATCGTCGGTGCGATGAGCTATGGCGATGCCGCCAAGGCGGACGAGGCGTTTGCCAAGGCTGCGCATACGGTCGAGCTCGACATCGTCAGCCAGCGTCTGGTGCCCTCCGCGATGGAGCCGCGCTCGACCATTGCCGAGATCGACAAGAAGACCGGCCGTCTTCTCCTGCATGTGCAGTCGCAGACCCCGGCCTCGACCCGCGACGTGCTCGCGGAAGCCGTGCTCAAGCGCCCCAAGGACAGCGTCCGCGTGCTGGTCGGCGACATCGGCGGCGGCTTTGGCCAGAAGACGAATCTCTATCCTGAGGACGGCATCGTCGCCTACGCCGCGACCAAGCTGAACCGGAAGATCCGCTGGCGCGGCGATCGCACCGACGAATTCGTCGGCGGCACCCACGGCCGCGATCTCACCTCGACCGCCTCCTTCGCGCTCGACGAGAAGGGCAAGGTGCTGGCCTATCGCGTCAAGTCGATCGGCTGCACGGGCGCTTACTCGTCGGGGGCGGCGAACATCATTCCGCTGGTGCTCGGGCCGTTCGTGCAGACCGGCGTCTACGATCTGCCGCTGGTGCATTTTGAGGTGCAGTCGGTGATGACTCACACCGCGCCGGTCGGCGCCTATCGCGGCGCGGGCCGGCCCGAGGCTGTGTTCATTGTCGAGCGCCTGTTCGACGCCGCCGCGCGAAAGATCGGCATGGATCCGCGTGCGATCCGCAAAGCGAACTACATCAAGCCGGCGCAGCTGCCCTACACCAACGCCGCCGGTCAGGTTTACGATTCCGGCGCCTTCGCCCACATGCTCGACCGTGCCGTGAAGCTTGCGGACTGGGACGGCTTTGCCGCGCGCAAGAAGGCGGCGAAGAAGAAGGGCCTGCTCTACGGCCGTGGGCTCACGTCCTACATCGAGTGGACCGGCGGCCGCGCGCACACCGAGAAGGTCAGCCTGCACGCGACGTCGCAGGGTCGCGTCGTGCTGCATTCCGGCACCATGGCGATGGGGCAGGGGCTGCAGACCACCTACACCCAGATGATCTCAGACACGCTCGGCATTGCCATGGACAAGATCGACGTCGTCCAGGGCGACACTGATCTTGCGATGGGCTTCGGCAGCGTCGGCTCGCGCTCGCTGTTCGTCGGCGGCACGGCGGTCGCGGTCTCGTCCAACGATCTGATCCAGAAGGCGCGCGAGAAGGCTGCCAACGTGCTCGAGACCTCGGTCGAGGACATCGAATATCAGGGCGGCATGCTCACCGTGGTCGGCACCGACCGCCGCATCAGCCTGTTCGATCTCGCCGAGAAGGAAGGCGGCGCCAAGCTGAGCGTCGATTCCGAGGGCGAAGTCGATGGCCCCAGCTGGCCGAACGGCACGCATATCTGCGAGGTCGAGATCGATCCGGAGACCGGCGTGTCCAAGGTCGTGCGCTATACCACCGTCGACGACGTCGGCGTCGCCGTGAACCCGATGCTGGTCACCGGCCAGATCCATGGCGGCGTCGCGCAGGGCATCGGTCAGGCGTTGTATGAAGGCGTCTCCTATGATGCCGACGGTCAGCTCCTCACCGCGAGCTACCAGGATTACTGCATCCCGCGGGCCGACGACGTTCCGCCGATCGTGGTGACGCTGGACGATTCCGCGCCCTGCCGCACCAATCCGCTTGGCGCCAAGGGCTGCGGCGAATCCGGTGCCATCGGCGGCCCGCCCTGCGTCACCAACGGCGTGATGGACGCGCTCGCCGAGCTCGGCATCACCCAGCTGAATACGCCGCTGACGCCGCAGAAGATCTGGAAGGCGATCAGGGACGCGAAGGTGGGCGCCTAACATTCCACTGTCGTCCCGGGGCGCGCAACGCGCGAACCCGGGACCCATAACCACAGGACGTTGTTTGACGAAGACTCGTGGTGACCATCTCGCGCTATAACCTCACCCTGTGGTTATGGGTCCCGGATCTGCGCTTCGCTTGTCCGGGACGACAGCGAGTGCGAGGCGCCAGCTCGCCCTCAAATCCCCAGCATCATCTTCGCGATGATGTCGCGCTGGATCTCCGAGGTGCCGCCGAAGATCGTGTAGGCCCGGCCGTTGAGATATTCCGGCACCACCGTCAGCATCTCCTCAGGCGTCGCCGGCGCGTGGTTGAGCTTGTAGAGCGGGCGCATCGGCTCGACCGCGAGGGCGTCGTGGCCGATCACGTCGGCGCCGAGCCGTGTCACGGCCTGCCGGATCTCGCTGTTGCGCAGCTTCAGGATCGACGACACTGCGCCGGGATTTTGCCCGGTCTGAAGTGCGGAGAGCACGCGCAGCTCGGTCATCTCCAGTGCGTCGATGTCGATTTCGACCTCGGAGATGCGCACGGCGATATCGGGGCTGTCGATCGCGCGGCCGGTCAGGTCCGACTCGGCCAGCTCCGCGATCGCCTTCAGTCCCTCGCGCAGCTTCGCTGACGCAATGCCGGAGCCCCGCTCGAACTCGAGCAGATATTTGCCGTAGGTCCAGCCTTTGCCTTCGTCGCCGACGCGGTTGGCCACGGGCACGCGCACATCGTCGAAGAACACCTGGTTGACCTCGTGGTCACCGCCGATGGTTAGGATCGGTCGTGTCGTGATTCCGGGCGTCTTCATGTCGATCAGAATAAAACTGATGCCGTCCTGCTGCCGCGGTCCGTCGCTGGTGCGCACCAGCGCGAACATGCGGTTGGCGTGGTGGGCGTGCGTGGTCCAGATTTTTGTGCCGTTGATAATGTAGTCCTCGCCGTCGCGCGCCGCGCGCGTCTTCAGCGACGAGAGATCGGAGCCGGAGCCCGGTTCGGAATAGCCCTGGCACCAATAATCCTCGCCGGAGAGGATGCGTGGCAGATAAAAATTCTTCTGCGCCGCCGAGCCGAAACCGATGATGACGGGTCCCACCATCTTGACGCCCATCACGTTGACATTGGGCACGCCGGCCCGAGCGCTTTCGGTCTCGAAAATCCAGCGCTGCGCCGGCGTCCAGTCCGGACCGCCATATTCGACCGGCCAGCCCGGTGCGCCCCAGCCCTGCCGGTGCAGCGCGCGCTGCCAGGCCATGCCGATATCAGGGTCGGAGAATACCGACGGCGTCAGCGCGGTTGCGCGCTTCATCTCCTCGGTGAGATTCTTGGCGATGAAGCCGCGCACCTCGTCCTGGAAGGCGCGCTCCTCGGTGTTGAACGAGAGGTCCATGATGCGCTCCTTGTGTCAGGCCGTGTGGCCGAGCTGGGCGTGGCGGCTGTAATGGTGCGCGCTGCCGCCGAACAGCGTGTCGAAGGCGACCAGCCGCTTGAAATAGGCGCCGACCTCGAGCTCCTCGGTGACGCCCATGCCGCCATGAAGCTGGATCGACTGCTCGCCGACGAAGCGCGCGCATTTGCCGATCTTCGCTTTCGCACCGGAGGCGGCGCGGGCGCGCTCGACCGGCGGGCTATCTGCCTTCAGCGCGGCGCGCAGCGCCATCGAGCGCGCCTCGTCGACCTGCATCGCCATGTCGGCGAGGCGGTGGCGGATCACCTGGTTGGCCGAGAGCGGCCGGCCAAACTGCTTTCGGATCTTGGTGTATTCCAAGGTGGTGTCGAGCAGCGTCTGCATGATGCCGACGGCTTCGGCACCGAGCGCAGCCATGGCGCGGTCAACGGCCCATTCGATCGCGGGCAGGGCGTCGTGTCCGTCGCCGAGCAGGGCATCCTCCGGCAGCTCGACGCCTGATAGTTCGATGTTGCAGGCCCGTCCGCCGCCGAGACGCTCATAGTCGCTGATGGCGAGGCTCGGCGTCTTCGCCGGAACCAGGAACAGGCCGATCCGCCCCGAAGGTCCCTGATGGTCGTGGACATGCGCGGAGACGATGATCTCGTCGGCGGCGTGGCCGTCGAGCACCGCGATCTTGTTGCCGGCAAGGCGCCAGCCTCGCGCCGTCTTGTGGGCGACGGTCGCGACTTTTGCGAGATCGAACCGCGCCGCGCGCTCGGAATGCGCAAAGGCGAGCTTCAGCGATCCATCCGCGACCTTGGGCAGCCGCGCCTGCTTCTGAGCGGTACTGCCGCATTTGTCGATCAGCGAGGCTCCAAGCACCACCGTTGCAACATACGGCTCCGACACCAGCCCGCGGCCAAAGGCTTCCATCAATATGCCGATCTCGACCGCGCCGCCACCGAGCCCGTCGAACTCTTCGGGAATCGGCAGCGCCAGCCAACCAAGCTCGGCGAACTGCTTCCACACCGCAGGGCTGAAGCCAAACGAGTCCTTCGCCATTTTGCGGCGATGATCGGCGTCGTAGCTTTCGGCCACAAAGCGCTCTGCGCTTTCGCGCAGCAGCCGTTGCTCGTCACTCAGGTTGAGGTCCATGTCGTTACTCCGCGGCCGCCGGCGGCTTGCGCACGGAGGGATGCAGTCCTGATGGATCGACCACCATGCCGAACTGCTGAAGGTTGTGGGCGTGACAGAGCTGATGCAGCGCAAAGGCCTGGTCGATCGCGGCGGGCTGGCCCATCACATCGACCGAGCGATTTACCGCCTCCTTGGTCAGCTTCAGCGCGAAGGACGGCTTTGATGCGATCCGGCGCGCCAGCTCCAGCACCGACGCTGAAAGCTCCGCGCGCGGCACGACCCGATTGACCATGCCGAGCTGATGCGCCTCCTGCGCACTCCATGCGTCGGCGGTGAACAGGAATTCCTTGGCCTTGCGCGGGCCGAGCTCCCAGGGATGCACGAACCATTCGACCCCGCAGACGCCCATGGTCACCACGGGATCGCAGAACTGCGCGTCGTCGCTGGCGACGATGAGGTCGCAGGCCCAGGCCAGCATCAATCCGCCGGCGATGCACTTGCCGTGCACCTCGGCAATGGTCGGCTTGGCCAGGTTGCGCCAGCGCCGCGTGATCTGGAGATATATTTCCTGCTCGCGCGCGAAGCGGCCATGCGCGTTCGCCTCCGCAAAGCCACCCCAATTTCCGATCGGCGGAAAATCGACGCCTGCGGCGTTCTTGCCGCCGGGGCGCAGATCGTGGCCCGATGAGAAATGCGGCCCGTTGCCGGCGAGGATGATGACCTTGACCGCGTCGTCCTGCACCGCGGCGTCGAAGGCGGCGTTGAGGTCGTAGGTCATCTGCAGGTTCTGCGCGTTGCGCGCCTCGGGCCGGTTCATCACGATCCGGGCAATCGCCGGCTCGGGCCTCTCCACGAGGATGGTCTCGAACGAGCTCATCGCGTTCCCCTTGGCGTTTCCGTTCTTGTTTTGCTCAAGTTGACTATGTCGGCCAGGGATAGGCAAGGGGCTTGCGTCAGGCGGTTGCTTTTCGCGTCGCCGGCACAAGATGTCTGGCACCGCGCGCGTTCAATCTGATAGTTTACGCCAGATTTCACCGGGAGGAATTTGATGCGCAAGATCCTGACCGTGCTGGCGGCTCTGGCCTCGCTGAGCCTGACCAATTGCGGCTACAACGCGATCCAGAGCGAGGACGAGCAGATCAAGGGCAACTGGTCCGAGGTCGTGAACCAGTATCAGCGCCGCGCCGATCTCGTGCCCAATCTCGTCAACTCGGTAAAGGGCTTTGCGCAGCAGGAGAAGGACGTGCTGCTCGGCGTCACTAATGCGCGCGCCAAGGTCGGCAGCATCCAGGCGACGCCTGAGGTGCTGAACGACCCCGCCGCCTTCCAGAAGTTCCAGGCCGCCCAGGGCGAGCTCTCCAGCGCGCTGTCACGTCTCTTGGTCGTCACCGAGAACTATCCGCAGCTTAAGTCCGATGCGCTGTTCAAGGATTTGATGTCGCAGCTCGAAGGCACCGAGAACCGCATCACGGTCGCGCGCAACCGCTACATCAAGGCGGTGCAGGACTATAACGTCACCATTCGCTCCTTCCCGAGCAACCTCACCGCGATGATGTTCGGCTACAAGGAGAAGCCGAATTTCGCGGTCGAGAACGAAAAGGAGATCTCGACCGCGCCGAAGGTCGATTTCAACCCGGCGCCCGCGCCGTCGAAGTAAGTGCGTTCGATTTTGCGAATGCGCCCAGCCCCACCCACCGCCGTCATTCCCCGCGAAGGCGGGGAATCCAGTACGCCGCGGCTCCTCCGTAGTCCTCTGGCGTCTCTGGAATACTGGATCGCCCGGTCAAGCCGGGCGATGACAGCGAATGTGTGGCGGGCGCTTATCGCATTCGTGCTGCTGATTGGCTGCTCGTTACCCACCTTCGCCGATGTCGCCATCCCCCAACTCACCGGTCGCGTGGTCGACCAGACCGGCACGCTGTCGAGCGCCGACATCGCCGCGTTGTCGCAAAAGCTACGTGATTTCGAGACGCGCAAGGGCAGCCAGGTCGCCGTCCTGATTGTACCGACGACCCAGCCGGAGACGATCGAGCAGTTCTCGATCCGCGTCGCCGACGCCTGGAAGGTCGGCCGCAAGAAGGTGGACGACGGCGCGATCCTCGTCGTTGCCAAGAACGATCGCCATTTGCGCATCGAGGTCGGTTACGGCCTCGAGGGCGCGCTCACCGACGTGACGTCCCGGCGCATCATCGACGAGATCATCACGCCGAAATTCAGGACGGGCGATTTCGCCGGCGGCATCTCGGATGGCGTCGATCGCATGATCCGCGTGATCGACGGCGAGCCGCTGCCGGTACCTTCGCCGACTGTGAATTTCGGCAATCTGGACGATATTGCGCCGCTGTTCATTGTGACGCTGTTCGCCTCGATCGGGGTCGGCGGCTTCTTCCGGGCCATGCTGGGGCGGCTGCTTGGCTCATTGGCGACCGGCGGCATCATCGCAGCGCTGGCCTGGCTCATTCTCGGGTCCTTTGCAATCGCGCTCGCGCTCGGAGCGCTGGGCTTCGTCATAGGCTTCATCGCCGATCTGTTTGCGGCGATGGCGCCAAGCTCGGGATCGTCGCGCGGCGGCTCGTGGTCGAGCGGCTCTTCGGGGGGCGGCTGGAGCAGCGGATCGTCGTCCAGCGACAGCGGCGGCTTCAGCGGCGGTGGTGGCAGTTTTGGCGGCGGCGGCGCCTCGGGGAGCTGGTAGCGGTCATGAGCATCAAGCGCATTGCCAGACACCTCGTGCAGCATCATTGGCGCGCGAAGCAGATCTTTCCGCCAAAGGTGCTCGCCCGCATCGAGCAGGCGATCAAGCAGGGTGAGAGCACACATTCCGGCCAGGTCCGCTTCGTCGTCGAGGGCGCGCTCGACGGGCGACCGCTGTTCCGCAACCAGCCGGCCCGCGAGCGCGCGCTCGATGTGTTCTCTCACTTGCGTATCTGGGACACCGCGCACAACAACGGCGTCCTGATCTATCTCCTGCTCGCCGACCGCGACGTCGAGATCGTTGCCGATCGCGGCATCGATGCGAAGGTTGGTGCGGAGGGCTGGGAGAGCATCTGCCGCGCGATGGAGGCCGAGTTCGCCTCCGGCCAGTTCGAGCACGGCGTGATCGGCGGCATCGCGACGGTGTCGCGCGAGCTGGCGCGGCATTTCCCGCCGCAGGGCCCGCATGCGAACGAGCTGCCGGATACGCCGGTGGTGATGTGAACGGAGGCCGATGATCCACATTCCGTCATTGCGAGCGTAGCGAAGCAATCCAGAGCCTTTCCGCAGTGCCTCTGGATTGCTTCGCTGCGCTCGCAATGACGGTGTGGAGGCAGCCATTCCGCGGCCGTTCATCTTCCCCCGCTTACAATTTGTTTCACGCCCGCCACACCGGTTCCACGTTCCCGGCCAAATTCGGCCCCGGATGACTTCCTAAAATTTCGGTAAGCGGGTCCCGAAGTAAGGATTTCGCAAGCAATGAAAGTTACCAAAAGGTCAATCCAGAGTGGAGTATTCGAACTGTGAGCGAACCAATGGCTGAGCAGGCTGCCCAAGATACGAGCGTCGAAGCCGCGGTGACCGCGCCGAAGGCCGTCGAGGCTGCCGGCATCGAGGCTCCCTCGATTGCGCCCGACCATGAAGCGCCGCCCAAAGCTGATCCGGTGAAGGCTGAAGCCCCCAAGGTCGAGCCGCCCCGGATCGAAGTGCCGAAGTTCGAAGCCAAGGTTGAACCGAAGGCCGAGACCAAGCCCGAGCCGAAGCCCGGCAAGCTCATCGTCATGGCACCGTCGGAGCGCTCCTGGGAGCGCGAAGAGTTTGCCCCGCATGTGAAGGCGGACGAGCCGCGCGAGACCGGCGGCAAGCGCCGCCTGTCGGCGATGGCCGCGGTGGTGGCGATCGCGGCCAGCGTCGGCGCCATCAGCGGCGCGCTCGCGACTGCCGGCATGATGCACTTCGCAGCCCCGGCCCCCGCGCCGGCGCAGGTCGCCGACACCAGCGCGCTGGAATCCTCGGTTGCCCGGATCGATGCCGATGTCGTCGCACTGAAGGCGAATGTCGAGCACACCTCCAAGACTAGCCTCAGCCAGTTCAACCGGGCCAATGACCGCCTCGACAAGCTCGAGAAGGCCCAGGCCGAGCCGATGGCCAAAATCGCAAAGCTGTCCGAGACCGTCGACAAGCTCCGCGCCACGCCGCCCGCGGCCCCCGCGCAGGCCGCAGCGGCTGCCGCAAAGGAGACCACCGGCTCGATCGCGCCGACCCAGGTTGCGACCGCCGCCGCCGCGCCGGTTCCGGCCCCTGCCGCGCCCAAGACCGAGGTCGGCCGGTTGCCGACGATCGACGGCTGGGTTCTGCGCGACGTCGCCAATGGCGGTGCGCTGATCGAGGGCCGCGGCGGCCTCTACGAGGTCTATGCCGGTGACCCCATCCCCGGAATTGGCCGCGTCGATGCGATCCGCCGTCAGGACGGCCGCTGGGTCGTCGTCACCAGCAAGGGCCTGATCGTCGCGCGCTGAGCGTTCGATATCCGATCTTCAAAGAGGCGCTTCACCACCATGTGAGGCGCCTTTTTACTTGAATAGGCCGGCTCACGCGGTGTTACTGAAGGCATGAGCCGCGCGTTGCGAATTCTCTTTGCTGCCGCCGTCTTGCTTGGCGGGACTGTTTCGCTTTTCGCAGCGGAGAACGCGCCGTTGACGCGCGGCACGGCGATCATCGATCCCGATCTGCTCCGCAAGCTCGACCAGAACGATTCGCTCACGATCTCGCGCCTGCTATGGCCGGAGCGGAACGCAAACGTTCCGCTGACGACCGACCTGCTTTTCTCGTCGCTGTCCCCGCTCAACGAGATTCCGCCGGCGATCGACGCGGAGTTCGACCACTACATCGCGCAGCAGAAAGCGGCGTACCCGACCGAGACCATCGGCGTCGGTGAAGGCTTTGACGTGCAGCTGTTCGATCGGGCCAATCTCAAATCGCGCGACACCCGTTTCGTGCTGGCCGGCATCGTCAATCGCATGGACCGCGCCTATGTCTCGGAGGAGGCGTGCGGCGAGATCAGGCTGATCTATCGGCTGGTGCGTTTCGAGAGTAAGCCGGAAGGTGGCAAGACCGCAACGCGTCTGCCGATGACGTTCAATCTGGTGATGAAGGCACGCGATGCGCGCCAGACCGACGCGAACGGAAAGGCTGTTACTTGCGCCGAGGTCGCGCGGCGCTGGCTCGACAATGGCGACTGGCAGGGGCTGATCGACGGCGGCATCTCTCCTTCCGACGCCATGCTCGATCGCATCGAGACCAATATCCAGATCTCGATCGCGCCGAAATCGGCATTGCACGATTTCCGTTCCGACTATCTGCTCAAGGTGTTCAAATATAACGCCGCGACGAAGACGTTCGAGGAATCGACGCTGGAGAACCAGATCGACCGCGACCGCATCCTCGCCGACAACGATCTTCGACGTGATTTCAAAGCCTGGCTGCTTGCGCCGGAAAATCTCCGCGAGTTCGATCGCGGCACGGTACTGATCCCCGAGACATTCCTGGCCAAGGCCGCGGTGGTGCCGACGCCGGCGGGCCTTGACGCTTCGCCGTTGCAACCGGAGTTCGGCATGGTGCAAGGGGAGGACAGGGACAGCAACAAGGGCGAGCCGGTCTTCACCGACAACGAGGTGGTCGGCGCGCTGAAGCAGGCGGCGGCGCGTGGCATCGACATGCAGAACATCCGCTCGATCGCGGGCTTCCAGCGCCGCCTCAACGACGTCACCTGCGCCGGCTGCCACCAGACCCGCGGTATCGGCGGCTTCCACTTCCCCGGCGTCGACTGGCTTGCGGACAAGCCGTCGAACTCCACCATCGTGCCGGCTTCGCCGCATTTCTTCGGCGACCAGGTCCGCCGCCGCGACATCCTGACCGCATTCGCCGCGGGCAAACGCCCTGATTTCTCACGCGGATTTGCCAGCCGGCCGCAGACCCGCGGCAGCGGCGTGCTGGCCGGCACCGAATATCAGGATGGCTGGGGTGCCCATTGTGCCCTGCAAAATACGGGATCGGGAGCGCCGGATAAGAGTTTTACGTCATGGAGCTGTGCTAAAGGTCTCACCTGTCAGGCTGCCGCGGCATCGAGCCGCATCGGCATGTGCTTCATCAAGACGCGTTAGCGCGTGATCCGAAAAAGCGTGTGGCGGTTTTTCGAAAAGATCACGCGCAAGATAAAATCAGCAACCGGTTTGGATGACCCATGACTGAGACCAGCGACGCCGACAAGGAGCGCAATCGCGAGATCGCGCGCAATGAGGAAGCCAAGCAGGTCACCGGCAGCATCCGCGTCAGCACCTGGGCGGTCGCGGTGGTCGTGATCGTCGGCGGGATTCTGTTCACGCTGGGGTGGCTGGCGCTGAGGGGGTAGTGCCAGCGCCCCCTCACTTCGCGTAGTTCGTCATCCGCTTGCCGGGCAAGAGCTCATAGGCCGGCTTCCAGCCGGGCAGCGCGGCCATGCGGCCGAGCCAGGCGTGGATGGCAGGGTAGCTCGCCGCGAAATCAAAACCGTGCTCGTCGCTCGGATAGTGCAGATAGGCCATCATCGAGATATCGGCGACCGTCGGCTTCGCCCCGATCGCAAAGGCATTATGCTGGAGATGTCCGTCGAGAATGCCGAGGAAGTCCTCGAGCCGCCGGCGAAAATGCTTCAACACCTGCGGATCGTTTTTCTCAGTGAACGCCCGCATGAAGCGATAGGTCGCCATGTAGCCGGTGAGCTTGTGGTTGTCCCAGAACAGCCAGCGCAGCAGCTCGAACTTCTCGTCCTCGGTCTCGGCGCCGAAGCGCCCGTACTGCTCGGCAAGCTTCAGCAGCAATGGCGCGGTCTGCGTCATCTTCACGCCGTCGACCTCGAGCACGGGAATCTCCCCCATCGCGTTCACGGCCTTGCGCCATTCCGCCGTGCGCGTGACGCCGCCGCCGAAATCGGTCCACACCGGTTCGAACCTCTCGCCGCAAAGCGTCAGCATCAGCGCAAGCTTGTAGCTGTTGCCGGATTCCGGGAAGTAGTGCAGGCGGTAGTTGGGCATGAGGGCCTCACGGGACGCGATGTTGTCGTGAGTTTATAGCGAGATCATCCCGCGCCGTCATTGCGAGCGAAGCGAAGCAATCCAGCAATGTATCTGGAGACGCGAGCTATCTCCCCACCGTCGTCCCGGACAAGCGCAGCGCAGATCCGGGACCCATAACCACAGGCCGTGGTTTGGCGATGACTCGTAGTTACCAGGGAGTGCGGCAACCACTCCCCGTGGTTATGGTCCCGGGCTCGCGCCTTGCGCGCCCCGGGACGACAGGGGAGTTTGTGGCGCCGCCTTACCCCACCGCGCCCGAACCCCGCAGCTGCTTGATCGCCTTCTCGTCGTATCCCGCTCCGCGCAAAATCTCGTCACTGTGCTCGCCGACGGCCGGCGGCTTGCGCGGCTGGACCTTCTTGGCGCCGTCGATCCAGATCGGGCTGGAGATGGTGAGCATGGTGTCGTTCTCGAACGGCACCAGCACCTCGTTGTCGAGCATCTGCTTGTCGTTGGGGATGTCGTCGAGAATGCCGACGATGCCGAACACGAGGCCGTTGCCGTCGAGGATCTTGCGCCATTCGGCAAGATCCCTGGTGGCGAAGGTCTCGTCAAAAATCTTGATCAGTTCGACCGAACGGGCGTGACGGTCGGCCTTGGTGGCGAAACGCGGATCGTCAATCAGGTCCTCGCGTCCCAGGCATCTGGCCAGTATCGGAAACTGCTTCTCCTCGCTCAGCAGCGACAGGATCAACCAGCGGCCGTCCTTGCACTGGTAGTGGTTGGCGACCGCATTCAGCGCGCGCTCGCGCGGCCGCCGCTCGGCGAACCTGGCGCCGCAGAGCTTGGCCTGCGCCAGCGTGCCCGCGGCCCACACCCCGTTCGCCATCAGATTGGAGGCGACATGCGAGCCCTTGCCGGTCTTCTCGCGCTGATACAGCGCGGTGACGATGGCGCCATAGAACGCCATGGCGCAGGGATGGTCGCCCATGCCGGCGACCGAGCGAGCCGGCGTCGTGTGGGTGTCGGCGCGGATGAGGTCCATCAGGCCGGAGCGCGCCCAATAGGCGTTGCTGTCGAAGCCGGGCTTGTTGGCCTCTTCGCCCTTCTCGCCATAGCCGGTGAACGAGGCATAGATCAGCCGGTCGTTGAGATGGGCAAGGTGGTCATAGGTGATGCCGAGCTTGGCGCGCACCGGCGGCGGCATGTTGGTGATGAAGACGTCGGCCTCTTCCACCAGCTTGTAGAGCACGGCCTGCGCCTCCGGCTTTGCGAGGTCGAGCGCGATGCTCTTCTTGTTGCGGGCCTCCAGCAGCCAGGCGAAATTGTGCTCGCTGGTCGGATAGCCCGGAATGTTGGGCAGATTGCGGTAGGGGTCGCCGGCGCCGGGCGGCTCGATCTTGATGACGTCGGCGCCGAAATCCGACAGCACGGTCGCGGCCGCGGGCGCTGCGATGAAGCTCGCGCAGTCCAGAACCTTGAGCCCTGCAAAAATGCCCTTTTCCATCGCGGCGTAGCTCCCTCGCTCTTGTTGTTTCCCGCGCGCTGGAATTGGCGCGGGCCAAGTCATGGCAGCATTAGACCGATGTTTCGGCGGGATGCAACGGCGCCAGGCGCAGGGCTTCACTCCTCCCCCGCAAGCAGCGCGGCATTGCCGCCGGCTGCCGCGGTGTTGATCGTCACGGTCTGCTCCGTCGCAAAGCGTGCGAGGTAATGCGGGCCGCCCGCTTTCGGGCCGGTTCCGGACAGCCCGTTGCCGCCGAATGGCTGCACGCCGACCACGGCGCCGATCATGTTGCGGTTGACATAGATGTTGCCGACCTGCACGCGATCGATGATCGCCTCGATAGTGTCGTCGATCCGGGAGTGAATGCCGAGCGTGAGTCCATATCCGCTGCGCTCGATCGCCTGCAGCAAGCGGTCGAGGTTTTCCGGGCGATAGCGCACGACGTGCAGGATCGGGCCGAACACCTCCTCGGTGAGCTGGCCGGCGTCCTTGAGCTCGAAAATGTGCGGGGCGACGAAGCAGCCGTCGGGCACAGTGCCGGCAAAGTGCAGCCGCGCCTCCAACTTCATCCGCGCGATGTGCGCATCGAGGCGCTGCCTGGCCTCGGCGTCGATCACCGGACCGACATGAGTCGCGACATCAGCGGGATCACCAATCCTGAGTTCGCGCGCCGCGCCGGCGATCATCTCGATCATGCGGTCGGCGACATCCTCCTGCACGAACAGCAGCCGCAGCGCCGAGCAGCGCTGGCCGGCGGAGCGGAAGGCCGAGGTGACGACGTCGTCGGCGACCTGCTCGGGCAGCGCGGTTGCATCCGCGATCATGGCGTTGATGCCGCCGGTCTCCGCGATCAGCGGCACGATCGGCCCGTCCTTGGCGGCGAGCGTCCGGTTGATCAGGCGCGCGACCTCGGTCGAGCCGGTGAAGACGACGCCGGCGATGTCGGCATGCGCGGTCAGCACGGCGCCGATGCGGCCGTCGCCGGTGACGAGATGCAGCGCGCTCTTGGGAATGCCTGCTTCGTGCAGCAGCGCTACGGCCTCACGGGCGATGCGCGGCGTCTGCTCGGCGGGTTTTGCGACGACGCTGTTGCCGGCCATCAATGCCGCCGTGACCTGGCCCAGGAAGATCGCCAGCGGGAAATTCCACGGCGAGATCGCGACGAAGGTGCCGCGCCCGCGCATGGCGAGCGCATTGCTCTCGCCGGTCGGGCCCGGCATGGCGGCATCAACGCCGAACAGCTTTCGACCCTGCGCGGCATAGTAGCGGCAGAAGTCGGCGGCCTCGCGCAGCTCCGACAGCGCATCGTCCAGCGTCTTGCCGCCCTCGGCTTGCAGCAGCGCGATGAAATGGGCGCTCCGGCTCTCCAGAAGATGCGCGGCCTGCTCCAGTGTGGCCGCGCGCGTGCCCGCCGGCGTTCGGCTCCAGGCGGCAAAACCGGCGTGCGCAGCAGTCACCGCCGCATTGGCACGATCCACCGTTGCATCCGCGATCGGCTTGAGGCCGGCCGCCTCGGCCTTCACGTCTGCCAGCAACCGGTCGAGCGCGGCGCGCGCGCCGAATTCGACGCCGCGCGAATTGCGCCGCTCCGGCGCGAACAGATCGCCCGGCAGCGGAATTCTGGGATGGGCCGCCGCTTGCGGCCGGACGATGGCATCGGCCGGACGCTGCAACAGCGCCACAACCGGCACACGATAGTCGGCCGCCTGCGCCACGAACGACGAGTTGGCGCCGTTCTCCAGCAGCCGCCGCACCAGGTAGGCGAGCAGGTCGCGATGGCTGCCGACCGGGGCATAGGTGCGGTAGGCGATGTCAGGATGATCCTTGGCGAGCTGTTCGTAGAGCGCCTCGCCCATGCCGTGCAGGCGCTGGAATTCGAAGCCGCCGCCATCTTGGGCAAGCTCCAGCACGGTCGCGACTGTCAGCGCGTTGTGGGTGGCGAATTGCGGAAAGATGCGCGGCCGCAAGCCGAGCAGTTTTGACGCGCAGGCGACGTAGTTCAGATCTGTCATCGCCTTGCGCGTGAACACGGGATAGCCGTCCAGCCCGCGCTCCTGCGCGCGCTTGATCTCGGTGTCCCAATAGGCGCCCTTGACCAGCCGCACCATCAGCTTGCGGTCATGCGCGCGGGCGAGCGCGTCGACATAGTCGATCACGGCGCTCGCGCGCTTCTGATAGGCCTGGATCGCCAGGCCGAAGCCGTCCCAGCCGCTGAGCGAGGGGTCGGCGAGCGTCGCCGCGATCACGTCGAGCGACAGCTCCAGCCGGTCGGCTTCCTCGGCGTCGACGGTGAAGTTCAGATCATGGGCCTTGGCGCGCTGCGCCAGATCGAGCAGCTGCGGCACCAGCTCGGCCATCACGCGCGCGCGGCTGATCGCCTCGAAGCGCGGATGCAGCGCCGAGAGCTTGACCGAGATGCCGGGACGGTCGGGCAGGGGATGGCTGCCCGCTGCCTTGCCGATGGTCTCGATCGCACTGGCATAGGCGTCGAAATAGCGCCTGGCGTCCGCCGCGGTGCGCGCGCCTTCGCCGAGCATGTCGAAGGAGTAGCGCGTCTTCTGACCGGAGCGCGGCTTACCCCGCTCCAGCGCCTGCTCGATGGTCTCCCCCAGCACGAAATGGTTACCCATCAGCCGCATCGCCTGGCGCGTGGCGGTGCGCACCGCCGGCGCGCCCAGCCGCTTCACCAGCCGGCCGATGGTGCCGTTGGGCGTCTCGCCGGGCTGGATCACCCGCGCCGAGAGGCCGAGCGCCCAGGCCGAGGCGTTGACCAGGAAGGCCGTGGACTTGGTCTCGTGGTGGATGAAGTCGCCCTCGCCGAGCTTGTCCTCGATGAACTGGTCGGCGGTGCGCGCGTCGGGCACGCGGAGCAGCGCCTCGGCCAGCACCATCAGGGCGAGCCCCTCCTTGGTCGAGAGCGCGAACTCCCGCAGCATGTCCTCGACACCGCCAAGCCGGTCGTCGCGCTTGCGGATCGCCTCGATCAGCCGCGTCGCGGTGCGGTCGATCCGCGCCTGCGGCGGGCCGAGATGCGAAGCGGGCAAGAGCCGCGTGGCAATCTCGGCATCGTCGGGCGCGTAGGGGGCGGTGAAGGGCGGCGGGATGTTCGGCATGGCGTGTCCTGTGGCTAAAATCGAGGATAAGGCCCGCTAGACCGTAGTTCGATAGACAAATTAGCCATTTTACCTTAGGAAATGAAGATCATTGGCGTATCGGCCACATAAAATATGGAACTCGATCGAATCGACCGGAAGATCCTCTCAATTCTGCAGCAGGACGGGCGCATCGCCAATGTCGAGCTCGCCGAACGCATCGGGCTGTCGCCGACCTCGGTCGGCGAGCGGCTGAAGCGGTTGCAGCGGGAGGGCTTTGTCGAGGGCTACGGCGCGCGGCTCAATCCGCACCGGCTCGGCCTGGGTCTTCTGGTGTTCGTCGAGGTGCTGCTCGACAAGACCACGCCGGACAATTTCGAGCGGTTCGCGCGCGCGGTGAAACTCGCACCCGAGGTGCTGGAGTGTCACATGGTTGCAGGAGGCTTCGACTATCTTGTGAAGGCGCGGCTTGCGGACATGACCGCCTATCGACGCTTCCTCGGCGAGACGTTGCTGTCGATGCCGGGCGTGCGCGAGACGCGAACCTATGCGGTGATGGAAGAGATCAAGCGCGACGCACCATTGCCGGTGGACTAACGAAGGGCCGTCGCGATTGTCATTGCTGTGGCGTTGAACGAGCGGTCTTCGCGGGAAAATAGCTCTCCGTGTGCAATCGCAACGCCCGTCGTCGAATGCACTGGCCGTCTTCTAAAATTTTTTTGGCCCGGCTCCCGGACAGATCCGGGAGGCAGCAAAGGCTGCCGGGCTTATACTTTGAGGTTCTCTGCGGAGGTCTTGCCCCGGTTTGCGATCTCTTCGTATTCCACTGTCTGTCCTTCGTTCAGGGACGACAGACCGGCTTTCTGCACTGCCGAGATATGCACGAACACATCCTTGCCGCCCGACGCAGGCTGGATAAATCCATAACCCTTCGTCGGGTTGAACCACTTGACCGTACCTTTAGCCATCACGTCTTCTCCGCGGGTCTTCCTCCGAGATCTCGAACCGCCAGTCCCCGCCAACCGGCCGGTTCGGTCCTAACAGGATACGCGGAATGTGGCCGGCTTGGTAGCTCAAACCATATCGGCATTTCGCCGAATTCCGCTCAACTTCGCAGCGTTTTTGCCGATTTTGCCCGTTTCGCGGTCAATTGATCGGCACGCCGCACGTCATCCGTCAATAAGTCGCCGCCACATAATCGACAATCTTGCCGACATCAGCATCGTCGATCGGGGCGCCATAGACCTTGATCATCTTGGTCACCTCGGCCTGCCAAAAACCTTTCTTGTCCTTCATCGGCGGTTGCGTGTTGACGTAATCGGCCGAGTGGCAGGCGCTGCAATTGCCCTGCACCACCTCGAGATTGGGGCCTGGCTTGAAGGCCGCGACCTCGTCGGGCGTCTTGTAGTTGAGCGGCGCTGCAAGTGCCGAGCCGACCATTGCGGCGAAGGCGAGTGAGATGGCGAGGAGAACGGTGCGCTGCATGATCATTCTCCCTCAGGCCACGGTGACGCGGACGGTTTCGACGACGTTGCGTAGATAACCCGCAGGGTTCCAGCGTGGCGCATCCGGCTGGGTCTCGCCACCATTGCCGGTGGCGCGCACCTTGAGCTCGTGGGCGCCCGCAGCGAGCTTCACCGGCAGCTTCCATTCACGGAATGAGTATTTGCCGAGATCCTTGCCGAGCTTGGCGCTGACCCAGGTCTTGCCGCCGTCGGTGGAAACCTGGACGTCCTTGATGCCCTTGCCGCCGTCGAAGGCGATGCCGCGCAGCGTCGTGCCGCCGGCCTTCAGCTTGGCGCCATCGGGAACGCTGGTGATGAAGGATCGGATGGTGAAGCGGTTGATCGGGATCGTCGCCTTCGGCGCGGTGCCCGGCTCGACCGCATTGTTCGGCGTGTCCGGAATGCGATAGGCCGACTTCATCCAGAAGCCGTCATAGACATTGTCGATGACGGTGATCTCGTTGAGGTGCTTGACCCAGTAGGTGCCGTAATAGCCGGGGACGATCAGGCGCAGCGGAAAGCCGTTGAGGAACGGCAGGTCCTCGCCGTTCATGCCATAGGCCAGCATCACCTCGCCGTCGGTGGCGTGATCGAGATCGAGCGCCTTGACGAAATCCGGCGTCTTGTCGCTGACGGGGCCGTCCATGCCGTTGAAGGTGACCTGCTTGGCGCCGCTCTGCACGCCCGCCATCTCCAGCACGGCCTTCAGCGGCACGCCGCGCCAGCGCGCATTGCCCATCGCGCCATTGGCGAGCTGGCCACCGGCGACACGCGGCTCGGAGAAGCCGCGGCTGTTGCCGGAGCACTGGTTGACGGCGACGATCTCGGTCGCCTTCATTTTCCTGATGTCCTTGAGCGACAGCTTGAGCGGCTTGTCGACCTTGCCCTTGACCTCGAGCGTGAACTTGTCGGGATCGAGATTGTAAGGCAGGTCCGAGAGGTGATAGCGCACGAAGAACGCGTTATTCGGCGTGATCGGACCGTCGTTGAAGATCGCGAACGGCGTCTCGAGCTGCGGCGGCCGGCTGGTCAGGCCGATCATCGGCCGCTTCTGCGGATATTTCACCAGCGGCCGCTCGCCATTGGCGAAGGGAAGCGTGACGGTGTCGAGTGCCAGCGCCTTGGTGGAATTCAGTGTGGCCGCCATAGCGGCAAGGCCCGCTCCTTTGAGCAGGTCGCGTCGATCGAACATTCTCGTCTCCTCCCGGAGCTTTTCGTTGGACCGCGGTCATCACCGCGATCCCGCGCTCATCTGTCGCAACGATTGAGATGAAGTCAATTCGTGCTTTCGCAGCAGGCCCATGTCGCTGCGTTGCAGCAAGCCGGTGTTACGTTCGTAACGAGATTGCCGAGCTGTAGCCGCAGTGACAGTGCACTCCCTCGCCCCGCCTGCGGGGAGAGGGTTGGGGTGAGGGCGAGTCTCCGCGAGCGAGGTGAGAGTTGGATTCGCGGAGGCTCCCCCTCACCCGGAATCCGCGCTGCGCGCGCATTCCGACCTCTCCCCGCAAGCGGGGAGAGGTGAAGAATCAAGCTGCGACGCGCTCGCTTCGGTCAACCAGCGCCGACAGCTGCCTCGTGTCCGCAACCACGCGCACGGCCAGGGGCTCGTCGCGGCCGCGGATCGCGACCTCCTGCTGCGGCAGCGCATCGTCGGCAAGTCCCGCGGTACGGCGAACCTCCTCCGAGACGATCGCCTCGCAGGCCAGCGTCTTGGTCATGTCCTGGAGCCGGGCCGCGACGTTGACGGCATCGCCGAGCGCGGTGAAGACGATGTGATCGCGATAGCCGATGTCGCCGATGATGACCTCGCCGCCGTGAATGCCGATGCCGAAGCGGATCGGCTGACGGAGATCGTGGCTCAGGAGCTCGTTGAGCTCGTCGATATGCGTGGCGATGCCGGCGGCAGCCTTCAGCGCTTGCCGGCAGGCGGTCTCCGGATCGGCTGACAGCCCGAACAGCGCCAGCATGCCGTCGCCGACGAACTGGTTCGGCTGGCCGCCGTTCTCGATCACGGCCCGCGAGACGGCGCCGAGGAAACGGTTGACGATGAAAACGGTGTCGAACGGCAGCCGCTTCTCGGCAAGCTGCGTCGAGCCGCGCATGTCTACGAACAGGCTGACGAGGTAGCGCTCCTGGCCGATTCTGGCCGATGTCGAGGTCTGCCCGTCCGCCGAATGCGTGTGGGGCGTGAACAGCTGGAAGAAGGAGAGGTCGGAGTCCGGTCGCAGCTGGCAGGCAAGCCGGATCGAGGGATCGGCGGTGCCGACGCGCGCGAGCACGAAGGCCTCGCGCTGCGACGGCTCGGGCAGGGCGGCATGGTCACCGATGATGCGGATGCGGCAGGTCGAGCAGCGGGCGCGGCCGCCACAGACGCTGGCATGCGGCACATTGTGGCGCAGGCTCGCCTCCAGCACGGAGAGACCCTTCGGCACGCGCACCGTCTTGCCGTTGCCGTAGGACAGCGCGATCATGCCGCGGCGCCGCTCGCGCAAGGCGCGCACGCCGCGTGCCGCCAGCGCCAGTCCGAGCAGGCCGACATAGCCGATGGTGAGGCCGCCGGTGATGAGGTCGAGCGTCGCCGCTTCCGCGGTCGAGCCGAGCTGGCGGCGGGTGAGATTGTGCGTGCGCCATTCGCCGTCGTCGACCTCGACCTGGACGCTGCGTCCGCCCTGGTAGACGCCGAGCAGCGACAGCGTCGGGATCAGCACGGCGGCGGCGAGCAGATAAGGCGCGGCGCGCGCGAAGAACGGTTTCAGGCGCAGCCAGAAATAGATGCCGATGCAGCCATGGACCCAGGCGATGATCAGCAGGACCGTCATGGTCCAGATCCGGTTCGAGGTGACGAAGAACAGATAGAGTTCCTGCGGATAGAGTTTCTGGTGTCCGTACAGCGTGTGGCCGAGCCGGACGCCGATCACATGCGCCATGACGAGGGCGGGGATGCTCAGCCCCAGCACGAGCTGGAGCGGCTCGATCGTCCGCCAGCGGAACTGGCGGCGCTGATAGAGCGCGTAGATGCCGAGCCCCATATGCGTGAGCGCGGCCGTATAGAACACGATCGCGATGGGGAGGAACCGCCAGAACGCCGTGTGATAGTAGACCCCGATCTCCATGGCATCGACCGAGATGTTGCCGAGTGCATGGTTGAGGAAATGGCTCACCACGTAGGAGAACAGGATGACGCCGCAGACCAGCCGAACCTGCCGCATGCTGGTCGCGCGGGACAGTTCGGACAATCGTGAGGATGCAGTGGCCATGATTCGGTTTGTATCAGTTCATGAAGGAGAACAGCCAGCGTAGCGTTTAATTCCAGGGGCGGACAGCTGGCCTGATCACATGCGCGGCAAGGTTACCGAACCGTAGGGTGGGCAAAGGCGCGCGCCAGACCCACCGCTGTCGTCCCGGACAAGCGCCGCGAAGCGGCGCGGCGATCCGGGATCCATAGCCACAGGATCGGATTTGACGAAGACTCGTGGTTACCAGTTCGCGCCACGACTCCTCCCTGTGGCTATGGGTCCCGGGCTCGCGACTATGTCGCGCCCCGGACGACAGCGATATGCGCGGCGCCCCCGCATTGACTCCCCCTCCCAGGTTGGCGAAAAGCGCGGCCGTGACGACAGCCCCTGATATCACCGTGTCCCCAGCCGGCGCCGCGCGCCGTCCCCTCGTTATGGCCGTGCTCGTCATCGCCGCGATGACGCTGCTGCGGATCATCTACGCCTCCGCGATCGAGCTGCGCACCGACGAGGCCTATTACTGGACCTGGTCGAAGGAGGGAGCGCTCAGCTTCCTCGATCATCCTCCCATGATCGCCTGGTTCATCCGTTTTGGTACCGCGATCTTCGGCGACACCGTGCTCGGCGTCCGTTTCGGCGGCATCGTCGCGATGCTGGTCACGCAGCTGCTGCTCGCCGACATCGTCCGCCGCCTCACTCATGATGCGCGCGCCATCATGTTCGCGGTGCTGATGCCGGAGGCTGCGCTCTATTACGGCCTGCTGATGGCCAAGGTCGCGCCGGACGTTGCCATGATCCCGTTCGCGGTGGCGATGATGTGGGCCCTGGTGCGGCTCGCGCAGAGTGGCGATGGATGCTGGTGGCTGGCGGCGGGCCTGTTTGCCGGGCTGTCGATGTTGTCGAAATTCACCGCGATCATGTTCGCGCCGGCGGTCGCCGCGTTTCTGCTGGTGCCGGATTGGCGCTGGCGCTGGCTGCGCAGTCCTTACCCCTATCTCGCGGTGCTGATCGCGATTGTCGTGTTCTCCCCGGTGCTGATCTGGAACGCGCAGCACGACTGGGCCTCGTTCCGTTTCCAGGGTGTGCGGGCCACCGCCAATTACGGCATCTCGCTGCGCACGATCGGCGACTACATCGGCCTGCAATTCGGCCTGGTCGGCTTCGTCATGCTGCCGGTGGTGCTGTCAGGCCTCGTGATGACGGCGTGGCGCGGCTATCGCACGCGCGAGCCGGTCGCGATCCTGCTGTCGACCGCGGTGCTGGTGCCGTTCCTCTATTTCTTGTTCAAGTCGACGACGCTCAGGGTCGGCGACACCTGGCCGATGTTCATGTGGCCGGTCGGCTTTGCTGTCGCGGCGGTCAACCTCGTCATGCTGTCGCGCGAGCACTGGTCGGCGCGGATGATCCGGTCGAGCATTTTCTGGCTCAACACGGCGGTCGTCTCCGGGATCGCCTTCGTCGTCATCGTATTCCTGTACTACGTCGCCGCGCCCTGGAATCTCCTCGGCAAGATCGATCCGATCGGCGCCGAAGCCGGCTACGAGCAGGTCGCTGTGCGTGCGCAGGCCGCGCTCGACGAGACTGGCGCGACCTGGATCGCGACCACGGACTATCGCACCTACGCGATGATGCGCTGGCTGTTCAGGGGCCGCGTGCCCGTCATCGAGATCAACGAACGCGGCCGCTTCCAGGGTTTTCGCGATCCCGGCATGGATCGGATCAGCGGGCATGCGGGCATCTATGTCGGGCGAGAGCCGGACAATCGCGCACCGGTGTGGGGATCGATCCCTGCGAAGCGCGAGCAGCTCGGCCAGGTCGAACGCCGCTGGCGCGGCGTTCTGACGGATACCTACGTGATTGAGAAGCTCACCGGCTGGACGCCGGAACTCTCGCCGTCAACGGATTCGCCGCTGTTTCAATGGCGGGTGCTGGCGGGGGAATTCGAGAAGCGTACGCTCGCCTAGCGAGGCACCCTTCTTCCCTTGCGGGAGAAGCGGCTGACCATCACCGTCGCCAGGCATTGCAAATGTCCCAAGTGCAATCGAGGCCACGCGTTGAAGCGGCTTGGCGTGGCATGATAACAACATAGAGCAGAAATCTGAGCTGATCGCTTAGCTGCAACCAGCATTTTTCCCGACATTCACAGGCCGCCATCCCAGATTACCACCCGCTCAAGCATTTAAGCCACTAAGCTGGAGCTATCGTGACGAAACATATTTTCTCTTATTGATATTATCTACGGGGATAGGACATGTTTGATGTCTATCGCAATGGCAAGCGGGACTTCCTCGTCGTCAGCAACGGCTCTCCGATGCCCGCGCTCTACTCTTCCAACAAATGGCGCAAGAGCAGAGCGAGAGTTCTCAAGGTCAGCGACGAGATCAAGGCAGCCGTCCAGGAGCGAGGTTATTATCTTGGCAGCGTGCGAGTGACCAAGAAGGACCTGATCCGCACCGAGTGCAGCGTTGCCGATACGACACCGGGCAATCTCTGAGCATCCGGCCGACTAGGCCGCCAACCGCACCAGCCCGGCCTCAATCACGACGATGTCTTCCTCGATTTGCCGGATCGTACTCCTGCAGTCGATCCCGGTACATGCATCGAGATCTGCGATAAGTTTGCGACGCTGTGTTCGAAGCTCATCAAGAGCTGCTTGGTCCCTGAGGGAAACGTAGCCCTCCACGATCAGCTCAATTGCACCTGCCGCCATCAAACTCCCCACGCCTTGTTAGCCCCGTCAAGGCACTCCCGACCAGGCGAGGATCGAGCGTGCCAATTGGTTACGCGGCTCAATCCCGCGCACTGAGTTCTTCCAGAACAACGCGCCTCCGCAGCTCGTGCGCAGCAGCGGTCAAATGAGACCCTGCGATCAGCCCGAGCCGCCTCAATCTTGGCAGAGCGACGGGGTCGCACAGCTCGATCGGGAGCCCGGCTCCCAATATCGCGATGGCGCGTTGCTCCTCCGCGTCGAGATCAGTCCATGGGATGCCCTTCATCACCGGCCTCAAATCGTCCAGTGCACCTCAAAATCCAAACGCGCGCCTGATTTGCCGCAGCATATCCGCGGCCGCGTCGGTGTACCGACCGTTGGTCAGGTATCGATCCAGTTGCAGTGTGCTGATCAGCGCCACAAGCGCTGCCATTAAGCCCTTAAACATTGGGCCTCTCCTGAAAGAGACCGCCAACCGGGCGTGTCGAAATATTGAGACGTTCTCAGAATGCGCGCCGCATATGGCGGCCTAATATGCAAATGGTGACATCGACTGGTAACCAGTTTCTTAACGGGGTGATGCGCCGTGGTATGGGGCAGCCAGAGGCTGACTTAAAAGCGACGACTTGAATTGCCGCCTCCTTGTGCTCAGTTGCCATAAACCGCGGCAGATAATCCTCCAATACTCGAAAGGGCTAACTCGATAGTTCGCTTGCGAGGCGCGGCTTGACTGAGCAAGGTCATTTTTACCGGACAATTGCCCTTTAACCCCGTCCGGATCTGCCTCAGATCAGCCGGCGAGGGATGATATTCCGCTCGTTGGCTCGATTGGGTGGCACTCAGCTGCTCGGAGCCTTTCGTGTGGTCCTTTGCTGTTGCGGCACTGTTCCTGGCGCTGTTGGTGTTTGGTGCGGTCGGGTTTATCATTGTGAGCTTCGACTTTCCCGATGAACCGCGAGCTTAAGCTTCGCTCATTCAGGCGCCGCGCCATGTGTCGGTCCGGCGAACGGCGCGGATAGCGCCGCTACTCCTCGTCCTTCTTCCGCAGCAGATCCGTCGCGAGGTCCGACAGTTTTGGCGGCGGCAGCGCCGCGAATGGCAGCGGCCGCGTCACGTCGATCGCGGCCAGACCCAGTCGCGCGGTCAGCAATCCGTTCAGCACACCTTCACCGAGCCGCTGCGACAGCTTTGCCGCGATGCCATGGCCGAGCATCTGCTGCACCAGGCTGTCGCTCGCGGCCATGCCGCCGGTGATGGCGAGATGGGCGATCACGTGGCGGAGCAGGCGGATCATGCCAAGCGCGCCGGGGCGGCCGCCATAGAGAAAAGCGAGCTGACGGATCAGGCGCAACGCGGCCACGAACACGAACAATACGTCGATCGCGGCGCGCGGCGAAACTGCGGTCACGATCGAGACCTTTTGCGCGGCCGACGACACCAGCCGCCGCGCTTCCGCATCCAGCGGCGACATCAATTCGCGCTCGGCAAGCCGGATCATGTCGGCGCCGTCGATGATATCGCCGGTGTGGCTTTCCAGCGTCGCGCGTGCGCGCGCAAGCTGCGGGTTCTGGTGCGCGATCTTGAGCAGGTCCTGCACGATGACGCGGCTCTCCTTGCGGTCGTCGCTGGCAAGGACTGCGGCGGCGCGCGCATGCAGCTTCTCGATGGTCGCAAGGCGCGCCAGACCAAAGGCCTCGCGCCCGATCACCACCGCGAGCGCCAGTGCGGTGACGAAGGCGAATGCGAGGCCGACGAAGCCGAGCGTTTCGCTGCGCGCAAACAGATCCTCGATCAGACGGACCACGCCGAGCCCGGTGCCGAGCAGCGTCAGCCCGGCGAGGCCGGACCAGAACAGCGTGCCCCAGGGAAAGCCGCGCCGCGCGGGGAGCGCCGCCTCGATCGGCACCGGCAGCGCCTGCGGATCGTGCTCCGGCGTGATCTGGATGGTGGTGCGGCCAAGCCGCGCCGCTTCGTCGGCTTCGGTGACGACGACGCCGGGATCGTCGAGCCGGAACGTCGCCGGCCGCCGCGGCTTGGATCGGTCGTTCATGACAGCTTGTCTCCGATCAGGAACTGCAGGGCACGGTCGAGGCGGATGTGTGGCAGCGCCGGCTCGTCATTGCCCTCGCGCTCGAGCTTTGGCGGACGGAAGCGCAGGAAGCGAAAATCGCTCTTCTCGGCGGCCTCGGTCGCGAGGCCGCGGAATGCGTCGGTGCCGTTGAACAGCGGCTCGGGATCCGGCGGCAGGTCACCCGGAAAGGTCGCAACCTCCGTGTTGCCGTCGAAGAACTCGCCGCCCGCGCTTTCGCCGGCCGCCGGCGTTCCCAGGATCGACGGCAATTTGTCGCGGCCATGCGCGACCTGGGCCTCGCGCGTGGCGCGAACGGCGGCGAGCGCCACCACGTCGATCTCCGCGCCGGTATCTTCCGCGCGCACCACCGCGCGGGTGACCGCGCGGCGCAGCACCGCCTCGAGCCGGTCGTGACTGGAATGATGCAGATGGTCCGCTTTGGTCGCCGCGAACAGGATGCGGTCGATACGCGGCCGGAACAGGCTGGAGAGGAACGTGCTGCGACCGATGCGGAAGCAGTCGAGAATTCCGGCAAGCGCGGCTTCGAGATCGTGCAGCGCTTCGGGGCCGGAGTTGAATGCGGCGAGCGCGTCGGCCAGCACGATCTGGCGATCGAGCCGGGCAAAATGATCATGGAAGAACGGCCGCACCACGACGTCCTTGTAGGCCTCGAAGCGGCGGACCATCATCGCCCACAGCGATCCGTCCGGTGCCTGGCCGCCCACGGGCACGTCGAGCGGCGCAAAAGTCAGCGCCGGCGTGTCGGCGAGATTGCCGGGCATCAGGAAGCGGCCGGGCGGCAGCAGGCTCATCGCGAAGCGCTCGTCCCGGCAGGCGCGCAAATAGCCGGTGAAGAGCTTTGCCGCCGTCAGCGTCGCCTGCTCGTCCTCGCGCGCCTCGGGCTTGAGCGTCGCGAGATGCGCGTGCCAATCCGCCGCAAGATGCGCGCGCGGCGCCTCGCGCGACAGCGCGAGGCTTTCGGCCGACCATTGCTCATAGCTCTTCTGGAGCAGCGGCAGGTCGAGCAACCACTCGCCGGGATAATCGACGATGTCGAGCGTCAATGTGCGATCGGCGCCGTTCTGGCGCTGATAGTCGATGACGAGCCTGAGTTCGCTGATGTCGACGGTCGAGTTCGGCCAGCGCCGCTCCTCGAGCAGCGCGCGCAAATGGTTCTCATAGGCGAAGCGCGGCACGGCGTCGTCCGGCTGCGGCGCCAGATGCGCCCGCGCGATCCGGCCCGAGGCATAGGCCTCGAACACCGGAAAGCGGCCGCCACGGGTGAGGCCGTGGATCAGCGCGGTGATGAATACGGTCTTACCGGCCCGTGACAGGCCGGTGACCCCGAGACGCACCGTCGGGTTGAAGAAGTGCTCACCATAGTCGATCAGCGCCCTTGCCGACAGCCGCGCTTCTTCGACCATATCCTGGAAACTGAATGCCATATGAACGTGATTGATCTCGGGGCGGGCGGAACAGTGAAGCCGTTCACAAAAGTGGCAATTGCGTAGGGAAAATCAAGCTTCATACTTCCACCGCCTTTGTCGGCAAATCAGCCGTTTGAACGATGCGCCGATCGCGAAAGACCCTACAAGAGGGCATTGTCTGAGCCTTGCGGATTGCCATGACCGTCTTCCAGCTGAAACAGCTCGCATCCACCTCCGTCCACGCCGCGGCCGACGCGATCGGCTGGAACTACGACCGTGCCGAATTGATCGCGGACGGCGTGATCCACGCGATCGGCGTGTTCTGCGGCATCGTCGCCGCCACGGTCCTGGTGGTGCTGACGGCGGTTTATGCCGACGCCACCAACATCGTCGGGGTCTCGATCTATGTCGCCGGCCTGCTCTCGATGCTGGTGCTGTCGGCGACCTATAATCTCTGGCCGGTCTCGCCGGCCAAATGGCTGCTGCGGCGGTTCGACCATTGCGCGATCTATCTGCTGATCGCGGCGACCTATACGCCGTTCATCCTCGAGGTGAGGGACAGTGTGTTCGCGCTGGTGCTGCTCGGCGGCGTCTGGTGCGTCGCGATCCTCGGTATCGTGCTGAAACTTCTCTACCCCGGCCGGTTCGACCGCGTCGCAGTCGGAATCTATCTCGCGATGGGCTGGAGCGGCGTGATGGTCTACGACGCCGTGGTCAAGGCGCTGCCTGCGCTGGTGCTGGGCTTCATCCTTGCGGGCGGCCTGCTCTACAGCTTTGGCGTGATCTTCCATGCCTGGCGGCGGCTGCGCTTCCAGAATGCGATCTGGCACGGCTTTGTCTTGGCCGGCGCGGCGTGCCATTATACCGCGGTGCTCGACCTCGTGTTGAGCTGAGCAAGATCCGCGAAGCGGAATAAGCGAAGTGGTATAAGATAGCGAAGCGCTATCCGAAAAGAGAAGCGCTACAAGACAAAGAGGAGACGTCGCATGCAGGTGACCGGCAAGGTCGTGGTCGTCACGGGCGGCGCAAACGGCATCGGCAAGGCGCTGTGCGAGGCCTTCCACAAGGCGGGTGCCGCCAAGGTCGTCGTCGCGGACATGGACGCCGCCAATGCAAGGGCCGTCGCCGCCACGGTGGATGGCGCGGCCTTCAGATGCGACGTCGCGCAGGAAAAAGAGATCGCCCACGTCATCGAGGAGACCGAACGGCAGTTCGGCCCGATCGACCTGTTCTGCTCCAATGCCGGCATCGGCGGCGGCTTCGATCCGATGTCGGTCAATGCCGGCGGCGCCTCCGACGAGCCGTGGCAGCGGAGCTGGGCGATCCATGTCATGGCCCATGTCTATGCGGCGCGGTATCTCATTCCCCGCATGAAGGCGCGCGGCGGCGGCTATTTCCTCAACACGATCTCGGCGGCAGGTCTGCTGTCGCAGGTCGGAAGCCCGGCCTATTCCACCACCAAGCACGCCGCGGTCGGCTTTGCCGAAAATCTCGCGATCTCGCACAAGGCGGACAATATCAAGGTCTCGATCCTCTGCCCGCAGGGCGTCGACACCAACATGCTGCGCTCGATCCCGAAGGGCCCGCAATCCGGCGATGGTGATCTCACGCCGGAGCAGGTCGCCAGGGACGTGCTTGCTGGTCTCGAGCAGGAGACGTTTTTGATCCTGCCGCACCCGCAGGTGCTCGGTTACATGCGCAAGAAGACCGAGAACTACGACCGCTGGATCGGCGGCATGGCCAAGATCCAGGCCAAGATGCGGGAGGAGTTCGGGAAGTAAGGTAGGCTGGTGCCACCCGCACCGCTGTCATTCCCCGCGGAAGCGGGGAATCCAGTACGCCGCTGCCTGTCGGTTCAACCACAACCGTCTCGGAGTACTGGATCGCCCGCCTTCGCGGGCGATGACACCTAGTACCCGGAATCAGAGCTGAGTGATACGGCGGCCTTTGAAACGGCGTTGACGGACCTTTTTCTTGGTCCAGACGAAGGGCTCGGCTCTGTCGTTGTATGCGTTGACGTAGGCATCGATGTGTTCCTGAAGCTGCTTGAGGCTCGTGAAGGAGGTGCCGCTGAGCGACTGCCCCTGCAAGATGGAAAACCATACTTCGACCTGATTGAGCCATGACGCACTTGTCGGCGTGAAATGAAATTGCACGTTGGGGTGGGCCTTGAGCCAGTCCTCGTTCTTTTTATGGGTGTTGAGGTTGTCGAGGATGACGTGAAGCTTGCGGTTCGGAAAAGCCGCGGTGACGCTGTTCATGAAATCGAGAAACTCGACGCGGCGCCGGCGTTTTGAATGGGTCGCGATGATCTTTCCGGTGGCGACTTCGAGCGCCGCAAACAATGTTGTGGTGCCATGCCGCTTGTAATCGTGGCTTTGGCCGGTTAAGGCGCCGCCATTGGGCAACTTCAGATAACCCTGCGCTCGCTCCAAAGCCTGGATCGAGGGCTTCTCGTCCACGCACAGCACAATGGCCTTCGCCGGCGGCGCGACATAGAGGCCGACAACATCGGCGGCTTTGGCCGTAAAGTTCGGGTCGTTGCTCTCGCACCAGGACTTGCGAGCCACCAGGTCAATCTTGTGGCTGCGCAGGAACCGCCAGACATATTGGACATCGACATCGCCCAGCGCCTCGGCCAGCAGGGGGCCGGTCCAGCGCGCAAACCCTTGCGGTGGCGGCTTATCCAGCAGCTTCAGAATCCGCTTGTCGGTCGTCTTCGTATAGATCGGCTGCTTGCCAGGCCGCGGCTTGTCTTGCAGCCCTTCAAGGCCATGGTCGGCATAGCGATGCCGCCAAAGGCTGACAATCCGCGGCTGGACCCCAACTTCCTTGGCGATCGACCGGGTGCTGCGCCCATCCGCCGCCAACAGAACTATCCGCGCCCGCTTCAAATCGCGCTGCAACGTCACCGGTGAGCGACAGCACGCCTCAAGCACCTTGCGATCTTTCCTCGAAAGGTGGACTTCTCTTGCTTCGGGTATCATCCCGACCTTGAATCACGACTCACGTTCCAAGAAAAGTGGGTACTAGTTACGCCGCCGACTCCCCCTCATCGTCCATGCGGCTCTGCCGCAGCGCCCGGGCATAGAGCATCATGCCCTCGCGCACCGTGCGCTGCTCGGCCTCTGTCAGCGCGGCCAGCGCGCCGCGCACCTGCTGGCGTCCGAACGCGTGCAGCGCCTCCAGCGTGCGCCGGCCCTTCGCCGTGAGCGACAGGAGCTTGCTGCGCGCATCGGCTTCGTCAGGCGTCTCCCGCAGCTCGCCGCAATCGACCATCTTGCGCACCATACGGCTGACGCTGGATTTCTCCAGGCGCAGGAAATCGCCGAGCTCGCCTGAATTCATCGGGCCGCGGATCCCGATCTCCAGGATCGTGTGCACGGCCGAGGGCGGATAGTCCGAGGCCGCCACCGTCGCATCCATGAAGCCGAGCTCCCGCACCATCAATCGCGAGGCGGCGCGGATGTCGTCGATCAACGCAAGCTCGGCCATCTTGACTCCCGGCATATAGTTGTATCATACAACTAAATGCACGCAACGTCGCGCGCAAGCGTTTTGGAGTGAGCTATGAGCGGAACTTTGCCGGCCGGGATGCGGATGACAGGCAAGGTCTGCCTCGTCACGGGCGGCGGCAGCGGCATCGGCCGCGCCACGGCGCTGCGGATGGCCTCGGAAGGCGCCGAGGCGATCGTCGTTGCGGGGCGGCGCGAAGCCGAAATCAAGGACACCGCCGCAGTGTGCCGGGAGCTCGGCGCTGACGCGATCGCGATCCAAACCGACATCACGCAAGAGGATGACGTCGAACGTCTGGTTCGCACGGCGGTCGAGCGTTGCGGCCGGCTCGATGTCGCCTTCAACAATGCCGGATTCCAGGAGCGCCGCGCGCCGCTGGAAGAGCAGGGCACGGAGATCTACGACACGGTGTTCGACACTGTTGTTCTTGTGCCTGCGCCATCAATTGCCGGCGATGCTGGCGCAGGGACGCGGCAGCATCGTCGTCAACGCCTCCGTCAGCGGCGTGCGCAATCCCAATCCCGGCTTCTCGCTCTACTCGGCCTCGAAGGCGGCGGCGATCTCGCTGACACGCTCGGCCGCGATGGAGAACGCCCCGCGCGGCATCCGCATCAACGCCATCGCGCCCGGCCGCGTCGTCACCGACATGATGCTGCGCGCCGGCGTCGGCGATGTCGCAACCGTCAGTGCGGGCCTGCCGCTGCGGCGGATGGGGAGCCCGGAGGAAGTGGCGGAGGCCGTGGTGTGGCTGTCGTCCGACGCGTCATCCTATGTCGTCGGGCACGTGCTGGCGGCGGACGGGGAATTTTTGGCGTCGTGATGTCGTAGTCGTAGTTCGTAGCCCGGATGGAGCGCAGCGTAATCCGGGTCGACTCGCTTGTGGCACGATTCCCGGATTTCGCTTCGCTCCATCCGGGCTACGCGCCCCCCTAATGCTTCTGCCCGTACAGCACCGGCACCGCCGAATCCACGACGACTTCGACGAGGCTCGTCCCCTCGAACGCCATTCCGCGCTTGAGCGCCTCGCCCAGCTCCGCGGCCTTGCTCACCCGCACCGCATGGCACCCCATGCCTTCGGCGAGCCTGACGAAATCGATCCCCGGCAGCTCCAGCCCCGGCACGTTCCTCACCTGCATCACCTGGCTGAACGAGCGCATCGCGCCGTAGCCGGAATTGTTGATGACGACGATGGTCAGCGGCAGCTTTCGTTGCGCGGCGGTCCACAGCGCCTGGATCGAATACATCGCCGAGCCGTCGCCGATCAGGCACACGGTGCGCTGCTTCGGCTTGCCGAGCGCCATGCCGACCGCGGCGGGCAGGGAGTAACCGAGGCCGCCGCTCGCCATGGTGTAGAAACTGTCCTGGCCGCGCATCGGCATGAACTTCTGCATCGCCGGCCGGTGCGAGGGCACTTCCTCGACCAGTGAGGCGCCATCCGGCATCGCCTGCGACAGCGAATGCAGCAAAAATTCGACCGGCAGCGGATCGGCGGCTTGCGGCGCCGGCGGCAGCGTGCGGCCTTGCGGCGTCGCGCGTTTGCTCTCCGGCAGCAAGTCGAGCAGCAGGCTGAGCGCCGGCTTCATGGTCGCGATGATGCTGGTGCCGACCGGCGTCACCGCCGCCGCGTCCGGATCGTCGGTGATCTGAAAAATCGTCGCGCCGCCATCGAAGATCGCGGCATGGCCCTCGACATGGAAGGTGAACACGGGCGCGCCGATGGCCACGACCACATCGTGCTCGCGCAGCGCGTCGGACAGTTGTGCGGGCGAGGCGTGCAGGAAGCCCGCGAACTGGGGATGACGCTCGGGGAAGGAGCAGCGCGCGGAGAACGGGCTGACCCAGACGTTGGCCTTCGCCTTCTCGGCGACGCGCACCATCAAATCGACCGCGCCGGCGCGGTCGACGCCGGGGCCGACCACGAGGGCAGGGTGTTTTGCAGAGCCGAGCGCGGCGACCAGCGCCTTCATCGCGTCCGGCTCGGGCCCGATCTCGCGGCTGACCTTGCGCGCCTCGACCGGTGCGGTCGCATGGGCCCAGTCGTCGATCGGGATCGACACGAAGGTCGGCCCGCAGGGCGGCTGCATCGCGGTGTAATAGGCCCGCGCGATCGCGGCCGGCACGTCCTCCGGCCGTGCCGGCTCGACGCTGTATTTCACGTAAGGCCGCGGGAATTCCGAGGCGCGCTCGGCATAGAGGAACGCCTGCAAGGGCAGGATCGAGCGCGCCTGCTGGCCCGCGGTAATCACGAGCGGCGTCTGGTTGCGGTGCGCGGTGTAGATATTGCCGAGCGCGTTTCCGACGCCGGCGGCCGAATGCAGATTGACGAAGCCGGCATTGCGCGTCGCCTGCGCGTAACCATCGGCCATGCCGACGGCGGAGGCCTCCTGCAGCGCCAGCACGTAGTCGATGTCATCAGGCCAGTCGCTCAGGAACGGCAGCTCGGTCGAGCCGGGATTGCCGAACACCCTCTCGATGCCCAGCGAGCGCAGCAGATCGAGCGTCGCCTGCTTCACGGTGACGGACTTGCTGCCGCTCTTGCCGTTCTTGGCCATGGATTCCGTCCCTGTTGTTGATTGCCGCTACTAGCCTCACCCGTCATTGCGAGCGAAGCGAAGCAATCCAGACTGCCTCTGCGGTGACAGTATTGCTTCGTCGCTTCAGTGCAAAATTGCTCCGCAATTTTGTCACGAGCTCCTCGCAATGACGAGGAGAGAGCGTCACCACACCGCCGTGCCCTTCATCGTCGGCTGTCCCTCCGCATTCGCGGTCCACAGCTCCAGGCCCGCCTCAGTCTCGTTGGCGTTGATGGAGAACTCGGTGCCCTCGAACAGCGGCTGAAGGCCGCGATACGAACACTTCTTCGGCGCCTTGCCGTCGTGCAGCTTCGCCGCCATCTCCACGATCAGCGCCGCCTGCAGCGGCCCGTGGAAGATCAGGCCCGGGTAACCCTCGACCTTGGTGACGTAGTCGCGGTCGTAGTGGATGCGGTGGCCATTGAAGGTCAGCGCGGAATAACGAAACAGCAGCACGGGATCGGACACATGCGTCTCGCGGCGCTGCGCCTTGGGCGGCGGAGGCGGGGCCTTTGCCGTCGCAGGCGCGCTCGTCGTCATCTCGCGATAGACGATGTCCTGCCGCTCGCGGATGGCAACGCCCCGCGGCGAGGAGATGCTGTGCTCGACCGAGACGAAGCACAGCGTGCCGGTCGAGCCGGATTTCACCTGCACATCGGCGATGCGCGAGGTCCGCGTCGATTCATCGCCGACGCGCAAGGGCTGCAGGAATTCGATCTCGCCGCCGGCCCACATCCGGCGCGGCAGCGGCACCGGCGGCAGGAAGCCGCCGCGGGTCGGATGGCCGTCGGGTCCCAGCATCGACATCGGAAACACCGGCTGCGCCAGGCACCAGTGCACCGTGAACGGCGCGGCATCACCCTTTTTGGGCTCGCCGACTTCTTGGAACAGCGTCGCGCGCAGGCCCTTCACGAGCTGCGCGGTGACGATGTCGGTGGCCTCGGTGCTGCGGCCGATCCATTGCCGCAAGTGATCTATGTCGAGCTTCTCGGTCATGACGCCTCGCTCTTGTTATGACTTCTTGGCCGGCCGCTCGCCGATGCCCGGCACGGCGCCGTAGCTGCGGGTCTCGCCGACGATGATCGGCGCCGGCGCGGGATAGCTGACACGTCCCTGCGGCGTGTCGACCTCGATGCGGCGCAGATGCGGATGGTTGGTGAGGTCGGCCATGGTGTTGACCTCGGCAAAGGCGATGTCGGCGTCCGACAGCCGCTTCAGCAGCTCATCGCGCGTCATCTTGCCGAAAATGTTCGCGACCGTCGTGTCGGTGAAATCGCGATTGCGCACGCGCTCGACCATGTTGGCGACGCGCGGATCGGCCGGCAAATCGGGCTGGTCGAGCACCTTGACGCATAGCGTCTTCCACTCGCGCTCGCTCTGGATCGAGATCAGGATGTCCTTGCCGTCCTTCGAGGTGAACACGCCGTAGGGCGCGATCGAGGGATGGCGCAGGCCCATCCGCTTGGGCGGATTGCCGGCTTCGGAATTGAACAGCGGCACGGTGCACCAGTCCGCCATCACGTCGAACATGGAGATGCGGATGTCACAGCCCTTGCCGGTGCGCTCGCGCGCGATCAGCGCTTCCAGGATCGCCGCATGCGCGGTGGCACCGGTCGCGACGTCGACGATCGACATGCCGACGCGCGATGCTCCGTCAGAATTGCCGGTGATCGAGGCAAGGCCGCTCTCGGCCTGGATCAGCAGGTCATAGGCCTTGCGGTGGGCGTAGGGGCCTTCGTCGCCATAGCCGGTGATCGTGCATGAGATCAGCTTCGGATAGTCCTTCAGCAGCCGTTCGCGCGAAAAGCCGAGCTTGTCCATCGAGCCCGGCTTGAGGTTCTGGATCAGCACGTCCGCGCTCGCGATCAGCTTTTCCAGCTCGGCGCAGCCTTCTTTCGTTGCGAGATCGACCACCGCCGATTGCTTGCCGCGGTTGAGCCACACGAAATAGCTGCTCTGGCCCTTGGCCGCCGCGTCATAGCCGCGGGCGAAATCGCCCTCGGGCCGCTCGATCTTGATCACTTCCGCGCCGGCGTCTGCCAGCCGCGACGAGCAGAACGGCGCCGCGACCGCCTGCTCGACCGCAATCACCCTGATCCCGTCCAATGCTCCCATGATGCGACCTCAGTACGAGCGGGGCATGCCGAGCACGTGCTCGGCGACGTAGGACAGCACCAGGTTGGTCGAGATCGGCGCCACCTGGTAAAGCCGCGTCTCGCGGAATTTGCGCTCGACATCGTACTCCTCGGCGAAGCCGAAGCCGCCATGGGTCTGGATGCAGGCGTTTGCCGCTTCCCACGACGCATCCGCCGCCAGCATTTTTGCCATGTTGGCCTCCGCGCCGCAGTCGAGCCCGGCCTCGTATTTGCGCGTGGCTTCCTTCACCATCAGCTCGGCCGCGCGCATCGAGGCGTAGACCTTGGCGATCGGAAACTGAATGCCCTGGTTCTGGCCGATCGGCCGGCCAAACACCGCGCGCTCCTTGGCGTAGTTCGTGGCCTTAGCGATGAACCACTTTGCGTCGCCGACGCATTCGGCCGCGATCAGGATGCGCTCGGCATTCATGCCGGAGAGGATGTAGCGGAACCCCTTGCCTTCCTCGCCGATCAGATTCTCCGCCGGCACCTTCATGTCGGTAAAGAACACTTCGGTCGTGGCGTGGTTCATCATGGTGCGGATCGGTCGGATCTCGAGGCCGTTGTTCTTGGCCTCGCGCATATCGACGATGAAGACCGAGAGACCATCGGTGCGCTTCTTGCTCTGGTCCTTCGGCGTGGTGCGCGCCAGCAGCACCATCAGGTCGGAATGCTCGGCCCGGCTGGTCCAGATCTTCTGGCCGTTGACGATGTAGCTGTCGTTGCCTTCCTTGCGCGCAAACGTCTTCAGCGAAGACGTATCGGTGCCGCTGGTCGGCTCGGTGACGCCGAACGCCTGAAGCCGCAATTCGCCGCTCGCGATCTTCGGCAGGTACTTCGCCTTCTGCTCGTCATTGCCGTGCCGCAGCACGGTGCCCATCGTGTACATCTGGGCATGGCAGCCGCCGCCGTTGCAGCCCGCGCGCTGGATCTCTTCGAGGATCGCCGCCGCGGCCGAAAGCTTCAGGCCCGCGCCGCCATATTCCTCGGGGATCAGCACCGAGAGATAGCCGGCCTGCGTCAGCGCATCGACGAAGGCCTTGGGATAGGCCATCTCGCGATCGAGCTTGCGCCAGTATTCGCCGGGAAACTGCGCGCAGAGCTTTGCGACGGCCTCGCGGATGTCGGCGTGATCTTCGGTGTGGTGTTGTTCACTCATGGCGTTTTCCATCGATAGCGGCAGTCAAGATAACGCCGGCCGATCCCCTGGCGTTGTGAAAACATCGCCAGCCCCCTATGCTCATTTGCTATAGCGTATGAAGTAGCCTTCGAGGATTGGCAAGCATGGATTTCCGGCAGCTCAGGACCTTCAGTTGCGTGGCGGAGCTCGGCAGCCTCTCCAAGGCCTCCGACACGTTGCGCGTGGCGCAGCCGGCGCTGAGCCGGCAGATCAAGCTGCTGGAACACGAGCTGCGCACGGAGCTGTTCACGCGCAACGGACGCGGCATGGTGCTGACGGAAGCCGGCCGTCTCTTGCTGGCACGCACCTCCGGCATCGTGCGGCAGATCGACCAGATCCGCGACGATATCCAGTCGACCAAGGGGCCGCCGTCCGGCCAGGTCGTGCTCGGCCTGGTTCCGACCGTGAGCTGTGTGCTGTCGGCGCGCTTCGCGCGGCGCTGCGTCGAAAAATTTCCCGGCATTTCGCTGCGCATCGTCGAGAGCTACAGCGGTCATCTCGTCGAATGGCTGCATCGCGGCGAGATGGATCTGGCCATTCTCTACGGCCGCTCCGCCGATCTGCATCTCAACGTGGAGAGCCTTGGCCGCGACAACATCGTCGCGGTTGGCCCGCGCGGCTGCGGCCTCGCGCGCAAGAAGAGCGTCGATGTCGGCTGGCTGCTGCGCCAGCGGCTGGTGCTGCCCAGTCATTCCCACGGTCTCCGCGCGCTGATCGAGCACGCCGCCGCCCAGCGCAAGATCAAGCTCAACGTCCAGCTCGAGGCGGATTCCTTCCGCGTGCTGACGAGCCTGGTCGAGGAAGGCCTCGGCTTCGCGCTGCTGCCGCCCTCGTCGGTCCACGGCGAGGTCGCCGACGGGCGGCTGGAGACCGCGCCCGTATCCAAGCCGATGACGCGCGAGCTCATTTTCGCCTCTCCGATCGACCGCCCGGCCTCGACGGCCTCGCTCGCCATCACGACGCTATTGCGCGAGGAAGTCGCGGCCTGCCGCAAGGAAGGCCTGTGGGACATCAAGTTGAGTTAGATGCACGCGTGTCCTAGAACAGCCGCGCGCCAACTTGCCTTCGCATCTGGCGCGACCTGTCATGCCGGAATTTTATAGCTGGGCTGGACGATGCGTGAGCGTGCGCTCCCAGCCTCACCCTCAGTGTCATCGCCCGCGAAGGCGGGCGATCCAGTACTCCAGAGGCTGCAGTGGTCGAGCCGAGAGGCCGCGGCGTACTGGATGCCCCGCCTTCGCGGGGCATGACAGTGGGGCCTACCCCGGAATCCGCACCGGCAACGACTCATATCCCTTGATGAAGCTCGAATAGATCCGCTTGGGTTCCCCGACGACCTCGATGCGGTCGAAGCGCTTCAGCATCTCCTCCCAGACGATCCGCAGCTGCAGCTCGGCCAGCCGCATGCCGACGCAGCGGTGGATGCCGAAGCCGAAGGAGAGATGGGTGCGCGGCCGCGGGCGGTCGATGATGAAGTCGTTCGGCTTCTCGAACATCTCCTCGTCGCGGTTGCCCGAGACGTACCACATCACGACGCGGTCGCCCTTCTTGATATGCTTGCCGCCGATTTCGGTGTCCTGTAGCGCGGTACGCCGCATATGCGCCAGCGGCGTCTGCCAGCGGATCACCTCGGGCACCATGGAGTCGATCAGCTCCGGATTGGCGCGCAGCCTGTCGAACTGGTCCGGGTTCTCGCTCAGCGCCAGCACCGAGCCGCTCATGGTGTTGCGCGTGGTGTCGTTGCCGCCGACGATGAGCAGGATGATGTTGCCCATGAGATTGTCGGGGTCCATGAAGCGCGTCGCGTCGTTATGCGCCATCAGCGACAGCAAATCGTTGCGCGGCGCGGAGTTGACGCGCTCGTTCCAGAGCTTGGACATGTAGGCGTAGCACTCGTCCATCTCGCGGCGGCGCTCTTCGGCCGAGGCGACGATGCCGCTCTTGGGCAGCGCGGTCGCGACATCGGACCAGCGCGTCAGCTTGCGGCGTTCTTCCCAGGGGAAGTCGAACAGGGTCGCCAGCATCTGCGTCGTCAGCTCGATCGAGACGCGCTCGACGAAATTGAAGGTCTCGTTGCGGGGCAGATTGTCGAGCACGGTCTGCGAGCGCTGGCGGATCAGTTTTGCCAGCTCGTCCAGATGCGTCGGCGTGAACATCGGCGACACCGTCTTGCGCTGCGCCGAGTGCTGCGGCTGGTCCATGGCGATGAAGCTCGGCCAGTCATAGCCCTGCGGCACGTCGCGGATCCCGATGCCGCCGAGCGTCGAGTCCGAGGAGAAGATGCCGTGACTGGTGTCGACATGCATGATGTCGTTGTACTTCACCACCGACCAGTATGGCTCGATCGGCGCATTGGTGCAGTAATGCACCGGCTCTTCCTTGCGCAGCCGCTCGAACCACGGCCACAAGGTGTCGTCCTGGAACAGCCGGGGCGCGCCGGGGTGAAACTGCGCCAGCGGCGTCGCATAGGCCTCCTCGCGGGCCCTGCGCATGCGTTCGGCGTTGTCGGTTTTGACCGGAGTCTGGATGTTCATGGTAGTAGCTCCAGTGTTTCTCTTTCTCCCCGCAAGCGGGGAGAGGGAGTGATCTCACGCCGTAATCTTCACCGGCAAGGTTTCAAGTCCCTTTACGAAACTCGAATAGACCCGTTTGGGTTCGCCGACCACGTCGATATGGTCGAAGCGCTTGAGGATCTCTTCCCAGATAATCTTGAGCTGAAGTTCGGCAAGCCGCAAGCCGACGCAACGGTGAATGCCGAAGCCGAAGGACAGATGCGTGCGCGGGCGGGCGCGGTCGATGATGAAATCGTAGGGCTTTTCGATCGCTTCCTCGTCGCGGTTGCCCGAGACGTACCACATCACGACCTTGTCACCTTGCTTGATCTGCTTGCCGCGGAACTCGAAGTCGGCAAGTGCGGTGCGCCGCATATGCGCCAGCGGCGTCTGCCAGCGGATCACCTCCGGCACGAAACTGTCGAGCAGGCCGGGGTTCTCGCGCAGCTTGCGATACTGCTCCGGATGCTGGCTCAGCGCGTAGATCGATCCCGACATCGTGTTGCGGGTGGTGTCGTTGCCGCCGACGATCAAAAGGATGAGATTGCCGAGGAAGTTTTTCGCATCCATGTCGCGCGTCGCGGCGCCATGCGCCATCATCGAGAGCAGGTCGCTCTTCGGCGGCTGCTCGATGCGCTCCTTCCATAGCCGCGCGAAATAGCCCGCACATTCGGTCAGCTCGGCCTGCCGCTCGTCTTCGGTCGCAACGAGGCCGTCGGGGCCGGGAATGGTGGTGGCGATATCGGACCAGCGCGTCAGCTTGCGGCGGTCTTCCCAGGGGAAGTCGAATAGCACCGCGAGCATCTGCGTGGTGAGCTCGATCGAGACACGATCGACCCAGTCGAACACCTCACCGCGCGGCAGATTGTCCAGGCACTCGGCCGAACGCTCGCGGATGCTGAGCGCGAGATTGTCCAGATGCGTCGGTGTGAACATCGGCGCCACGGTCTTGCGCTGCGCCGCGTGGCGCGGCGGATCCATCGAGATGAAACTCTCGCGGCGCAGGTCCGGGTCGATGTCGCGGATGGTGATGCCGCCGAGCGCGGAGGCCGAGGAGAACACCGAATGGTTGGTCTCGATCTCCATGATGTCGTTGTAGCGCGTCACCGACCAGTACGGCCCGAACATCGAGTCCCTGCAATAGTGCACGGGATCTTCGCGGCGCAGCCGATCGAAATACGGCCAGAACGTATCGGTCCTGAACAACTCGGGATCGCCCGGATCGAACTGCTCCAGCGGCAGTGACGTGGCGCGCGCGCGTAGCTCGTCGAGCTTCGCCGCGCTCTCGATGGTCCCATGCATGACCGCTCTCCCTGACATGAACCGCGCGTTCTCGTTGAATTCTGCGCTGCGGTATTTGATTTGCAATTACAGCCGGTTGTCTGCGTCGGAGCAAGGGAGACTTTTGCCACATCCAACCTTTGCGAGAGGTGGCTAGATGCGTAGCCCGGATGGAGCGGAGCGAAATCCGGGATTGGGGCCGCCATTGGCGCTGTCCCGGATGACGCGGAGCCTGTCATCGGGCTACGGATCAGCAACCGTCACGCAGATGTGTCAACGTGATCTCCCGCACCCCCGCGCCTACGGAATCATGCGAGAAATCGAGGTAAATCGAACCCAGCCATCTTGGGGATCGACCAAATCTCTGATCTATAGTTTGACCGTATCAGGTCCGCACCCCGAGGTTGCCGCCGTGAACGACATGCAATGGGCCCCCATCGGCTCCGAACCCTTACCCCCGCCGCTGCCGCCCACGCGGGTCGACTTCACCGGCAACCGCTCCGAGTTCCGCAAAATGGTCACCAAGGGTGCCATGCTTGAGCTCGTCACCTTCGGCTTCTACCGGTTCTGGCTGGTCACCGACATCCGCCGTCATTTGTGGACGAACACCGCGGTCGACGGCGATGCGGCCGAATACACCGGCCGGGCCAAGGAGCTGCTGGTCGGCTTCCTGTTCGCGCTCGCGATCCTGGTGCCGATCTACCTCGCTTATTTTCTCATCGGCATCGAGTTCGAGCGCTGGCAGGGCTTTGCCTCGACGCCGCTGTTCATCAGCTTCTATGCCTTCGGCCAGTTCGCGAGTTTTCGCGCGCGGCGCTATCGCCTGACGCGCACGGTCTGGCGCGGCGTCCGGTTCTGGATGGACGGCTCGGGCTGGGCCTATTCGTTCCGCGCCATGGCGTGGGGCCTGCTGGTGTTCCTCACCCTCGGCCTGGCGCTGCCCTGGCGCGAGGCGTCGCTCGAACGCTACAAGATGCGGCACACCCATTACGGCGATCTCTCCGGCGACTTCGAAGGCGACGGCTGGACCTTCTTCAAGCGCGGCTGGTGGCTGTGGCTCTTGAGCCCGATCGCAATCGTGATCTTCCCGCTCGCCCCGTTCTTCTATGCCGAGTTCAAGGCGCGTGAATGGCGCTGGTGGCTCGACGGCATCCGCATCGGCGGTGTCAGTCTGTCCTCGGAGTTGCCGCACAACGCGTTCTACGGCCTGTACTGGAAAGTGATCGGCTGGGGGATGCTGCTTTCGACCATTTTCGCCGCCTATGTGGGCGGCGGTGCCTTGCTCGTCGTCCAGCTGAGCGGCGTTCCGGCTGATCAGGTGTTCGGCCCCGGAAATGCGGGCAAGAGCATCCCGATGCTGGTCATGATGGTGATCGGCTATTTCGCCGTGGCCCTTGCGATCAACATCGTCATGCGGGTCTATCTGCAGCGCGATCTCTGGGCCAAGGTGCTGGAAACCGTCGAGGTGCACAACATCGGGGCCGCGGCGGATGTCCGCGGCAGCGGTGAGCTTGCCAGCGCGCTCGGCGAAGGCTTTGCCGATGGGCTCGATGTCGCGGGATTCTGATCTGTGAGTGAGTTGTCCACCGAGGTTCCGGCGCAGTCTGCCAAGCCGACGATCTTCTTCGACGGCGTGTCGAGCCGCAGGCGGGAGGTGTCGCTGGCGCTCGGTGACGCGCTCGACATCGTCGAGGACGGCGGAGCGCCGGTTCGCTGGACCTATGCCGACATTCGCCGCGCCGACAGTCCGGCCGGGATATTGCGCTTGGCCTCGACATCCGCGCCGCCGCTGGCGCGGCTTGAAATTCGCGACGCCGCGCTCGCCGCCGATGTGACCGCCCGCTGCATGCGTCTCGACGAGCACCAGACGTCGCGCCGCGGTGTCGCAAAAATCGTCAGCTGGTCGGTGGCCGCCGCCGTCTCCATCGTTTGCGTCGTACTGTTCGGTGTGCCGCTCGCTGCCGACCGGCTCGCGCCGCTGGTGCCCAAGCCGATCGAACGGCGCATCGGCGACGCCTCCGAAGTCCAGGTGAAAACCATCTTCGGCCGCAAAGCATGCGAAGACCCCGCGGGCAAGGCCGCGTTCACAAAACTGGTCAATCGTCTGCGCGATGCCGCCGGCCTCGACGACGATTCCATGACGGCCGGTGTGCTGCCGACCTCGGTGCCGAATGCATTCGCGCTGCCCGGCGGCAAGGTGTACGTGCTGAGGGGCCTAGTCGACAAGGCCGAAAACCCCGACGAGCTCGCCGGCATCCTTGCCCATGAGCTCGGCCATCTCAAGCATTACGACAACATGCGCGGGCTGATCTACAACGGCGGCACCTCGTTCCTGATCGGCCTGTTGTTCGGCGACGTCACCGGCTCGAGCGCCGTGATCTTCGCCTCGCGCAGCGTGGTCGAAGCCTCCTATTCGCGCGAGGCCGAGACCGCTGCCGATACGTTCGCGATCGAGATCATGCACAAGCTCGGCCGCTCGCCGAAACCCGCGGCCGAATTGATGTTCCGCATCACCGGCAAGGAAGGCGGCTCCGGCCTCACCACGATCCTGGCGAGCCACCCGCTCACCGAAGACCGCCTCGTGCGCATGACGAAGGTAGATCGTCCCGCCAGCGGCCCCCCTCTGCTGACGGACAAGGAATGGCAGTCGCTCAAGCTGATTTGCGGCAGCGGGAAGATCTAGAGCGTTTTCGAGCGAAGTGGCGACCGGTTCGCGTGAAGAAAACGCGTCAAAAAAAGAGCTTTTCGCCTACCGCGTCCCGTAAGCGCGGTCGCCGGCATCGCCGAGGCCCGGCAGGATAAAGCCGTTCTCGTCGAGACCTTCGTCCACTGCAGCCGTCCAGATCGGAACGTCGGGATGCAGTCCACGCAGCCGTTCGAGCCCCTCAGGGGCCGCGATCAGGCAGGCGAGGCGGATGTCCCTGGCGCCGCGCTCCTTCAGCCGGTCGATTGCGGCGACGGCCGTGTTGGCGGTGGCAACCACCGGGGTCACCACGATCGCCAGGCGCTCGCTGAGGTCGGACGGCGATTTGAAGAAATACTCGACCGCGGCAAAACTGAGCGGCTCGCGGTAGAGGCCGATATGGGCGACGCGCGCGGTCGGCACCAGATCCATCATGCCGTCGACGAAGGTCGTGCCGGCCCGCAGCATAGGCACGAACACCAGCTTCTTGCCGGCGATCTTGGCCGAATGCATCGTCGCCAGCGGCGTCTCGATGACGGTATCGGCGAGCGGCAGATCCCGCGTGATCTCGTAGCACAGCAGCATGCCGATCTCCTTGATCAGCTCGCGGAAGGACTTGGTCGAGATGGACTTGTCCCGCACCAGCGTCAGCTTGTGCTGCACCAGCGGATGATCGACGATCGTGACGCCTTCCATGATGGGATGCTCCTGAAATTCATCGATATGGACTACGCTGCGGACGAATGGATTAAAAAACCGTGCCGTCGCTGATCACCTTGAGCGGCGGTGCGCCGTCGGGCCGGAGCGCGAAGGCGATGGCGCGGCCGGCAGCCCAGCTGCCACCTTCGAGAATGCTTGCGAGGGGCAAGGTCTCGGGCGTGCGGCCGAGCTTGCTGCGGACGCTGCTCGCAAGCCGGTCGAGCAGCGCGACGGTGAGCGCGCGCCACTCCACGACGAGCAGGGAATCCACCGCATGCGCGCGCTCGGCATCGGCGGGATCGCGCAGGCGCAACACCTCGTGATCGACGAACAGGCCGCCATTGCGGTATTCGGCAAGTCCGGTCAGGCCGTCGATGTCGGTGACGTCAAAGCCGGCGCGCTGCAGCGGCTCGATCAGCGAATAGCTCAGCCATTGCGACAGCTTGTGCAGGGGTACGAGGCCTGCCGTTCCGTCGTCCGCCCCGATCGCCGGATGACGCCAGCAATCGCCGAGCGGAATCCCGGCGAGCTCGAGCCGTGACGGCCAGATCGGTCCAAGCTGGTTCAGCACTGCGGACAGGATGGCGGGTGCGGCGACCGCGCCGCCCACAGCCTGTGCCGCGATGTGATCGAACAAGCCGCCTGGCCGCGGCGTATCGTGCAGGCCGAAAATGTCCGCACGCTCGGCAACCAGCTTGCCCAGACGTCGCAGCAGATCAGTGCGTCCGTCGAGACCGAGCAGCGGATTGGCATCGCTCACCTGAAAGGCCGAGGTGAGGGAGGCGAGCGGTAGTTTCGCCAGCACGTCTGCATCGGCCCTGAACGGCGCACGCGCATCGCCGGAGAACAGGCCGCCTGCAAACATGTCGAGGCTTGCGATGGCAAGCCCCTCCGATCGGCCGATACTTTCGCCGGTCACAGCGTCGCGATAGCGCCACGTGGCTCCCGCACCTGCGTCGAGCAGCACGCTGACAATGGCGAGGTCGAACTCGGCGCGCGCACGTGCCGCGCGATCCGGCCACGATGCGACGTTGGCAAGCCTCGCCCAGCGATCGACGCCGCCGAGCACGAAATGCCGCCAGCGGGCATGGAAGGGAATCTCCAGCGTCGGATAGGCCTTGCGCGTGACCGCGATCACGGCCTCCGCGACGCCGTCCATGCGGTCGAGGTCGATCGTGAAGTGCCGGAGCCCGCCGGCAAGGCCGATCTCGAGCATTTTGCCGGCACGCGCACGAACAGCTCCTGCGCTGAGCAGGGAGCGGGCCTGTTGTTCCAAAGCCTCCGCCATCGCGCGATCAGTACTTTTCCAGCGAGCGCCCGACCACGCCGTTCACGTCCTTCTCCGGCGCGATGTCGGTCGAGTAATAGCCGGCAGCCTTTTTCGCGGCGATCTCGACATAGGCGTCGGCCGGGATCAGCTCCGGCGGGATCGGCACGCGCTCGACGATGTCGATGCCCTGCGAGGTCAGCGCGTCATGCTTCATGTCGCTCATCGACAGGAAGCGGTCGATGCGCTTCAGGCCGAGCCAGTGAATGGTATCCGGCATCAATTGCTGGAAGCGCGCGTCCTGGACGCCGGCGACGCATTCGGTGCGCTCGAAATAGGCGGCCGCCGCGTCGCCGTCCTCCTGGCGCTTGCGCGCATTGTAGACCAGGAATTTGGTGACCTCGCCGAGCGCGCGGCCTTCCTTGCGGTTGTAGATGACGAGCCCGAGCCCGCCTTCCTGCGCGCCGCGCGCGGATTCCTCGATGCCGTGAATGAGATAGGGCCGGCAGGTGCAGATGTCGGAGCCGAACACGTCGGAGCCGTTGCACTCGTCATGCACGCGGCAAGTGATCTTGGTGCGGTGGTCCGGCAGTTTTGTCACATCGCCGAACATGTAGACGGTGGTGCCGCCGATCGGCGGCAGAAACACCTTCATGTCCGGTCGGGTGACCAACTCGGGGAACATGCCGGCGGTCTGCTCGAACAGCGTGCGCCGCAGCTCGGTCTCGCCGGTGCCGAAGCGCGTCGCGAGGCCCGGCAGGTACCAGACCGGATCGATCGCGATCTTCACCACCGACACGCTGCCATTGGCATGCACGACCTCGCCGTCGGCGCGCAGCCGTTTTGCGGCCAGCGCTTCACGGATCTCTGGCAGGTCGAGCCGCGCTCGCGTCACCGCGATACTCGGGCGGATGTCGACGCCCTCGGCGATGTCCTTGCCGAAATTCTCCGCGACGAGATGCCCCCAGGGATCGAGCGCGACGATCTTGTCGGGATCGCGCCATTGCTCGAACGGCCCGATGGTCGCGGCCGGAAAAGTGTTGGTGAGGTCGGGCCGGCGGATCGGATCGAGCGCGCCTGCGGACACCGCGAGAGCCCGGTACATCGCGTAGGAGCCGCCATGGCTGCCGATCACGTTGCGATCCCCAGCGCGCGATACCGTGCCGATGATCGGCCCCCGGGCGCGCGCGTCGGCTGCGTCCCAGTGAATTGGAAACGCGGCCTTTTTGCCCGGCTCCGGATGGGAGGTAAGGCGGATGTGATCGGTACGGTTCGCGCGGCTCATGTCCAGGCTCCCAAAAAGCCGACGGCCCGCCGCTCGGACGGGCCTGGCTCACTTGCGCTACCGGTGCCGAACACCGGCGACGCGAGCTCAATCCAACATATTGTAGCGGCTGGCGACGACAGACAAGTTAATGGTTCCCCGCCGGGCAGGCGACCCTGGCCAAATTCCCGTCACCGACGGGCCGGTCCGGCTCGCCTGGATGCCGCGCCTTCGCCCCGGCCGAACCTTGCTATTCGATCCGCGCGATAGGTCTAAGGATTTGAAATAGTTTTATTTTTTATGTTTTCAAGAGGGTGTCCCGCAAGTTGCGCCACCGCGGTGCCGTGGGCTGGACCGGACCCACATAATCGGACAAATAGGTCGCCTCTCGCCTGGAGAACGCCATGCCCACCGCCAGCTACATCGACCCCCGCAACGGACAGCTCTATCCGCTGGACCAGCCGCGCTGGTGCTCGGACGAGCGCACGCCGCTGCTGGTGACGCCGGGACCAGGCATATCGCGCGCGGACATCGACGGCGCCACGCGCTCGCTCTGGCGCTACCGGGCGGCGCTGCCGGTCGAGATCAAGAAGCTGATCACGCTTGGCGAAGGCTGCACGCCGCTGGTCCAGCAGGACTGGGGCGATTTGCGTCCGTTCTTCAAGCTCGAATGGTTCAACCCGACCGGCAGCTTCAAGGACAGGGGGTCTTCGGTGATGCTGTCGTTCCTGCGGCAGATCGGCGTCGACGCGATCCTGGAGGATTCTTCGGGCAATGGCGGCTCGTCGATGGCGGGGTTAGGCGCCGCCGGCGGCATGCGCGTGAAGATCCTGGCGCCGGCCTCGACGTCGCCGGCCAAGATCGCGCAGGTGCGCGCCTATGGCGCGACGGTGCAGCTCGTCGAGGGGCCGCGCGAGGAGTCGGAGGCCGAGGCCATCCGGCAGTCGAGCCAGACCTTCTATGCCAGCCACAATTGGCAACCGTTCTTCCTCGAGGGCACCAAGTCGCTCGCCTATGAAATCTGGGAAGACCTCGGTTTTCGTGCGCCCGACAACGTCATCGTTCCCGTTGGCGCCGGCAGCAGCCTGCTCGGTTGCGCCTTCGGCTTCCGCGAGCTGCTGAAGGCCGGGCAGATCGCGAAGCTGCCGCGCCTGTTCGCGGCGCAGCCGCTAAACTGCTCGCCGATCGATGCCAGCTTCAAGGCCGGTGTCGACACGCCGGTCGCCCGCGAGGTGAACAAGACCGTCGCCGAAGGCACCGCCATCAAGAATCCGCTGCGCCTGCGCGAGATCATCGGCAGCTTGCGCGAGAGCGGCGGCGGCACCGTTGCGCTGACCGAGGACGAGATCGTCGCCGCGTTGCGGCGTCTTGCGCGGCAGGGATTGTTTGCCGAACCGACCAGCGCCAGCGCGGCCGCTGCGTTGGAAAAACTCTCCGCGGCGGGATCGATCAAGGCGAACGAGACCACGGTCGCGGTCCTCACCGGCACCGGCCTGAAGGCCGCGACCACCGTCGCCGATCTCGTACAATAGAGGCGGAGGAGGCGTTCCGCTTACCCTCCCCTGGAGGGGGAGGGTCGATCGCGCGTAGCGCGAGCGGGGTGGGGTGATCTCTCCACACGGGCAGCGCTTCGGTGGAGAGACTTTCACCCCACCCCGTCTCACGTCGCTGACGCGCCGCGAGCCGACCCTCCCCCTCCAGGGGAGGGTAACGGCATCTCACTCCTTCAGATCATTCACCCGCTTCACCCACGCCCTGACATCGGCGAGCACCTGGGGCAGCACCGCCCTGACCTCCTGCACGGTCATGCCGGGCTTGATGCGGGGATCGTAGAGCAGGTTGAGGATGTACTGGTCGTAGACGTCGAAATAGCCCATCGACACATTGTCGTTGAACATGGTCCACGGCACGCTCGCGGTGTCGTTGATCGGGCCGAGCGATTGCAGCAGTTCCTCATAGGCGCAGTCGAGGAAGGTGAAATCGCCGTTGTCGACGGTGAGGATCACGTCGGAATGCTCGATCTCGAAATTGTCGTTCTTGCGGAAGCCGGACAGGCATTGCGGATCGAGCGAGGTGCGGATCTCGCGCGCCTTCTCCGCGCCGTAGAAGCTGGAAATCGTCCGAAACAGGTCGCGGTCGCGAACCAGCTTCACCCGCACGTTCGCGGCTTCGCTGGTGTCGATCATGGCGATGTCGAGATGCTGTACGCGCCTGCCGATGTCGGCCACGACCTTGGCGAGCTGCGTCTTGCGGTCGGCGCGCTCGCTCTCGGCGTAGACGCGCACCGGCCCGTCGAATTTCCGGATGCGGTCGACGCGGCCGGCGAGGTGGTATTCGGCGCCGAACGCCGTCTTCAGAAAGCCTTCGACGATCTCGCCGTCGGTGAAGCTCTTCTTCTCGGCGCGCTGGCGCGAGGCGATCGCGGGCAATTCGCCCGCGACGGCGATGGTAGCGGTGTCAGGGGCGAACGCGAAAGTGGCGAGCGCCAGCAGGGCGATGCGAAAGCCTGACGAAGGCGGGGCCAATGCGCTCATTGCGTCCCGACGCTGCCGTATTCGGCAGCGACGCACAAGACCGCATATTCACGCGCCCTGCGGGTTCCCGCAGTTCGCCGACGGCTAGTTGTTGAGCACGACCACCTTGGTGCCGACCGAGACGCGGCTGTAGAGATCGCTGACGTCCTCGTTGGTCATGCGGAAGCAGCCCGAGGACACGGCCTGGCCGATCGTCTCCGGCTCGTTGGAGCCGTGGATGCGGTAGAGCGTCGAGCCCAGATACATCGCGCGCGCGCCGAGCGGATTCTCGATGCCGCCCTTCATGTGGCGCGGCAGGTCGGGCCGGCGGGCCAGCATCTGCGACGGCGGCGTCCAGTCCGGCCATTCCTTCTTGGCGGTGATCCTGTGCACTCCGCCCCAGCGGAAGCCGTCGCGGCCGACGCCGATGCCGTAGCGCAGCGCCTGGCCGTTCTGGAGCACCAGATACAGGCGGCGCTCGCTCGTGTTCACCACGATCGTGCCGGGGGCGTAATTGCCGTTGTACATGATGGTGGTGCGGGGGATCGGGCTAGAGCCGCCGCGGAAGAAGCTCGGGCCGAAGCCCATGATCTCGCGCGAGTCGAACCCCTCGGCGAATGCGCCGCCGGCGGTGGCCGACAGCAGTGCGATGGCGGCAATCGGCGCGGCAAAAAATCGGATCATTGTTTCCCCCAGCAAAAAAATCGGATTCAACTGAAGTCACAGGCCATATTTGCGGGCATTTCGCAAGCCACGGGCCCGTGAGGGAGATCATCCTTAACGTTTGGCGTTACCAAACCGGCAACCACGCTAATTTGCCTGAAAGCATTAGCCAAACAAGCGCATCGTCGCGCGGAGCAGGCCAGCGATGCCGGCTATTGCTTTGACGGAGGCGGCGAACAATGATTGATCGAGGGGACATTTGAATATTGCCGGTTGCAGGGAGCTTTGGGATGAACGGTGCGGAAAGCCTGGTGCGGACGATGGTCAAGGGTGGGGTGGATGTCTGCTTCACCAACCCAGGCACCTCCGAGATGCATTTTGTCGCGGCGCTCGATCGCGTACCGGGCATGCGCTGCGTGCTCGGCCTGTTCGAAGGCGTGGTGACGGGGGCCGCCGACGGCTATTTCCGCATGAAGGGCACGCCGGCTTCGACGCTGCTCCATCTCGGCCCCGGCCTGGCCAATGGCCTGGCCAATCTGCACAACGCCAAGAAGGCGAATTCCGGCATCGTCAACATCGTCGGCCAGCATGCGGTCTACCACATCGACTACAACGCGCCGCTGACCTCCGACATCGAGGGCCTGGCCCGGCCGATGTCGTCCTGGGTCCGCACCTCGCCGGACTCCAAATCGGTTGCAGCTGACGGCGCCGCGGCGATCGCCGCCGCCAAGAGCGCACCGCCACAGATCGCGACCCTGATCCTGCCCGCCGACACCGCCTGGAACGAGGCCGATGGCATCGCCGAGGTACCGGCCGAGCAGCAGCGCGCCAGCTATTCGCCGCAGGCGGTCGAGCGGGCCGCGAAGATCCTGCACGGCGACGGCGAGGGTACGCTGCTGCTGATGACCGGCAGCGCGCTGAGCGAACAGGGCTTGGCGCTGGCCGAGCGTATCGCCGGCAAAACCGGCTGCACGGTGATGGGCCCGACCTTCCGTCCCAAGATGGCGCGCGGCCGCGGCCGCTATTCGATCGACCGCATTCATTACGTGATCGAGAACGCGCTGCCGATGCTGGCGAAGTTCCGGCACATCGTGCTGGTCGAGTCCGATGATCCGGTGGCGTTCTTCGCCTATCCGAACAAGCCGAGCATGCTCAAGCCCGAGGGCTGCGAGGTGCATCGCATGACCTCCTGGGGCGAGAATTCGGTCGCGGCGCTCGAAGCACTGGCCGGCGCGGTGAAGGCGAGCGCGAAGGACGTCAAGCCGCAGGCCTTGGCTGAGCTGGTGAAGCCGACCGGCGCGCTGACCTTCGCCTCGATCGCGCAGGCGATCGCATGCGCCATCCCCGAGAACGCGATCATGGTCGACGAATCCCTGACCACCGGCCGCGGCTTCTTCCCGCCGACGGCGGCGGCCGCTCCGCACGACTGGCTCCAGAACATGGGCGGCTCGATCGGCTTCTCCACGCCGCTGTCGATCGGCGCGGCGATCGCCTGTCCGGACCGCAAGGTGATCACCATGGTCGGCGACGGCAGCGCGATGTACACGATCCAGTCGCTCTGGACGCAGGCCCGTGAGAACCTCAACATCGTCACCATCGTGTTCGCCAACCGCATCTACCAGATCCTGCGCGGCGAGTTCGACAATGTCGGCGCCGGCGAGCCCGGCCAGCGCGCCAACGACATGCTGCGGCTCGACCGTCCGACGCTGGACTTCGTCGCGCTGGCGAAGGGCATGGGCGTCCCCGGCCGCGCCGTCACCAATGCCGAAGAGTTCAACAAGGCTCTGGCCGAAGCCGTCGCCGAGCCCGGGCCGCGGCTGATCGAAGTCCAGATGTAGGGCACAGCACCAGGGAGCGCCGAGGGCCGGGGGGCAAGATGCAGACCGAGCTGAACAAGGTGATCGCGGCGCTCCGGGACTTCTACACCCACGAAGGATTCCTGTTCGAGAAGGACGTCGGCGAGCGGGCGATGACGCACCGCTTCGCCGTCTATCTTGAGCGGCAATTCTCCGGCTGGTCAGTCGATTGCAATTACGACCGCCTCGGCGAGCGCACGCTGCACCTGCCGCACGGCACCATCGTCTCCACCGACGATCATCTGGGAAAGTCGATCTACCCCGATGTCGTCGTGCATCAGCGCGAGATTCCGAACAATCTGCTCGCCGTCGAGATCCGCAAGGCGAGCAATCACACCTCGCTCGACCACGACCAGTACAAGCTGATGGCGCTGACCGACGCGCATGTCTGGTTCGCGTACTGGATCGGCGTGCTGCTGGTGCTGGACAGGCAGCATGTGACGATTTCGGAAGTCTATGTCAGCGGCGTCGTTGATCAACCACTGTCGTTATGGTTTGCGGCGCGGCTGGAGGAGATCGGTCTCGGGGCCGCGCATTAGAGCGTCTCCACATCGTCATGGCCGGGCTTGTCCCGGCCATCCACGGCTTGTCACGCAGTGCAAAGAACGTGGATGCCCGGGACAAGCCCGGGCATGACGACCTCTTGTGAATGGTCAAACACGATTGCCCTCCCCCGCATCCGCCTTCGCTGAAGCTACGGCGGACGAGAGGGGGAGGGAACGCACCTCCATCGGGGCGCTAGTCCAGCCTCATCGTATCAAGCTCAGTGCAGCGGATCGCCCTGGCCGAGCGCGTAGGCGACGAGGTCCTTCAGCGCGAAGCCGGAGCCGGTCACCGGCGTCCATTGCGGGTCGAGCGACAGCACGGAGGAATTGTCGCCGAACATCATGCCGAGGAAGACCTCGGCCACGATGCGACCGCCGACGGGGCCGAGCTGCGGCGTGTTGATTCCGGTCGCCGGCGCGCCGGTAGCCGGGATCGTCACCGCGGTCTGGAATTGCCGCGCCTCGGCCAGGATGTAGGTCCAGAGCGGGCAATTGCCGGCAAACACCCCGTTCGCGATGGTCGCGATCCCAGTTTGCGGATCGCCCGCGCCGGGCTCGTCGACGGCCTTGCCGATGATGATCTGATCATCCGTCAGCGGCGTCAGGTTCATCGCCTTGGCGACAGCCTGGCCCGAGGGCAGGCCGAGCCGCCAGCTGCGCTCGAGATTGCGCAACGCCAGCGACGACGGATTGGACGCGACCTCCGGTGGCAGCTTGCGCAGCGGATCGACCAGCGAGGCGTCGATGCGGTAAGCGAACTGCAGCCGCTTCTTGTTGTCGGGATTGGTGTCGTCGTCCTCGACGCCATAGGGGCGCGCGTCCAGATCGATGAAACGGCCCCAGTCCATGGCGCGTCCCGGGCCCATGGCGCGGAAGCCGGTCAGCGCGTTCTTGTCGGGATTGTGGGGGTCGGGGAAGATCTGCAACAGCATGTTGTCCGCATCGTTCAGCCGATAGCCGGGGCGGATCATGGAATGGCCGAGACGGTAGGCCGCAACCGAGAATTCGACCGGCATGAACGGATAAGTCTTCCAGTGGTAGTGGGCGAGCTTGCTGCGGTCGTACTGGCCCGCGGTCTTCAGCTCGTCCAGCACGCTGGCGTGGACGATGCGCGGCAGGAAGTCGTTCAGCACGACGTATTGATAATGGAAGCGGACGCGCTGCTGCACGTCCTCGAACGACAGGCTGTCATTGTCATCGACCATGCGGTTGTGAAAGCGCAGCATCAAGGCCTGGAACTGCGAGACGATGCTGTTCTCGTCGTTGCGGGGGTCGCCGATCAGGGCGCGGCCTTTGAAGCGCGGCAGGTCGCTGGCATCGGGTACGCCCGCGCCGGTCAGCTTCTCGCCGAGCCGGAACTTGATGCCGTCATACATGTAGGGCTGATCGTTCGGACCACGACCGTAGAGATTGTCCAGATCGAGCGACGGCGTGCGGAAGTCGACGAGCCCGTCGGGATCCTGCTGCTTGGTCAGCGAGCTGACCGGATCGAAGGTGATGTCGTGGTCGATGAACTGGCCGAAATAGGTGTAGAGCGCGGGAATGCCGCTCTCCTCCGCGTCCGGCCCGTCCTTCGGACCATCGAAGTCGGCGACCATCTTGTCGGCCAGCGCCGAAAGGTTCGCGACATTGTCGGCGTCGTTCGGACCGAATTTCGCCGGCGTGAGCTTGCGGAACATGCGTCCGAAGCGGCCCTGGGAAAGCGGCGAACGCGTTGCGTTCAGACCGCGCGGAACAATGCTGTGGCGGCTGCTCATTGAAAACACCTCCCTGAAAAGTCATGACGTGCAACGAATAAAGCTAAAGTTGTTCGCAGTAGAATATGCAGGTCACGCTAGATCAGGCGATTGGGTGCCACAAGCGATCTGCTTCACACGCTGCGCGACATCGATGATGTTCCGAAAGGGAGCGTTGCGAACAAGCTGCGGTCGCGCTTTGCAAATTTTTCCCGGAGCGATGACGGATAACATTCTCGTCATCGGCATGCGCGAGCGGCTTCGCGCAAGTGAGTTCGCCGGACTGTCGGCGAAGTGGATCGTCTTCACGCAATAAGTGTGGCGGCGTGCGCGTCATGCGCGCACGCCGCGACGTGTTCAGTAGGCGTACTGCTGCGAGAACGCGTAGCGCGGATTGATGCCGCAAGAGGCCGACGTGCCGGAGGCGGAGGCGAGGCACTGCTGATAGCTTGCGAACTGGCAGTTGCCGGGATAGCCCCACATGCGTCCCTGCAGGCAATATCGATCGTTTGCAGGATGTGCCTGGGCGGCCGGGGATGCTACGGCGACCAGGGCGGCGAACGATGCGAGAGTGAGGATGATGCGACGCATTTCAATCTCCTTCGAGAGCGGGTGGACGGGAACGTCAGCGAGCCGGGCTCGTCTGAGGCATGTCATGCCTATCTTGGTGTCGGCGGAATGCCGTGCGTTCGCGACATGGCACATCATGACGCAGCCGGCGGCCAGCAATGTGATCTACGCCACAGTTCGCGGTGGGGGTCCGGGCCTATCGTGAGCAGACTTGTATGCGTCGATCCCGGAGAACCAGGCTTGTCTCATTCGGATCAGGTATTTTGGAGGTTCTAATGCAAAGGTCATATTTGCTGGCTACGACAGCAGCGCTGGCGCTTCTCATGCAAATACCGCTCGCGCTGGCCCAGAGTGCGCCGGCCGCCGGTGGAACCGCAGCGCCTGCCGCGACAACCACTGCGCCGGCAGCGACGACGACAACGCCGACCGCGACCAGCGACACCTCCAGCCAGCCCGCCGACTCCAAGAAGAGCGCGTCGAAGAAGCCGGCGAAGAAGAAGATGACGCGGCAGCAGGAAATCGATCATTCGGTCGACCGCGGCACCGTGCCCGCGCGCTACCGCAGCTCTGTGCCCAGGCAGTACCAGCAGTACATTCCGTTCGATAAGAAGTGACGGATCTCACGGCGGCGCGACGTGACCGGACGTCGGGCCGCCGGTGTCATCGTGTGACGGCCTTGGCGTGACGGCCGGTCTTGGCGTGAGGCCTTAACCAAGCGGAATCCGGCCATACATCCCCAGTGGCGGTCTGCGAGAGCGGTGCTAGAGTAGGCCGAAGCCCGGGGGGAGAAATGAGCGACGACGTGAAGGATGCTGGCCTTGTGGCCATGATCAGCAGCATCCTGGGAGGCAACAAGCGCGCAGACAGCAGTGCTCCGCCGCCGCTCACCGAGGTTCCGCCGACAGCGCCGACGAACGGGTTCGACCTGATCGAGCCGTCCACCCCCGATCCTGCACCGGCCGAACCCGACGATGCGCCCGATGCCGTGCCGGCTGCCGCGAAGCCGGTCGAGCGGCCGGCGAAAATCACGACGACGCCTGATGGCAAGAAGTTGCTTCCTGCCGAGGCGATTGCCGATCTGGTGCTTGGCGAGCTGCGCAAGCTGGAGAATTTTCCGGCGACCGGCGCCTCCGTCACGGTCTACGGTTACAAGCACTGGAACGCGATGATCACCTTCGCGCCGTTCTCGACCACGTTCCAGAACGCGACGCGGTTCCGCCAGGCCGTACCGGACCTGGTCTTCAAGCTGCGCCGTTTCGTCGAACTTGAGATATAGTCCGGGACAATCACCGGCTGCTGTTCGACCCGATTCCCCGCTCTGGGGCGCGGGACGAGGCGCGAGCGGGTGCCCGAAACAGTTCGACAGGATCTTGATTTGAGCGTCGCCTTTACCAAGGAAGAAAGCGCCGAAACCGCGTCCGAGACGCTGCTGCCGGATCGCCCGATCTCGCCGCATCCAAACCTGGTGACGGAAGCCGGCTTGCAGGCGCTGCAGGCGCAGCTTCGCGAGGCGCGCGAGGCCTATGAAGCCGCGCAAGCCATCGAGGACGTCAACGAAAAGCGCCGGCAGTCGGCGGTGCCCTTGCGCGATGCTCGCTATCTGACCGAACGGCTGCGCACGGCGCAGGTCATTCCCGATCCGGCGTCGACCGATGTCGTCGCCTTCGGCAGCACCGTGACCTTCAGCCGCACCGACGGCCGCGTGCAGACCTATCGCATCGTCGGCGAGGACGAAGCGGATCCAAAGGCCGGATCGATTTCGTTCGTGGCGCCGGTTGCGAAGTCGCTGATCGGGAAGGCGGTCGGCGATGTCGTGGGTTCAGGCGCGCAAGAGATCGAGATTCTGTCGATCGCGTAGGGATGCGATCTGAGGCCTGCATGGTGGGCGCGTGAGGATCCAACTCCGACGGCTCTGGCTTCGGATTGGTTGCGCCAACTCCGATCGCGTCACTGGGTCAGTTGCGCTGCCGCGATTCACTTCGCTGTTCAAAAGCCGCGAAGGTCATATAGTGAGGGGGTATCAAGACCAATTCATTGCGTGTCAGGCCAAGGGAGCGATCCATGCGGAAGTCCCTATACTTCGTCATCGCAGCCGGTCTCGGCCTATCAGGACCACAAGCTCTGGTCGCGCAAGACGATGTAGATCAGCAGCTCGGCAGCGTTCATTTCCAGACCTCTTGCAACGATGTGGCCCAGCGTCGTTTCGATCGCGGGATGCGCTATCAGCATTCCTACTGGTACGCCAACGCCAAGGAGATCTTCGAGGAAGCCATCAAGGCTGACCCGACATGCAGCATGGCCTATTGGGGCATTGCGCTCACCTACATGGACAATCCGCACAATGCGATTCCAAGGCCGAACCTCGCGCCAGGCCTCGCCGCGATCATGAAGGCCAAGGAGATCGGCGCCGCGACCGAGCGCGAACGCGACTACATCGATGCGCTGATGGTGATGTATGCCGACTACGACAAGATTCCTCACGTCCAGCGGATGCGCATGCTGCGTGACGCGCAGGCCCGCGTCGCGGCAAAATATCCAGACGACGACGAAGCCCAGATCGCCTACGCCATTACGCTCAATACGTCGGCGGATCTGAACGACAAGACCTATGCGCAGCAAATTAAAGGCGCGGCGATTCTCGAGCCGATCTCCAGGCGGCTGCCGATGCATCCGGGCGTGACGCATTATCTGATCCATCTGTACGACTACCCGGCGCTGGCGCAGAAAGGGCTCGATGCCGCCAATCGTTACGCCAAGATCGCGCCGGCCGCGCCGCACGCCCAGCACATGCCCTCCCACATCTACACGCGCGTCGGCTATTGGAAGGAATCGATCGACTCCAACGTCGCTTCCGTGAAAGCCGCGATGGCCGAAAAGTCGGTCGGCAACTACCTGCATGCGCAGGACTACATGGTCTATGCTTACCTGCAGCTCGGCCAGGACAAGCAGGCGCGTGCCGTCATCGACGACATGATCAAGGAGACCGACTTCAAGGCGACGGTCGCGGCGGCAGACTACGCGCTGGCGGCTTCGCCGGCGCGTTATGCGATCGACCGTGGCGATTGGGAGGGGGCCTCGCAGCTGCCGGTCAGGCCGAGCAACCTCAACTTTGCGATGGCGGTAACGCATTTCGCCCGGGCTCTCGGCGCGGCGCGCTCCGGCAAACCGGAAGCCGCCAAGGCCGAGATCCAGAAGCTGGCGGAATTGCGCGACAAGTTGCAGGACGCCAAGGACAATTATTGGTCCGGAATCGTCGACATCCAGCGTCAGGTCGCCGTCGCCTGGGTGCTTTACGCCGAGGGCAAGTATGACGAGGCGCTCAATGCGATGAGTGCCGCGGCGGACGCAGAGGACAAGACGGAAAAGCACGTCATCACACCCGGACCGCTAGCGCCGGCGCGCGAGCTTTACGGCTTCATGCTGCTCGATCGCGGCATGGCCAAGGAGGCGCTTGCTGCATTCGAGGCAACCAAGGCGAAGGAGCCGAATCGCTTGCACGCGTTCGCGGGAGCGGCCAAGGCGGCCGAAGCCCTTGGTGACAGGGAAGCGGCACGACAGAACTGTCAGCAGCTCGTAACGCTGACGGCCAGTGCCGATTCAGAACGCCCCGAGGTCGCGGCGGCGAAGCAATACCTCGCCAGCAACTGAGCCGGAACGAGAACGGTGGAATGATGAGAAGGGCAGCCGCCATCGCCGTCGCAGCAATCTCGCTGGGAAGCGCGCTGGCGGCCTCGCTCGTGTGGCTCCATGTGCCACGGCATGCCGCCGCAAATTCCGCCACGCCGGTGTGGCACGAGGTGACTTGGCCGTTCTCGATCGACCAATGGGGCAAGGGAAAGGCGTTCCGCTGCAAGGCCGCCGACTGCGGCGTCGAGGTGACGCTGTACCTGCGTGCCAAGATAGGTTTTTGCAATTGCACGACGGGCGTCGCCGATGACGAGGACCTCGATCGCATGGGCGATACCGTTCTCCTGGGCGAAGTCTCTCCACGCGGTTCCGGCCATCCCATCAGGATTGCGTCGATGAACGGTCGCAGCCGCGCCTACACGCTCAACTCACGTGGCGCTCCCGGCAAAACGCTGGTGTCGGTCGTCTACAACGAGCGTTGCGACATGATCGCAGCGACCGCTGTCACTGGCTCCGATCGGCCGGAGACCATCGAACCCCGCGTGATCGAGTTTCTGGGCGGCAGCACCGCGATGCACTGGGCTGAGGTCACACTGGGTCTGTGATCGACTGCACCTTCCCGATCGGCGGGCATTTCAATGCGGCGATTGGCCCGCGCAGCTGGGGCGAGGATTGCTATCGACAGGGGCAATCTCATTCGCCTAAACATGAGCCATGCATTTCGGTCGTCTTGTCCCGATATCGAAGGTCTCCGCCGTGTCCGCGAAACAAAGCGCGGCGGCTGGATGAGACGGTTTCTGTCGGGGGCGTTGCCGTTCTACGCGCTGGCCGGATTGGCCATGTGCATGTACCTCGTCCTGTACAAGACGAACCTGTTCGACTTGAACGCCATCGTCCAGGATGCGACCGGTTCGGCATGGTTTCCGGTCTTCATGTTCGCTTGCGTGCTCCTGGAGTCGGTCTTTCCGTATTTCGGCTATTTTCCCGGAACCGCCCTCATCCTGATGTCCGTGGCGCTCAATCCGAAGCCTGCGGATGTCTCCGTTTTCATCGTGGCGTGGGCGGCCATCATCGTGGGCGCCGTTCTGAGTTACGGACAGGCTCGCTTTTTCAGACCGATGTTGCAGCGGGTTACCTCAAAAGCGGCACTGGGCCGATGTGAGTCCCTTCTCGACTCCTATGGTCCGTACGCGCGCGTTGCCTTGTTCGTTCATCCCAACGCTTGCGCGATGTATTTCACGGCCCTCGGACTTCTTGGCCGGAACCTGACGCGAGAGCTCGCTTATCTCAGTGTGGGTGCAGCAGCCTCCGTGGGCATTCTGTTCGTCATTGTGACCAGACTGGTGTCGTCCGCAGGCGCCACCGATGACGGGGAATTGCAGGTGCTGCTGGCGGCAGGCCTGGTCGCCATCGGAACCCTCGTCGGTCTCTACGCGGCCTTACGGCCGGATCGGGCTGCTTGAAGCTTGATCCGGAAGAGCGCGAAGCGGTTTTCCGAACAAAGAGCCCGCTTTGAGCTTGGTCGGTCATGATCCATGTGCGGAAGCACCCAAGTCAGATGGGGTATTCGGCCTGTTGCTGAGCCCCGCGTTAGCAGGGTGCTGCGCTTCAGGTTGATGATAAACGTGGTCTGTTTTCGAACAGCCACAAGCATCAGACGGAGAAGCGCAGCATGAAACATTACGCTGGACTGGACGTGTCGGTCAAAGAGACGTCCCTGTGCATTGTCGACGAAACGGGCCGCATTTGCCGGGAAGCGAAGTTGGTGAGTCACCCGGACGATCTTCTTGCTGCACTCAACGATCCGATTTGGCGGTTTGATCGGATTGGGCTCGAGGCTGGACCGCTGTCGCAATGGCTGTTCAGCGGGCTGGCGGAGGCTGGCCTGCCGGTAATCTGCATCGAGACGCGACATGCCAAGGCGTTCCTCAAGGCGCAGGTGAACAAGAGCGACCGCAATGATGCGCGTGGCATTGCGCAGATGATGCGCGTCGGCTTGTTCCGGCCTGTCCACGTCAAGACCCTGATCAGCCAAAAGCGACGGGTCCTGCTTGCCGGTCGCAAGCTGCTTCAGGAGAAGGCCATTGCCATCGAGAATGACATTCGTGGGCTGTTACGCAACTTCGGCTTGAAGGTCGGAATTGTGGGGGTGATCGGCTTTGAACAACGTATCCACGAACTCGTCGGCGGTCAGCCGGAGCTGGCCGAACTCATGGAACCGCTTCTCGTCGCCCGACGCGTTTTACGCGAACAGTTCACACAACTGCATCGCAAAGTGCTTCTACTTGCCCGGGAAAGCGAGGTCTGTCGTCGGTTGATGACGATCCCTGGTGTCGGCCCCGTCACGTCGCTGGCCTTTATCAGCACGATCGACGTTCCCGCCCGCTTCAAGAGTTCGAAAGCCGTCGGGCCGTCCCTTGGATTGACGCCAGTTCTCAACCAGTCCGGCGAAAGCCACCGCATCGGCCGGATTTCGCTGTGCGGTGATGAAGCCATGCGAGCGCTACTCTATGAGGCCGCACAGGTCATGCTGACGCGGGTGCAGAAATGGTCCTGGCTCAAGGCGTGGGCCATGCAGATCGCCAAACGACGCGGGCAGCAGAAGGCGATCGTCGCTTTGGCGCGGCGGCTCGCCGTCATCATGCACCGCATGTGGAGCGACGGAACGGAATTCCGCTGGACACGGGAGGCCACGCCCGCGGCACAATAGTGCGACGCGCGGTCCACGCACCCGTTGTTTAGCGGGAGGAGGTCCCTCGCGGGACGATGGACGAGATGAGTTCGCTTTGGGCTCTTGTACGGTCGCGTCCTTGCGATCAGCACGCGAGTCAGATTGTTCCGTCTCGTTCTACTGATCCCATGCTGGGAGAGCCATACGGCTGATTCGCACTGAACGTCCGGGTAACGACGCAGCAACGAGGGCGACGATCAGTGCCCCGAGCGCGGCCGTCGCGGCCCACCCGTACCAGTACATCGCTGGAGCTAGAAATCCCATCGCAGGGTCAGCAACGTCTCGCGAATGATGCGTGCCCGCCAGCACGATGCCGAGCGACGGGAAAACGGTGAAAAGAGCAAGGTCCTTTGCGAGTGCAACCACGTAGAGGAAGCCAAATGTCGTCCCGAACGCGAATGCAAAGCGGCGGAACGCAGCCGATAACGTCATGCGCCGAAACCCCTGATGTTGTTTACGACGTGGCCAGTTAGGAAGCCCCACCAGATGACAAAGGCGAGGATCGAGGTGAGCATCGTGCGCGTCTGAGCAGGATCGTCGGCACGCGGCCGTCGCCAGCAAACCCAGTAGGCTGGTAGCAACGCAAAACCGATAGCGGCGAAGTGCTCCTTGAGGTCGAAGTAGCCCAGGGCTGGCCAATGACCGGCGCGCTCTAACTCCGGCCTGATGTCGACGCGAAAATACAGATAGATGATCCCACCAAGCAGGATGGAGATGGCATACAAGACGACGACGGCATCGGCGAACCGGGCCGATGACACGGAGCGAAAGCGGCCGAAAAACGAACTGGGGCGCGTTCGCACAGTCGCCCACGTCGCCAAGGTCTGGTGCGTAATCGCGCCAAGCAGTGCAACGGCGACCAAGCCGTGAATAATCAGGAGTACTGTCGCCAGAACCTCACTCCCGGCCTATTGCCCGCTTGCTGTCACGTGAAGAGTTCCTCAGTCCCGAATGGCTCCGCCGACCACGGCCGGAAGCGATTGAGGGTGAACTTCGTCTTCTGGCCGGGTTCAACGTCCACCAGCACGTAGTTGTACTCCTCTTGCGGAGGCTGGCCCTTCCAGTAAAGGTCCCGCGGATAGTCGGCGGCCACCTTGATGCTGGTTCGCCCCGGCAGGATTGGGTCTTGTTCTGCGCCCCCACCGCCCAACATCAGATACTTTACCCCATCTACATCGTAGATTTCCGTGGTGTGGACGTGCCCGTTCAACACGATCACCTCCATGTCCTTGGCATACGACGCAATCACCTTGTGCGGGTTATCGGGAGCCGGGATCGGGCCTAAGCCTGACCGCGCAAACACGGGATAGTGGAAGACGATAAACGCCTTCCGAATGCCGTTGGCCTTCGCCTCGTCCATCCACTTTTGAAGCTGGGTCATCTGCTCGGCATATTTTGGCCGATCAGCGTCCCACAGCGACGGCGAACGGTAATCGTACTTGCCACTCCAGAGATAGATGAAGCGGGTGCCCTTGAAGTCGAATTTGTAGATGAGGTTTTCCGGCGTGACGCCGAATTTTTTCAGATACGGCACAGCCGAAAGTACGCCCTCAATCTTTGGGTCGGCCCACACCTCATGATTACCCACACTCATGAAAAAGCGCCCATCCAGACCGGCCGCGCGCATCTCGTCATCCGGCGCGGGTAGCTTCTTCAACATTGTTTCGTTCACGCGCTTCCAGTATGGGCTGTCACTCACGGTCAAGCCCTGATTGCCCCACCACACAGCGTCACCGCTATTGACCACGAATTTGGCGCGACCGGATTGAACGTCCTTGACAATTTCGCGCGTCACCCATTCGCCGCCCTGAAGCCGGAACATGGTTCGATGCACTCCGGGAAGCAGTTTCACGTCTTCAACGGATGCCTCAGTGACCCAACCCTTATCTACCGTCAGGGTCATCACTTCCGTCTTGGATGCGAACGGCATGACGACCTTGACCAGGTCCTTTGTGACCGGATCGAAGATCATCTTCACATCCTTCGCTACGACGGCCTCGGCGACCTTTTCCGGCATGACCAATCCGAACATCTCGACGAAGAACTTGCTGAGGTCCGGTTGTCCCTCTTTCAACGGGAGGTACATCATCGGTCGGGTATCGCCGACCGCAGCGAATGAAAAACCGGCTGCGGGAAGCGGTGCTTGCGCGGGCGTTGTTTGTGTCTGGGCACCGGCAACGAGTGGCACGGAGAATGCGGGCACTGCTGCGAGTGCGCCTAGAACCAGGCGACGACTGGGCTCGTTAGGCCAAGAGGATTGCATGATGATCACCCCTGATCGAGGAGAGGGAATGAGCCGCCGCATAGGGCGCGCAAACAGCCCGATTTGCCGGCCGTTTCCCGTAGACCTTCAGCGGTGGGTGAGCTTGATATAGATCAACGTCCTCATCTGCCGTAGCAGCGAGCACGTAGAGCGGCGGCTGGCAGCTATTCTGGCCGCGGACGTTTGCGGGCATCGCAGGTGTGCAGAATACAGCGGCAGGGACGTGGCGAACCCACACAGGTGGCGAGCATGATGTCGATGAAATTGCCGCTGTGGCTTCGCTTTTTCCTGCTCCTCGGCGTCGTCGCCTTTGCGGCAGGCGCGGGTCTCCTTGCCTATCGGTACTACAGCCGCCCGGTAACGCTGACTGTGGCGGTCGGTTCGGTCGACGGCGAGGCGGCCAAGGCAATGTCAGCGATGGCAGGCGAGTTCGTTTCAGTGAACGCGCCGGTCCGACTCAAGGTCATCGACAGCGGCACCGCGCTTGAGGCCGCTGCCGCTTTCTCCGCGGGCAAGGTCGATCTCGCTGTGGTTCGCGGCGATGTCGGCGACTTGTCGCAGGCGCAAGCCGTCGTCGTCGTCAGCCATATGGTCGTACTGATCATCGCGCCGCCGGGATCGTCCATCGACAGCATTGCCAACCTGAAGGGACGCACGGTCGGCGTGGTCGGCGGAGCAGTGAACGCCAAAGTTGTCGATGTGTTGACCAAGGGATACGATCTGGCGGGCGCAAAAACTGTCTTCAAGAACCTTGCTTTGACGGATGTCCGGCAAGCCATTCAGTCAAAACAAGTCAGTGCCCTGCTTGTCGTGATCCCGCTCGCCGAAAAATACCTTTCGCTCGTTCGCGGATTTTTTCAGCTCGACCGTAAAAAGACCCCGGTACTGATCCCAATCGATTCCGCGGGGGCAATTGCAGAGAATGAGCGCGCTTTTGAAAGCTTCGACGTCCCGAAGGGCACGCTGCGGGGATCGCCGCCGGTCCCGGAAGATGACCTGACGACCCTGAGGACCTCGCTATACCTGGTTGCGCAAAAGAAGCTTGGCACTGATCTGGTAACCGACCTCACGGAGGCGATCATGAGCGCGCGCAGGAATCTGCTGCGCGAGCAGCCGATTTTCGCACAGATCACCGCGCCCAGCACCGACCAGGATGCCTACCTTCCGCTGCATCCTGGCGCGGCAGCCGTCTACAACAGCACCACGCAAAGCTTCATGGATGAATACGGCAACTGGATCTATTTGACGCCGATGGTACTGGGTGGCGCTGCCACCATGCTTGCGGCGGCGTGGAAATTCCTGGGCCTCGGCAGCCGCGCAGCCGAAGGCCCGCTCGATTCTCTCTACGCCCTGGCGCGCCGGATTCGGAAAGTCGATACAGAGGCCGAACTTTCGGATATCGAAGACGAAATCGACCGCATTCTAAAGGCGGAGCTCGCCAAATCCGCTGCTGGAGACGAGAGCGCGGTGGATGATGCCACATTGAACGTGGCAGCCCACCGGCTGGAGAGCTTGATTCACGACCGACGCACATTGATCGCCAAGGGACCCGCAGTTGCCTCCGCGGCGAAGGCGACACAGCGCTAAGTCACGACACGCCTCGCAACACAGTGGTGAATCATGAATGCAATCGCGCTATCGTGCATCACGTTTCTATGCATCTCAGGCGGTGCCCTGCTCGGTATGTTCCTTCCTGGGCATCACCTGAGCACGGATGACAAGGATGTGGTCAGGCTGGGCACGGGCCTCATCGGGACGATAGCCGCGCTTGTCCTCGGCCTGCTGATCGCATCGGCGAAGGGCTCCTACGACACGCAGAGCACTCAAGTCACGCAGATGACGAGTAATGTTGTCCTGCTCGACAATCTGCTGGCGCAGTACGGACCGGAGGCGAATGACGAACGCAATCTGTTGCGGCGCGCCATCGTTGTTTTAGCCGATCGAATGTGGCGCGAGAAAAGTTCCGAGGTTGCCAAGGCGAACCCCTTCGAGGCCAGCGCCGTAAGCGAAGCATTCTTTGCGAAGCTTCAGGAGCTTTCGCCGCAGAACGATTCCCAGCGCTCCCTGCAAGCCAGGGCCATACAGATCGCCACCGACATTGCGCAAACCCGCCTGTCGCTGTTCGCACAGACGAACAACTCGATCCCTATGCCGTTCCTGGTGGTGCTGATTGTCTGGCTCACCATCATCTTTGGAAGCTTCGGCCTGTTTGCCAAACCCAGCGCAACCGTTTTCGGCTCGCTGTTCGTTTTTGCACTGTCGGCCGCCGGGGCGATCTACCTGGTCCTGGAACTGGGGCAGCCATTTGCGGGTTTGATGCAGATTTCCAGCGCACCACTGCGCAGCGCCCTCACGCCGCTCGGTCCCTAGCGTTCGCATGATCGAGGTTGCCGGCCAGAGCGAGCCCCGACTGCTATCGTGGTCGTCGCGACCTGCTGCGGCGGCTGTTCGAGTTGATCAAGATGCGCATTGTGCTGCGATGTCCGAATCTGGCCCATGTCGGTCGGCTGCCTGATTTCTGCTTGCGAGGGCAAAGCGGACATTTGGGAAATTAGCGAGGTCGGCTAAGGGCCACAAGCAGACTCCGGCGTCTGGTCGATCACTTCGAAACAGTCGTCATCCGCACCGGACGATGCGTCGAGTGCGACAAGGCGCCTAGACGTTGATCTCGGCCGCTGCCCGCACAATCGCTGCTACGGTTGCCTTGGCTGCCGGCGACGAGGTTCTCCCTCGCAAACACACGATGCCCGTGCTTGACGGCGGCGACTGCCAGCCATGTACGACAAGCCGGACAAGCGCGCCGGATTCCAGCTCCCCCCGTACCGCCGCGTTCGTCGCACCCAGAACGGTATCCGTGGTGAGCGCGACCGTCTTGAGCAGGCCGTAGTTGTCGCACTCGAGCGCAATGGCGGCCTCCTGGCCCGCAGGCAGGCCCAGCAGGGCGGCGAGCTCCACCTTTGAGGGGCTCAGCAACTTCGGTGCGGCGAGACCGTACGCCCAGACGTCCTGCAGCATGTGCTCGCGCCCGGCCAGCGGATGTCCTGCCCGCACATACAGGCCGGCCTGCTGCCCCCCGATCAACTGGATGTCCAGCGCGGCATCCCCAGGCATGTCACGGACATCGGCGGCAAAGAACTCGATGCTTTCGGTACGCAAGCTCTCCAGCAACTGCACCCAGTTGCCGACCTCCATGCGCAGCGCCACCTGCGGGTGCTGGCGGCGCAACGCCACAAGCGCGCGTGGCATCAGGGTGGCCGTTAGCAGCGGCCCGACGCCGAAGGCCGTGTCGCCGAGCTGGCTGTCGCGGTAAAGATCCACGTCGCGCTGCAGGCAACGCGCCTCGAACAGCAGCTTGCGCGCCCGCTCAATGACGAATTCCCCGGCACGGGTAGGGCGGACATCACCAACGTCGCGGTCGAACAGGCGGATACCCAGGTCGTTCTCGATGGCCTGGATGCTGCGGCTGAAGGCCGGCTGGCTCAGGTGGGCGGCTGCGGCGGCGCGGGCGAAGTGCAGAGTGTCGGCAAGGGCGACAACGTGATTCAGGCGGCGCAGATTCACGGCATTGCTCTCCATGCATCAAGACGATGAGTATTATGCATTGGACGCAATATGGCGACACCCCTTAGACCGTTCCACAATTTAAAACATGAGAGCGGCAGGAGACGTCCCATATGAGCTCGCAATTGCAGTACCTCTTAATTGGCGCCTGCATCCTAGGCTTTGCCGCCATGGAGTTCGTCACCCGGCGGTATCAAGCCACCGTGCGCGGCAACGCGACAGCCAACGACGCCTCGCTTGAAGTGCTGATGTTCGTCAGCCCGATCGCCATCACCCAGCCTATCGCACTGCTGGGCAGCAACGCGTTGTGCAGCTGGCTCATGCCGACGCAGCACGACGCCTGGGCCAACCTGCCATGGTGGGCGATGGCCGGACTGCTGCTCATCGGCGATGACCTCACGCAGTACCTCTGGCACCGCGCCTCGCACACGCCCTTGCTGTGGCCGCTGCACCGCGCGCATCACAGCGCGGCCTACATGAGCGTGCGCATTACCTACCGCAACAACTTCTTTTACTACCTGATGATGCCGGGCCTGTGGATCGGCGGCGTGGCGGTGTACCTGGGTTTCGGCCCAGTCTATGCGGCGTACCTGGTGATCAAGTTGGCGGTCATCCTGGGCGCGCACTGCGCTTGGGCGTGGGATGCGCCGCTGTACCGCATCCGCGCGCTGCATCCGCTGATGTGGGTGCTGGAGCGCACCATCTCCACGCCGGCCACGCACCAGGCGCACCATGCGCTCACCAACGAAGATGGCATTGGCCACTACAAGGGCAACTTCGGCAACCTGCTGTTCTTCTGGGACGTGCTGTTCGGCACGGCGCATATCACACGCAAATATCCCGCCAAGGTCGGCCTGCAGGACGACATCCTGTTTGGCCCGGAGCGCTGGACGACGCAGATGTTCTACCCGCTCGTCCACTCAAAGCGCGAACATTCGGCGCTCCGCCCCGGCGGCCGTGGCTTCACCGAAGCAGACCTGCAGACCGAAGCTAAGCAGAAGGCCACCTGAACGCGGGTAGCGTCGAGGCGCCGCAGCAAGCGTTCGCGATGCCTCGGAAGGAGCTGGAATGGGTAACCATCTGGTCCGCGAGCGGCCTCTTGGCCACACCGAGATGAGCCGAGCGGAAACCATCGTGCTTGCGGCTGGAGCACCGCGCTTGTGGCGGTCTTCATCCGACTCATTGGTATTGGTTAGGAGAAGGCGATGATCGTCTGTTCTTGCAATGTGTTCAGCGACCACCAGGTGCGGTCAGTGGTCATAAAAGAAGCGCGACGGCCCCGCATGAGCGAGGTGTATGCTTGCCTCGGATGCTGCGCCCAGTGCGGCTGCTGCGCTCGCGCCATCAAGCGGATCATGGATGAGAGGCCGGGCTCCGTCCATGCGAGCGCAAGCATGCACTGACTTGGAGTTGACACGGTCACGGTCAGCGCGTGCCCTGGTTATCCACCTGGAGGACACGCGAAACCCAGAGAAAGCGAACATCATGAACGTGCCTGTCAATTTCCGTTCCGTCGACATTCCCGCCGAACTGCAGTCCTGCTTCGCCGCGCAGCGGGCGGCCTATTTGGCGGCGCCCGAGCCATCCTACGATCAGCGCATTGCTGACCTGAAGGCCCTCGGGCAACTCCTGAAGGACAACAAGGACGAGCTGGTCGCAGCGATCAACGCCGACTACGGCAACCGGTCTGAATTCGAGACCCTGTTCGCCGAATATTTCGTTGTCCTGGAAACAATCGCCGACGCCAGAAAGAACCTGAAAAAGTGGATGAAACCGCAGCGCAGGCACGTCGACTTCATGACCTACCCGCTCGCGCGCAACCGCGTCATCCCACAGCCGCTCGGCGTCGTCGGGGTCATCGTTCCCTGGAATTTCCCGCTTAACCTCAGCTTCTGCCCGCTCGCCGCAATTCTGGCCGCCGGCAATCGTGCGATGGTCAAGATGTCGGAAAATTCAAGAGCGCTCGCCGAGGTCCTGATCCGTGTCTCGCCGAAGTATTTCCCGCTCGAGAAGCTTGCCTTTTTCGAGGATGGCGGCGGACGAGGACCCGCATTCTCGTCATTGCCCTTCGACCATCTGCTGTTCACGGGATCCGGCGCGACCGGTCGCGCAGTCATGGCAAACGCGGCCCGCAACCTCACCCCTGTCACGCTTGAATTGGGCGGCAAGGCACCTGCAATTGTTGGGCCTGACTTCCCGGTCAAGACAGCGGCAGAGCGCATTCTCTGGGTGAAGATGTTCAATGCCGGTCAGATCTGTACGAATGTCGACTACATGTTTCTGCCCAAAGGGGGTGAGGACGAGTTCGTCCATCATTGCCGCAAGCTGTTTGCCGAGCGCTTCCCGGACATCAACGGTCAAGACTACACGTCGATCATCGATGAACCGTCGTTCACGCGGCTGCAGGCGACCCTGGATGATGCCCGTACAAAGGGTGCAGTCCTGGTCAATCTTGCGGAACGGCAGATTCCGGACACGAAGCAGCGCAAATTTCCACCGCATCTCGTGCTAAATCCGACGGACGACATGATTGTCATGCAGCGCGAGATCTTTGGCCCGATCCTGCCGATCAAGACCTATACAGATCGGCAGGAGGTCGCCGACTATATCAATAGTCACGACCGACCGTTGGCAATCTATCCATTCACCTCCGATGCCGAGCTGCGCGACTTCTACATCTCGCGGGTGATGTCGGGTGGCGTATCGGTCAATGAAGCTCTCCTGCACGTCGGCCAGCACGACCTGCCATTCGGTGGGATCGGTGCGAGCGGTATGGGCCATTACCACGCGCGCGAGGGGTTCAACACCTTTTCAAAATTGCGCCCGGTCTTCTATCAAGGTCCTCTCTCGCCGATCCAAATGCTATTTCAGCCGCCCTACGCCGGCCGCCCAATGAGCATCCTGCGGACGATGATCAAGTGGAAGACGTGATGCGTGACTGTGGCAGATCGGCGCCAATGATACGCGCCGCAAGCCTGGGCGGATGCCGGGCGTCGTCGGCATTTTATCCCGGTATCGTCGCGGTCGATCTCAGCCAGGGCGGCGCACATTTTGAAGCTCTGCTGACTATAGTGACTGCGGCGTCGATTCATTCTCATTCGCACGGAGACCGCCATGAAGGGTAACGTCTTTATCATCACCGGCGCGCTGGGCGCGCTTGGCAAGGTGGTCGCCGAGGAAGCCCTTTCGCGCGGCGCGCGAGTCGCCGGTATCGATCATGCTGAGTCGCAGTTCGCCGCAACAGCCCAGCGGATCGAATTCGGCCGCATCGACCTGACTGATGCGGCACAGGCGAAAGAGGCGATCGATGCCGCAGCCGCGCATTTTGGCGCGATCGACGCGCTAATCAATATTGCTGGCGGATTTGCCTTCGAGACCATTGCCGACGGCGATCCCAAGGTTTGGCAGCGCATGCATGCTCTCAATGTCGAGACCGCGCTGAATGCTTCGCGCGCAGCGATCCCGCATCTTCTCAACTCGCGGGCGGCCCGCATCGTCAATATCGGTGCGACGGGCGCACTGCAGGCCGGCCCCGGCATGGGTCCTTATGCGGCGTCGAAGGCCGGCGTGCATAAGCTGACGGAGTCACTAGCTGCCGAGTTGAAAGGCAAGATCACCGTCAATGCGGTGCTGCCCTCGATCATCGATACCGCGGCAAACCGCGCCAGCATGCCGAAGGCCGATTCTTCCGAATGGGTCGCGCCAAAGGAACTCGCCGATGTCATCCTCTTCCTGGCGAGTGACGCCGCCAGCGCCGTTACCGGCGCGCTGCTGCCGGTCAACGGACGGGTCTGAAGCGCGGTTGCGCCGCTACCAGCTTCCGAAGCACAGCTCAGCTACCGGATGCCCCTGCGCCGATATCGATGTACGTCCCAGTCACCTGTCCCGCAAAGACCACCGAAAGATGATAGTCCTCGAGGTTCTGTGAATAGGATAGCTCCAACCCAGCTTACTGCGATGACCGAGGTCGGCATGTCCGCTTTGGGTCAAAAGCCGACCTCGGGTGAATGACCGCTTTTGGCAAAGCGGACGTTCGCACGCCTCGCAAGGGAGCTTTCAGCGACTCTTGAAATCTAGGATCAATGGTGGGCGCACATGGGTCGAACCATGGGCCTCTCGCGTGTCAAGGCGGGCTAGTCGCAGGGGGGGGGTGCGGGCCTCTCCTTGGATGATGCCATCATGCCGGTGTTTTGCCCGACGCGTCAATCGAATTTCGGAAAAGGCGTAACCCATTGATCCGACTGACGCCGGCTACTGTGCATGGGGTTGTTTTCGACATTTTGGTTCGGACGGTCCCCGACAGCCGCGAGGCTTGGGCGATCGTCGGCAACCGTCAGGGTTCAGGAGGATGGATGGTGGGCGCACAAGGGATCGAACCTTGGACCTCTCCCGTGTGAAGGGAACGCTCTCCCGCTGAGCTATGCGCCCGGGACCATCATGCCGACGGCCGGACTTTCGGCCGGCCGGCACATCGGAGCCCGCGATTTAGAAGTGCGGGCCAAAGGTGTCAAGTTTCCAGGCGCCTCGAGGCCGGAAAACCTTCCGCCAATCACGCAATCGCAGGCGAATCCGTGGTTTGGGCCGCTTATGCGCCCTGCTGGCGGGCGCGGGAGGCGTGGGCCTGGAGCGCGCGGATGCGCTCGGCGAGCGTTCCGCCGCCTTCGGGCAGGGTGATTGCGGCCGCGCCATTGCCGGCGGCGTCATTGGCCGGGCGGGGCGCCGGTTTCGGGGGCTGGCCGGCCTCGGCCGCCAGCAGCGCCTCGATCGGCGAGTTCGGGCCTTCGAGCTGCATCGCGAGCTTGGCGACCTCGGCCGCGATGTCGTTGATGCGTTCGCGCAGCAGCGCATTCTCCATGCGCTCGGTCGCCCAGGAACTCTCCGCCTGCTGTTGGATCGCGTTGATGTCGCGCTGGAGCTTGGCGCGCTCGTCGCGCGCGGTGCGCAGCTGCTCCTCCAGCGCGGTCTTTTCCGCGCGGAGCGATTCGAACGCCGCCGACGATTTGCCGCCGCTCAAGCCGGCGATCTCGACGCGCAGCTCCTTGATGGTACGATCATTACCCTCATTGGCCTGGCGGAGCTGGTTGTTCTCGTAGTCGCGCTCGGCGAGCAGCTTGCCCTGCGTGGCGAGGCGGCCTTCGAGATCGGCGACGCGGCCCGACAGCATCTCGGCCTCCTTGACCTGCACGATCAGCTGGCGATCGAGCTCGGTGACGCGCTGGCTCAGATTCTCGACACGGCCGCGCGCATCGCCGAGCTCGCGGGAGGCGGTCTCGGATTCGGTCCGTTCCTGCGTCAGCCGCGCCTGCGTGGCGGCAAATTCCTTCTCGGCGTCGCCGACGCGATTTTTCAAGTTCTCGATCTGCGCGCGCACCGCGACCAGCTCGACCTGCCGGCTCTCCGCCATCATCGAGCGGTCGGACAGCTCGGAGTTGATTTTTGCGAGTTCGCCCTGCTTGTCGGTCAGCGCGTTCTCGGCGGCGCGCAGGGCCTCGGTCTTGGCGCTGAATTCCTCTTCGGTGGCGCGGAGCTGCTCCTTCACCGCCTTCTCGCGTGCCTCCAGCGCGAAGATCGTGGCGTTCTTCTCGCCGAGCTCGATCTTCATGCGGTTGATGGCGTCGCTCTTCTTGCCGAGCTCGGCGAGCTGGCTCGTGGTCTTGTTCTTGAGCTGGTCGACACTCATCTCGAGCCGCCGCGCCGACATGGCGAATTCGGCGCGGAGCTGGTCCTTGTCGGCCTGGATCTCGGCCATCGAGAGGGGGGTGGCGGCCTCGAGCCGGCGCGTGGTCAGGCGGACCGCGCGGTTATGCACCAGCGGCACGATGGCAAGCCCGCACAGCATCGAGAGCAGGAAGCCGATCGCCAGGTACATGATCGGTTCGACCATGGGGCCAGAACTCCGAAAGCAAGGAAAAATTTACCAAAGACAATGCATGGCGGGCCGGCAAAAAGCCAGCCCCGCCCTGTTGTTAACGTGAATCCGGAATCGGACCGGAGGAGGGAGCCCTAGAACGGGTTCCAGGTCGCGCGCGGGGTGAATTTCAAATAGCCGATATTGGCGCCCAGCCGTAGCCCGAGGCCCGAGCGGATCGGCACCAGCACGATGTTGTTGGCGGTGAGCGCCGTCATGCCGAAGCCGCCGATGATATAGGCCGAGCCGTCGATGCCGGCGAAGCGCTGGTAGATCGCGTTGGTGGCGGGCAGGTTATAGACCAGCGTCATGGTGCGCGCGCCGTCGCCGCCCCAGTCGAAGCCGAGCGAGGGGCCTTGCCAATAGACGCGCAGGTCGCCGGCGTTCTTGGTGTAGAGCGTGCCTTCGCCGTAGCGCAGGCCGGCAACGAAGGCGCCGGACCCTTCCTCACCCAGGATATAGCCGTTGGGCAGGCCCCACTGGCTGACGGCCTTCTCGATGATCGAGGCGAGCCCGCGCGAGACGTTGCCGAAGAAGCGGTGGCCGGCGGTTACGAGTTCGTCAGGCCCATAGGTGCTGGGTGACGGGCTCCGCTGCGGCGGCGGCAAATTGGGCGGCGGCGGCTGCTGGGCGGAGGCCGGGACGATCCAGCCGACCAGCGCGGCAAGCGCGACCGCAGCAAGGCGTGATGCGAAAGTCATAAAAGAACCCCTGGTATCGAATCCCGCCGCTTCCTTAACCTGACGCCAACAGGCACGGCTCTAGGTTGCGCCGGATGTCCCCTCGACTCGGATGTTATCCGCAGCAACTATGACGGCACAACGGCAGGAAGATAGCCCTTTGCGCCCCGGAATCGCCTTGATCCGCTTTCTGGTCTGCCTGCTGGCCGGCATTTGGATCGCTTGCGCAGGTTTGCCGGCCGAGGCTGCCACCACCGAGCGGATCGTCGTCAACCGCTTCAGCGGCGTGGCGATCGAGGGGTTCGACCCCGTATCCTATTTCGTCGATGGCGCGGCCGTGCAGGGGACGGCCGAGTTCGAGGCGAACCTCTGGGGCGCGGTCTGGCGTTTCCGCAACGAGGGCAACCGGGCGTCCTTCCTGGCCCATCCCGAGATCTATGGACCGCAGTTCGGCGGGTACGATCCGGCCGACATCGCCCGCGGCGTCGCCGTCGCCGCCAATCCCCGCTTCTACGTGATTTCGGCGCAGCGGCTCTATCTGTTCAGCCGGGAGGCCAACCGCGATGCCTTCGCCGCCGACCCGGAGCGCTTCCTCTATGAGGTACGCAAGCGCTGGCCGGCGCTCCAGGAACAGCTTAGTCAATAACAGCTCAGTCAGTAGCAGCCTGCCGCCCGCGGATCGCCCCAAGCGATGAACTCTGGGATAATGAAGCCGGTGTCGCCGCGCTGGCCGAATCGGAGCTCGCCACCCTTGCCGTCGGTGACCTTGCCGCCGGCCGCCGTCACGACCGCGCAGCCCGCCCCGACATCCCATTCGCAAGTGGGTCCGAAGCGGGGATAGATGTCGGCGCTGCCCTCCGCGATCCGGCCGAATTTCACCGCCGAGCCGACCGTCTTCCTGACCGCATTGGGCCGGCCATCGATGAACGCTTCGCTCCTGAGGTCGCCATGGGAACGGCT